>VBIZ01000015.1 GCA_005880575.1 Chloroflexota bacterium | reverse complement strand
CAGACTGACGCCTTTCCACCGAGCGCCCAGAGGACCGCGACCCCGCGTGCCAGCGATCGGCCGAACGCTGGGCCGAGATCGACCGACGTGACGTAGTCGCCCTCGAATCCCAGCGACGCGCGCGTCGTGTAGTAGCCATCCTCCGGGTCGAACAGGGCACTCTCCATGTAGTCGGCGAACGTGATCGGCCCCCGCGCCCGGATGCGCGCCTCGATCCGCTCAGCGAGATTCCCCACCGGCCGAGCGTATTGGCTCGGCCGCTCGATCGCTCGCTCCCCAATGAAAAGATGGGGTAACGCGGGCTTGCGAACGCCATGACGGTGCATTGATTCGCAAGCGACCCGGCCCAGCCGGCGGGAGCCGTAGCCATTGATGTCATGCCCTAACCGCAGCGCACCTCAATGCGCGCAGTGTGAAATCGACCATGTGATCGAGGAGGGCCGCGCAGCGCGATGCGCTAGCCGCTGGGCCGCCACGGTTGCCGGTGCCGCGCTGCTGATGCAGTTGACGCTTTTCGGGATCAGCCCCGCGATCGCGGCGCCGGGCGGCCTCGTCGCCGACGTGATCGTCAAGGAGCCCTACCCCGAGAACATCTCCCCGAGCGTCGGCTTCGATGGCGCGTACCTGTACCACACGGGCTACGGCGGGTCGGTCCTCCACCGGATCAACGTTCCCCCCGCGGGCACGACGCAGCAGGCCACCGGTCAGGTCGACACGCCGATCACGGACGCGTCGTCAGGGATCATGACGCTCACCTACGACGCCGGCCGCGGCGCTTTCTGGGCTGTTGGAGGCGATGGCCTATCGATCTATCTCTTGACAAGGACGGGCGTCGCGACGCTCGTGTTCAAGATCGACCCGAACACCGACCGTCCGGGGTTCCAGCCGGTCGGCGGTTACCCCAACGAGATCAAGCTCGCGTACGACGCCAGCGACGACACGATCTGGTACAGCTCGGACGCCGGCGTGCGGATCTACCACTACCACACGTACGCGGACGCCCAGGGCACGGCCGCGATCGTCGACACGTCGCCGTATTTCGACGTGAACGTGCCGCCGAACGACATGTCTGCCGAGTGCGGATACAGCCAGAGCAGTGGCGTGACCGTGGGCGGCGACCACGTTTTCATCACGATCTCGGGGTGCTCGATCCTGTTCGAGTACACCAAGACGGGCACGAAGGTCGCCACGCTCGCCCTCAACCCGTACGGGGGTTCGAACGCCGAAGACCTCGAGTGCGACTCGGTGAGCTATTCGGTTCCCGTCTTCTGGATCCGCGATGGCTACGACGGACACATCCGCGCCTTCCAGCAGCCGACTGCGGGCTCATGCCTGTACGGCGGGGGGTCAGCATCGGCGCCGACACCGACACCGACCCCCACGCCTACACCAACGCCGACACCAACACCGACGCCTACGCCAACTCCAACGCCCACTCCGGCACCGGGGATCTTGCCTCCGCTGCCGCTACCGCTGCCAACGCCGCCGCCGCCGCTTTTCCGCTAACGGCCACCGCTCCGAGCGGAAATGCGCGGCCGGGCCGTTGAGAAGACAACGTTCCCGTAACGGACCGTTGATGGTGCCTTAACGCCTATCCGCAATGGACCTCAATGCGGCTGGAGTCGAATCCCTGGCGTGGCCGAGAATGGCCGGGCGGCCGGATCCACACGCCACAGGGTCGCATCGACCGCGGTCGCGGCCGCGCTGCTCCTGCAGCTTCTCGGGACCCGCCCCGCGGTGGCGGCCCCCGGCGATCTCATCGCCGATGTGATCGTCAACGAGCAATATCCCGACAACATCTCACCGAGCGTCGCCTTCGACGGCTCGTATCTCTACCATACCGGCTACGGCGGGTCTCTCCTCCATCGGATCAACGTTCCCGCCGCTGGAGCGACGCAGCAGGCCGCTGGTCAGGTCGACACCCCGATCACGGGCGCGTCCTCGGGGATCACTACGCTCACATACGACGCCGGCCGCGGTGCGTTCTGGGCAGTCGGCGGCGACGGCCTGTCCATCTACCTCCTGAGAAAGACCGGCGTCGCGACGCTCGTGTTCAAGGTCGATCCCAACACTGACCGGCCTGGGTTTCAGCCGGTCGGCGACTTCCCCAACGAGATCAAGCTGGCGTATGACGCTGCCGACGACACGATCTGGTACAGCTCGGATGCCGGCGTGCGCATCTACCACTACCACACGTATGCGAGCGCTCGCGGCAGCGCGGTCCTCGTGGACGGAACACCGTACTTCGACGTGAACGTACCGCCGAACGACATGACGACCGAGTGCGGATACAGCCAAAGCAGCGGTGTGACCGTGGGCGGTGCGCATCTCTTCGTCACGATCTCGGGGTGCTCGATCCTGTTCGAGTACACAAAGACCGGGACAAAGGTCTCGGCGCTCGCCCTCACTCCGTACGCAGGCGACAGCACCGAAGACGTCGAGTGTGACTCGGTGAGCTACTCCGTTCCGGTCTTCTGGATCCGCGACGCCTACGACGGACATATCCGCGCGTTCCAGCAACCTGCGGCGGACTCGTGCCTTTACGGCGGAGGTTCTACGTCGGCGCCCACTCCGACGCCTACGCCAACTCCGACGCCTACGCCTACGTGGACTCCGACAGCTACGCCGACGCCTGCGTGGACTCCGACGCCTGCACCGACTCCGTGTTCCACGCCCACGCCAACTCCCACGCCCACGCCAACACCCACGCCGACTCCGACACCGCTCACCGGTTAAGGGGCTAGCCCCAACTCGGAAACCCTCCATCGGCCGAAGCAGGTCGCCGGTTGGCGGTCGCATTGAGCTATGGGATCGAGCGGCTGCGTCTGCGTCTGATGGAGGCCCTGACGCACAAACTCAAGCGGTCCTTCACCTCAACTCAAGGGGAACATCGCCAACTGCACTGCGTGGCGGCGGACCGAAGGCGCGGTTCGATGGGAAGGACTCTGCTCAGGCTCCTCCTGGGTCTCAGCGTCTCGCTAAACGCCATCCTGGGCTCCTCCCAACGGGTAGCGTCCGCGGAGACTCAGACATCTAGCCCTGCCGCATCGGTGTCGGCGGTCCCCGCCGCGATACCGCTCATCAGCCGCGGCGTCCCGGCGTTCACGAACGACAACTGCGGCGGCGCAACCCCCGCAGCGTGGGCCAACGACGCCAACTACACCCGCGGCTGGCGCGCGTGCAACACCCCGTCCACCGCCGCGCCTACGTACCTCGCCTACGACCTATCCGGCGTTCCGGCGGCCCAACGCGGGCGCGTGCTCGTCGCCTGGTACAACGACCCCGCGACGGTGCAGTACGACTACAGCTTCGTCGAGATCCATCCCTGCTGCACCTGGCAGCCCATCGACATCCCGCGCGATTACACCCTCGACGCGAACGCGGCGCCCGGGGGAACCGTCCCGACCAACGGCTGGGTCACGTTGGCCACGGTGACCGGAAACAACTACCACTCCCGCGAGCACCCCGTCGACCTGACCGGATACAACTGGATCCGGCTGAACGTGACCGCCACGGACGGCGTGACCAACGCCACGGGCGTTGTTGCCAAGATGGACATCCATGACGCCAGTGCCGGCCTTCAGGATGACTGGATCTTCTACGGCGACTCGATCACCGAGGGTGCGATGCGGCACGACTTCGGGAGCGGTCCGTTCGGGCAGCTCATCAACGCCGCCAATCCGGCGCATTTCCCGGCGCAGGAGGCGGGAGCGATCGGCGGCACGATCAGCCAGGACGGCGCGAACACAATCAACACCTGGCTCCCGCTGTTCCCGGGTAAGTACGTCGCCATCGCCTACGGAACGAACGACGCGGGCTACTACGAGGCCGACCCGAACATCAGTGCCCAGGCCTTCTACAACAACTACGTCAAGATGGTCCAGGCCGTCCTCGCCGCCGGGAAGATCCCGCTTGTGCCGAAGATCCCCTGGGGCTGCTCGGGGAGCAGCAGCGGCGTGTTGGTCCAAAAGTACGGCCCGTTGCTCAACCAGCAGATCGACGCGCTCTACGCGGCCTATCCGCAGGTCATCCCGGGCCCTGACCTCTGGTCTTACTTCCAGGCGCACCCTGAGCTAATCGCCACGACCGCGCCCAATGGCCAACCGGACTGCATCCACCCGACCACGCCGGATGGCTACTTCGCCCTTCGTCAGCAGTGGGTGAGCTCGGTCCTCGCGAGCGTGTACACGCCGCCGCCGGCTCTTCAGATCTCGAACGTGCAGACATCGAGCGTGGGCTCGAGCTCCGCCGTCATCACCTGGACGACGAGCAACAATGCGAGCAGTAAGGTCGACTACGGCACCACGACCGCGTACGGCAGCAATGTCGCGAACGCAGCAACGGTCACGAGCCACTCGCTGACGCTCACCGGACTCACCCCGAACACGACGTACCACTACCAGGTCAGTGGCGTCGACACGTTCGGCCAGAGTGCGACGAGTCCGGACTCCACGTTCACGACGACGCCCATCCCGCTCCAGGTCTCGGCAGTGCATGCCTCGAGCGATCCCGGTACTTCGGTCGCCTATCGCGCGCACTCGGGCAACTCGGCTTCGAGCGGTTCGAGCCTCACCCTGAGCGTGCCCGGCGGCGTGCAGAACGCCGACCTGCTCGTGGCCACGGTGACCGCGTGGCCCGGTTCGCTCAGCGCGCCCGCCGGGTGGACTCAGGCGCTGCTTCCCGAACCAAATCAGGGGATCTGGTACAGGATCGCCGCGAACGAGCCCGCGAGCTACATCTGGACCGGCTCGACCGATAGCACCTGGTCCGGAACAATCGATGCCCTTTCAGGCGTGAACAGCGCCACACCGCTCGACGTGTCGCCTGACGTGAACAACGGAGACACCTCCAGCGTCACGTGGCCAAGCCTGACGAGCGTCACCGACAAGGCCTGGAGCCTTGTCGTGAGCACCGAGAACAACAACACCGACAGCATCGTCTCCCCAAGCGGATACACGGCGCGCGCCATTCAGGGCGGCAACGCGTTCATCCGCACCTCGACCAGGGTCATCTCACCGACTGGTCCGGTCGGGGCGAGCGCGACGGACACCTCGTCATCGCCGAGTTGGAACGCCTTCGGCCTCCTCCTGCGGCCGTCCGTTGGGGGAACGGTCATCGGCTGGCAGACGAACAACGCCGCGAGCAGCCGGGTCGACTACGGCACGACAACGGCCTACGGCAGCACCGTGTCTGACGGCACGCCGGTGACGAACCACTCGCTGACGATCTCCGGACTCACACCCAGCACGACCTACCACTACCGTGTGACCAGCGTCGATCAGTACGGTCAGAGCGCGTCGAGTCCCGACGCGACCTTCGCCACGGCGGCGCCCGCACCGACGCCGACGCCGACACCCACGCCTACGCCGACACCCACGCCTACGCCGACACCCACGCCCACACCGACTCCGACACCCACGCCGACACCCACTCCAACACCGACCCCGACACCTACGCCCACACCGACTCCCACACCCACGCCTACTCCCACACCCACGCCGACACCGACGCCGACCGCGGCGGCGATGGCCCTTGCCGCGCCGTCCCAGGCGACCTCGCTTCAGGCATTCAATGTGACTCTTACCGTGAGAGACCAGTTCGGGAACGTGGCGACCGGGTACCGGGGCAGGGTGACCTTCAGCAGCAGCGATCTTCTCGCACAGCTGCCATCGGATTACACCTTTACGAGCTCCGACGGTGGTAGGCGCACCTTCTCGGTCACCTTGGTGACTGTGGGTTCGCAGACCATCGACGTTCGCGACGTCGCAAACTCGAGTCTCGCCACCAGCTCATCAGTAACGATCACGCTGGCGGTAGGTCCGTGAGCTCTTAATCGGGACTGCGTCTATTCGCGAGCGCGCGATTACGAGACCGTCAGGTTGTCACGCGCCCCAGCGCGGAGGGCCGGGCGGCCGGATCTCCGGAGGCCGCGGCGAGTTGTGGCCGTCCAGCGGGATGTCTTCCGATGGCTTCCATGTCCGCGCCACCGCGAGCTCTTCTTTGGCGAGCACGGTCCGGCCAAAGCGGCCGTACGTGGACATCTCGAAATTCGGCGTCTCGCCGAGCGCGCCGTGCGGACACACCTCGACGCAGTCGCCGCAGTAGATGCACCGGACGATGTCGAGCTCATAGGTCTGAAGGTCGCGCTCTCGCATCATGAGCGCGCCGGTCGGGCACGTCTCGGCGCACGCACCGCACGACACGCAGTCCGTGTACTTGAGGGACACGTTCCACGGCGTGGTCACGATCGAGTCATAGCCGACGCCCATGAGGCCGTAGCAATTCGCGCCGATGACGTCGCGGCAGATGCGGACGCACTGCGTGCAGTTGATGCACTTGTTCAGGTCGCGAAGGATGAAGTCATGACTGAAGTCGTACTCGTAGTCGTGATAGTCGACCGGCTCGGCGCGGTGGAATCGGTTATCGGTAAGCCCGTGTTCCAGCGATAGCCGCTGCAGGTGGCACCGCCCCACATCTGGGCACACGCACTGGAGGCAGCGCGCCGCCTCCTTCTCGGCCGCGTTCTTGTCGTACCCGTTCTCGATGAGCTGGAAGCTGAGCTCGCGCTCCTTGAACGGGAGCATGGGCATGCGCACCTGCGGCTCTTCGGGCTTGTAGGGAACGATGTCGATGAGGTCGGGTACCGCTTCCTCTTCGGCGATCTCCTCGGCGACGCGCGCCATGTCGTCGCCCGCGAGATATCGGTCGATCGCTTTCGCGGCGAGCTTGCCCTGCGCGACGCACTCGATGACGGTGCGCGCGCCCATCTGGACGTCGCCTCCAGCGAAGACACCGGGGCGATCCGTCATGAGCGCACCGTTTGTGATGACGGTCTCGCGCTTGGTCTTGCGAACTCCCTGCTCGCGCTCGAAGAAGTCGAGGTTCGGCACCTGGCCGATGGCGGGTATCGCCGTGTCGCACTCGATCACGAAGTTCGAGCCTTCGACTGGGACGGGGCGGCGCCGGCCGGAAGCGTCCGGCTCGCCGAGAGCCATCCGCTGGAACTCGACACCGCCGACGCGGCCATTCTTTTCGACGAACCGGACCGGCGCGGCGAAGAACTCGAGGCGGATCCCTTCGTGCTCCGCGTCGTCGACCTCGCTGTAGTGCGCGCCCATCTCTTTGCGCGAGCGGCGGTACACCACGGTCACATCCGCACCCAGCCGCCGTGAGGTTCGCGCGCAGTCGAAAGTGGTGAACCCACCGCCGATGACGACCACCTTCTGTCCCTTGCCGACAGGTACGGGATTGCCCTCGGAGTTCATGCGGAGGTAGTTGATCGCTTCGATGACCCCGGGCAGGTCCTCTCCGGGGACGCGCAGCTCGTTCGATCGCCAGGCGCCGAGACCGAGGAACACCGCGTCGTAGCCCTGCGTGAACAGGTCGTCGAGCGAGAAATCGCGCCCGAGCATCTGATTGCCGCGGAACTCGGTGTCGCGCAGCTGCCACACCGAGTTCAGCTCTTTGTCGAGCTTTACCTTCGGCAGGCGGTACTCGGGGATGCCGTAACGCGCGATCCCGCCCTGCTTCTGCATCATGTCGAACACCGTGACCGCGTGGCCCTTGAGCGCGGTGTAGTACGCCGCGGTCATGCCCGCGGGTCCCGCGCCCACGACCGCGACCTTGCGGCCCGTCGCGGGCAGCTGTGGGAATGGCGTCGGGGCCTGTTCCATCTCCATGACGAGCTCGCCGGTGAATCCGTGGCACTGGCAAATCGCGATCTCTTCCTCGACCAGGCCACGGCGGCACACCTCCTGGCAAGGCTTCGGGCACACCAGGCCGAGCATGTAGGGGAACGGCAGAACTTCCTTGACGAGGCGCGCAGCCTCGACGTGCTGGCCCTTCGACATGAGCTCGAGATATCCGGGGATGTCGATGTGCGTAGGGCAGCTCACCTGGCATGGCGGCATGCAATACGCGTTGTGGTCGCTGAGGATGTACTCGAGGTTCTGCTTGCGGAGCTTGAACAGCGACTCCGACGCCTGCGTGATCTTCATGCCCGGCTCGACCGGCAGGTGGCACGACGGCATCGGGCGGTGGTAGCCCTCGATCTCGACCAGGCACATCCGGCAGGCGGCCGCCGGCGCGAGCTTCTCGTCGTCGCACAGCGTCGGGACTTCGAAGCCGGCGCGCTGCGCGGCGCGGAGGATCGCCTCGCCCGGGATCGCCGTGACTTCCTTCCCGTCGATCCAAATCGTTGTCGTCGGTTGGCCCGAAGGGATCTCGCCCATATGCGAGACCGTCGGGAGCTGCGATTCGCCCGGTTGTATGAATCGCTCGAGCAGGCTCATGTGATGTTCACCCTATCGTCCGTTGCGTGGCGGCGCAGCGGGTCCTGTCCCCGGACGCAGCGGGTCCTGTCCCCGGCTCGGGGCCGCGCGCTCGCCGCACCCTGCCGCTCCGCACGTGAGACCCCGGCCGCTGCTGCCCGCGAGGACCCGCGGCTCGCGCACAACCCGCTCGCCGGTGCCACCCGCTGCTGTTATGGGAAAGGTCATGGCTGCACCATCGTCTCGTACCTGCGACTCCTAATTGGCTTGCAGACCCCCTCGGGACATCTTTTTTCTTGTATGTGAATCCGGTAGTCGTCGGGGAATTCCCGCATCGTCGTTCGGAGAATCGAGGGGGCGGTGATTCCGAAGCCGCACAGCGAGAACCGCTCCATGTGCGTTCCGAGCTCATCAAGCCATGCGAGGTCTGTGTCTCGTCCCAAACCCGAGTAGGTGCTCTCCAAAATCGCTTGGACGCGCTTGGTGCCCACGCGGCAGGGTACGCAGATCGCGCAGCTCTCCTTCGCGAGATATGCGAAGAGCGTCGCGGCCTCGTTGACGATGCAGGTGCCCGCGGCGATCGCGCGGACCTGCGCCGAGCCCATGTGGGTGCCGGCGACGCGCAGATCGTCGAAGTCGAATCTCGTGTCGGTGCGCGAGCTCGCGAGGATTCCGCCGGTCGGTCCGCCCACGTGAAGCCCCTTGAGCTTTCCGCTGGCGCCGCCGGCCTCTGTGAGGATCTCGCCGAGCTGCGAGCCGAGCGTGACCTCGTAGACGCCCGGCCGGACCACCGCGCCTGTCACCGATACGAGCTTCGTCGAAGCACGCGCCTGCTCCACCACGATCAGCGGCAGCCACGCGAGGGTCTCCGCGCTCGCGACGAGCGTAGGCCGCATGCGCAGGCCTTGCGACGCCGGGTACGGCGGCCTCTGCCGTGCCATCGCCCGACGCGATTCGAGTACCGCGAGGAGCGCCGTCTCCTCGCCGCCCATGAATCCACCGGGCCCGAGGGCTATCTCGATCTGCACACCGAGCTCGTTGGCCAGAGCCTCCTCGGCGGCGGCACGCGCCTCGACCGCGTCGGGGTGCAGGTACAGGTACGCCTCGGTCGCGCCGACCGCTTGCGCCGCGATCGCGATCCCGGCGATCACGTTCCCGGCGTTTCTCGTGAGTAGCGTGCGCGAAAGCGGGCTTCCGGGATCGGCGTCGTACGCGTTCGCGACGAGATAGATCGGGCCACCGTCCGCGTTGCGGCGCACCGCGCGGATCTTGTCGACGAGCGGGTAACCGGCTCCACCGCGCCCGCGCAGACCGCTCTTCTCGATGAGCTCGAGAAGCGCGTCGACCGCAAGGTCTCGCGCTGCCGCGACAGCACCGCCTGCCTCGGTTTCGAGGAGGCGGGGCGCGGTGCTAGCGGGCAAAGGCGGGCTCGAGGGGGTGATGGACCTCGTCCTCGTGCAGCCGATCGTGGGCGGGCGGAGGCGAGAGCTCTGGCCACACACCGGCGACACCGAGGTTTCCGGTGAACTTGCGGCCGCCGCGCGGGATCGCGGTCCCTTGGCCCTCCGGCGCGCCGCGGAAATTCGCGAGCAGTGAGGCGGTCGTGTAGAGGTCGGTCATCGTCTTGCCGAATTCCGCCGCGATGAGCTCGGCGGCAGCCCACGGGAGATAGCCATAGGCGGCGTTCGCGGCATACAGCACCCTGGTAAGCCGGTCGGCGGCCAGAGGCGTCTCTCGCAGGATCCGGCGCGTCGGCTCGAGATCGATGCGGTCCTCCTCGGCCGGGATCGTCGTCACCACGGTCGACATCGGCCGTCGCGGTCCGTAGGGAGCCGTCTGAACCATGCGAATGCGGTAGTACGACGCACGGGGCGCGAGCGGAGGCCGCTTGCGAAAACCGTTCCTGAAGGTGTACGAAATCGAAATCGCGCGAGGCGGGCAGGCCTTCTCGCACATGAGGCACGACTCGCACTTGAAGATGCTCGTCTCAGGCTCGAGCAGAAGAGCGATGAGGCCCCGAGACCGTTCCGGAAGATCGCGCTTCTCGTACGGGTACTTGCGAGTGACCGGCTGGGGATGCACAAAGTGCTGCAATGTTCGGAGCATGCCCGCCACGATCCCGAACATCTACGACACCGCCTTGGGGGAAACATCGCTGGCCACTCGACCGAGGGCCCCCGCGCGACGGGGAGCCGGCCGAGGCGTCCGAGGCCGGGGGGACCCCGGCGCGAACAGAGGGTTTCGGTCGAGTGGCCAGCGAGGATGAGCGCTCATCGATCCACATCCCCGAGGACAATGTCTATTGATCCGAGGATCGCGACGGCATCGGCGACGAGCCGGTCTTTGAG
>VBIZ01000014.1 GCA_005880575.1 Chloroflexota bacterium | reverse complement strand
TCCAGTACCCCGGTCAGATAAAGGTCACGGTGATCCGAGAGACTCGAGCGGTGGAGTACGCGAAATAGCCGAAACGCTCCAGTACGGAAACCCGCCGAGGTAGATCGGACCGTCAGAATCGAGGCGGCCAATGAGAATGCCGCGGCGTATCGCCGCACTCGCGCTTTTGCTCGCGGCGTGCGCACCGGTCGGCGCCCAGCGTTTTCCGAACGCAACCGGGCAGCTGGGCGGACCGCCGAGCGCATCACCTTCACCGATCGCCGTGGTGGCCTCGACGTACGGCTCCTTTCAGATCAAGACGCAACCGCTCGCGAGCTGCGAGCTCGCGATCAAGGTCGATCCCGGCGATCTCGGAGACGGGCCGCCGAAGACGCTCGCCGCGAGGGCCGACCTGAACGGGATCGTGCAATGGACCTACGCGGCGCCCCTCATCCCCGCGGGCCACGGCCGGCACGAAGTCGCCTGCTCGGGCGAGCGCGGGAAAAGCGACTCGTGGGCGGAATTCGCGGTCGCGCTCAAGAGCCTCGACGCGAAAAGCTTCACGACGCGCATCGAGGCGGTCGATCCGATCGCTGGACTCTCGGGCGTGACCACGCGCCTCGACCCGAGTCTCGTCGCCGCCCGCGACGCCGACGTCGCGCGGATGACCGCGACCCTGCAGAAGGAGTGGAGCCTCGCGACGCGTGGTTTGGGCGCCCTCTCGCTCGTGCCGTCCTCGGCCGACATCGTCGTGTACGTCGTGCCGGCCAAGGGGACCTCGGTCCACCTGCGCGCCGCCGATGGAAGCCAGCGTGTGCTCTTGTACGCGGTCGACGAGTTCGGGACGGTGTCGGCGGAGAACTCGGTGGCAGTCGCGCTGCACGAGCTCGGTCACATCTGGTGCTGCTCCGGCGCGGGCGCCGGTCCCGACGGCCATTGGCTCGTGAAGATTCCCGACCCGCTCCTTCAGGGAATCGACCAGTACGGTTTGATGACGCACCCGGTGACCTGCCTCGTCGGTCGCGGTTTCGAGAGCTGCCCGAATCGATTCTCCGAGCGGGAGCTGCGAACGATGGGCTTCACGCAGATCCCGGCGCCACCTCCCAACGCATGCGTGTCACAGCGAGGCGCACTCAACGCGCGTCTCGCCACGCAGGGCGCCGCCGTGGACGCCGCAAAGGCGCAGGCGGCGGTCGTGAAAGGCAAGATCGACGCGATCGTCGCGCAGTACCCGTCTCGGCAGCTGCCGCCCGACGTTTACAACACCTACATCGGTCTCGTGGACCAGTACAACTCGCTCGCGAACGACATCGACGCGAAGGTCGCCGTCTACAACGTGACCGTCGATCAGCTGAACGCGCTCCCTTGCTGAACTCGGCGTGAGGGTCCTCTTCGTCGGCGATGTCGTGGGAAAGCCCGGCCGTCAGGCCGTTGGGGCACTCGTGCCCGTGATCTCGCGCGAGCGCGCCGTCGACCTCGTGATCGTCAACGGCGAGAACGCCGCCGGCGGTGCCGGACTCACCGGAGAGATCGCCCGCGAGATCCACGAAGCGGGCGCCGACGTCATCACCAACGGCAACCACGTCTGGGACCAGCGGACCTTCCTGAAAGAGATCGACGCGCTCGACTTCTGCATCCGGCCGCTGAACCTGCCGCCGGGGAATCCAGGCAAAGGCTGGCTCATCCAAAGCGGAGCGCTAGTCGTGAACGCCCTCGGGCGCGTATTCATGGCCGAGCAGGACGACCCCTTCCGCGCGGTGGACGCCCTGCTCGCGGAGCTCGGCGAACGCGCGCCGAAGGTCCGCATCCTCGATTGGCATGCCGAGGCGACGAGCGAGAAGCTCGCGATGGGCTGGCATCTCGACGGACGGTTCTCGGCCGTCCTCGGAAGCCACACGCACGTGCCGACCGCGGACGCGCGAATCCTTCCGCAGGGGACAGCGCTCGTCGCCGACACCGGGATGGTCGGGCCACGCGACTCGGTGCTCGGAATCGAGCCCTCGATCATCGTGTCGCGCTTTCTCGACCATCTTCCGCGGCGCTTCGAGGTGGCATCCGGGGTCGTGCAGTTCAACAGCGTGGTCGTGGACATCGACGACGAGACCGGGCGCGCGCTTTCGATCGAGCGGCTGGACCGGGAGTGGACGCCATAGCCGCGGGCTACGCCATCGACCTCCACACGCACTCGCTGCGCTCGGACGGCGCCCTGACGCCGGAGGACCTGGTGAGGCGCGCGGCGGGACGGGGCGTGAGAATCCAGGCGCTTTCGGACCACGACACGCTCGCCGGGGTGGCCGCGGCCGTCGTCACGGGCAACGAGCTCGGCGTGCGGATCATCCCCGCGACGGAGCTCAACACCGAGTCCGAGTGGGGTGACGCGCACGTCCTCGGCTACTTCATCGATCCCGCGGATGCTGAGCTCGAGGACCGGCTCCGCTGGCTCCGCGAGAATCGTGGACGGCGCATCGAGCTCATGGTCGAGAAGCTGAACGTGCTCGGGTACGCCGTGGACCTCGCCCGCGTGCTCGATATCGCGCAGGGTGGCGCGCTCGGGCGGCCGCATCTCGCGCAGGCGCTCTTCGAGAAGGGTTACGTCAAAAGCTACGACGACGCGTTCAGCACGCTCATCGCGAAGGATTCGCCGGCATACGTTCAGCGCGTGGGGCTTACCCCGATCGAGGCCGTGACGCTCGTCCGCGAGCACGGCGGGGTGCCGTCCCTCGCGCATCCCGGAACGGTTGTCGGCCTCGATGAGCTGTTGCCGAAGCTGGTGGCGGCCGGGCTCGCCGGGATCGAGGCCTACTACGGCGAGCACACACCCGAGATGACCGCACGCTGCCTGGATCGCGCACGGAGGCTCGATCTCGTTCCTACCGGGGGCAGCGATTTCCACGGCCGGGGAGAGCACGGCACCGACCTGGGTGGCGTGTTCGTGCCGCCGGAGACGATCGAGCGTCTTGAATCACGCCGCGGTCGCGCCTAGGAATAAGATTCCGCAGGGAGAGAAGGGGGTCTCGGGTGGCAGGGGCGCTCCGTCCGGTCGTCCTCCTGATGCTGTTCGCATCGGTCCTCTTCGTCGTCGACGGAGTTCTCGACGGCGTTTATCCAGGAGGCCCGGCGTGGTTCACGGGCCGGTACAACAACCTCGCCGAGATTTCCTACGTGTTCGCGATCCTGAACACCGTCGTCGCGATCATGGTGGCGCGCGGAAGCGAGCGGAGCCTGCAGTCGCGCATCGGCCTCTCGGTCTTCTTCTTGATCGAGCGCCCGGTCACCGCCTTCGCGCTCGGACCGAAACCGATCGAATCGATCGTCACGCACCTCGCGACCGCGGGCGTCGAGCTGCTTATCCTCGTGACCGCGCTTCGTGTGTGGCGTCTCGGCAATGCGGCACCGGATGTCGATTCCCTCTTCTCACTCGAGGGCTCGAGCCCGACCAGCGGCAAGCCCGAACCGGACACGGACCGCACCCGCGCGCGCCCCGCCGGCGTCGCGACCCGGAATGCCTGGCTCATCGGCGGCGTCACGCTTGCCCTCGCGCTCGCGCTCGTCGCGGATGGCCTCTATGAGGGCTACGTGCCGGGCGGAAAAGCGTGGACGACCTCCAGCGACGGATCCGGATGGATCGTCTACGTTTTCGCCGCGGTCGCTCTCGCCGTCGCCTCCCGTGCGGTCCATGGCGCGAGGCTCGCCCTCCGCGCGCTCATCGGAATCGCGCTCGTTCTGTTCATCGAGCGTTCCTTCACGCCGTTCTCGATGCGCGAGCAGGACCCGATCGTGCTCGCGTTGCATGCCGTCGGCGCTTTCGCGAGCCTCGCCGTCGCACTCGTAACGGCCAGCGTGATTCGCGGCGGGCCCGCGCCGCGACGCGCCTCCGTCCCAAAACTGGAGGCCGCATAGTTCTGGGGTGACCCTCACCGTCCGAAGCGCGACAGAGCGCCTCGTCGAGCATGTCGGGGCGGTCGTGGTGGGGAAGCGCGAGGTGACCGAGCAGCTCCTCGGCGCGCTCCTCGTGGAAGGCCACGTCCTCCTCGACGACGTGCCGGGGGTGGGGAAGACCACGCTGGCACGCGCGGTTGCGCGCTCGCTCGACCTGACCTTCCGGCGGGTCCAGTGCACGCCGGATCTCGTCCCCAGCGACATCACCGGCGTCTCGATCTACGACCAACGCGCCGGTGCGTTCGAGTACCGGCCGGGACCGCTCTCGGCGAATGTCGTGCTCGTCGACGAGATCAACCGCGCCACCCCGCGCGCGCAATCGGCGCTGCTCGAGGCGATGCAGGAGCGTCAGGTCACGGTCGACGAGACGACGCATCCGCTGCCGGACCCATTCCTCGTCATCGCGACGCAGAACCCGGTCGAGCTCGAGGGCACGTTCCCGCTGCCCGAGGCGCAGCTCGACCGATTCCTGTTCCTCTTGACCCTCGGCTATCCCGACGCCGACGATGAGGACACCATCCTCCGAATCCACGGACCGGCGAACGTGCGCGCCGAGAGCCTGGACCCGATCCTCAACCCCGCCGAGATCGCCGCACTCCGAGACGAGGTCCGCGCCGTCCGCGTCGGTGATGCCGTTCGCCGCTACGCGGTCGAAATCGTCCGCGGGACCCGGCGCGTCGACGGCGTCGACCTCGGCGCGAGCCCGCGGGCCGCCCTTGCGCTCTATCGCGCGGCACAGGCGCACGCCGCGATTCGTGGGCGTGCGTATGTCCTGCCCGATGACGTGAAGGCGCAGGCCGTTGCCGTGCTGCGTCACCGCCTCTTCCTGAATGCGGACGCCGAGATGCGCGGGCGGACCACGAGCGCGATCATCATCGAAGTCCTCGCGCGAACTCCCGTGCCCGCGGAGGACATCGCCGCGACGGCCGGCTGATCGATGGAGACGCATCCGCTGAGCGCGCGAACCGGTCGCTTTCCGTGGCAGGTCGTCGTGCTCGCCCTCGCCGCCGCGGCGCTGAGCCGCGCGCCCGCTCTCATCGTTCTCGCCTTCGGCGCGCTCATCACCTGGATCGTCGTGGAGATCACCGGTCGCCTCGCCCTCGCGGCGGTCGACGCGCGCGTGACGCTCCTCCCCGATCGTATCGTCGCGGGCGAGCTTCCCGTCGCGACGGTCGAGATCGTCAACCGCAAGCCGTTCCCGATGCCCTGGCTCGACGCGCGTCTTTTCCTAAGCGAAGGCATCGAGCCACCAAACCCGTCGCCGGGGAGCCCGCGCGGTTGGATCGACTTCGGCTTTCCTATGCGTGGCCGCGAGCGTGTCGTGGTGCGCTTGCCCGTTCGCGTTCCCTCGCGCGGCGCGTACGCCATCGGACCGCTGCGCCTCCGCGCCGGCGACTGGCTCGGATTCACCCAAACCGAGCGCACCGTGCCGGTGGCTCCCGAGGTCATCGCGTACCCGATGCCGCTCGTGGTCCGCGATCGCGCACTGGCGTCGCTGCGGCCGCTTGCCGAGACCGCCACGCGTCGCGGCCTTGTGCCGGATCCGCTTCGCTTCCGCGGGGTGCGGGCGCACCGTCGCGGCGATGCGCGGAAGGAGATCCATTGGAAGGCCTCGGCGCGCCTGGGCGAGCTCCACACGAAGCTTTACGAGCCTGCGACGAGCCTCGACTCGATCTTCCTGGTCAACGTCGCGTCGTACGAGCAGTACTGGATCCAGGCGGATCCGGAAGCTGCCGAGCTCGTCGTCTCCGCTGCTGCGGAGCTGATCCGCCTGGCCGCCGCGGCGGGACGCCAGGTTGGACTCGTCACGAACGGAATCGACAACCTCACCCACGAACGGCCTCGCTCCGCGCTCGGGCGGGGACCACGCTCGCTGACGCGCAGCCTGGAGATCCTCGCGCGCCTCGGGCCGTACGCCGTCGGCGCACCCGAGACCGTCTTCCTCCGCGAGCGTGGGCGCCTTCCGTGGGGCGCGACGCTCGTGATCGTCACGCCGCGCCTCGGCGCGGGACTCGCCAATGCCGCGGTCGCGCTTCGACGCGCGCACCATCGCGTCCTTATCGTGTCGGTGGCGGACATCCCCGAGGCGCTCGGCGCTCACGTCGCCGCGCAGGGCGTGTCGCAAGACGTCCTCTCGCAGCGGGAGCGACGTGCGGCGGTCTAGCTCGCGCGCCCTCGCGGCGCTCCTCGTGGCCCGTGCCACGATGGAGGCCATTGCGTTCGCGTGCCTGCTCGCGATCGTGCACACGAGCGGCGGCCTCGAGCCACTCGCGTTGACGCCGACGATGCTGGCTTTCCTCGGCGCCACGCTCGTGCTCGTCGCGGCCCTCCGCGAGACGGGATCGGAGGCCCGCGGCGCCGCGGTCGTGGGAACGACACTGGGCGTGGGGCTGCTGGTGGCCGTGCTGTTGCCGACGCGTCCGCTCGATGTGGTCTCGTGGGGCGGCCGGATCATCTTCTTTCTCATCGCGGCGGAGATCTACCTCTGGCGGGTCGTCTCACTCGCGCGCGGTGCGGTGCGCTGGACCGACGCGCGGAACGCGGTTCCGTTCGGCGCGCTGGCACTCGCGGTGGTCGCTGTCGCACCCGGCGCCGTCGATAGCGCGCCACTCGTGCCGTTCGCGCTCATCTTCATCGCGGCTTCGGCCGTGGCGTTGTCCGTCGCGCGCTCGGCTGAAGAGCTTTCGCTCACGACCGGCACGTCGGGACCGGCCCGGCTGTCGTCGGCGAACTCGGTGGTCTTCGCGCTGGGCATCGGCGCACTCATCGCGGCGCTCGCTGCGCCGGTCGTCGAGCAGCTGCTTGGCGATCTGGGAACGGCGCTCGCGCCGGCGTTCGACACGATCCTCTTCACGCTGCTGCTGCCGCTCGGGTATCTCGCGGCGCTGTTCTACGCGTTGCTCGAGCCGCTGCTGCGGAATTGGAGCTCCTTCCCCCGGCCGTCCCCACAGGCCGACCCGTACAACGATCCGGCGCTGCTGCGCGAGATCGAACGCACGCGCCCGCTCATCGTCGGCGGTTTCGAGGTCCTCATCGTGATCGTCGTGATCCTGGTCGCGCTCGTCCTCTTCGAGCGGGCGGTGCGCGAGCGCAGACTGACGCTCCCCGAAGGCGCGCAGCTGGAGCGCGCAGAAGCATCGGGTCTCACGCTCGGCGCGACGCTTCGTTCGCTCTTCCCGCGGCGGCCCGCTCGTCGCCACGCGCCGCGTGATGACGGAACACCCGCGGCGGCGATCCGACTCTGCTACTGGCGACTGCTGGCGCTCGCGGATCGCTCGGGTGGGGGCTGGCGCGCCGCGGCCGAGACTCCGTCCGAGCACCAGATCCGGATCGCGGGTGCGGACTCGCGATGGGCTGCAGCCTCGCCCATCGTCGCGGCCTTCGAGGATCTCCGCTACGGCGAGCTCGCGCCGGATCAGGCGTCGGTCGATCGGGCGCGCGCGGCGCTGCGCGCGGTGGAGGCCGCGGTACGGACGTGATCGCGATCGTCGGCCCGACCGCGTCCGGTAAGAGCGCGCTCGCCCTGCGCGTCGCGGAGCGCGTAGGTGGGGAAATCGTCTCGGCCGATTCGCGCCAGGTCTATCGGCAGCTGTCCATTGGCACGGCGAAGCCGACCGCGGCGGAGCGTGCGCGCGTCCCGCACCATCTGATAGACGTCGTCGATCCAGGCGAGCGATACGACGTGCTCCAGTACCAGCGGGACGCGCGTGCCGCGCTCGCGGAGATTCGCGCACGCGGACGCGTCGCGCTCGTTGTCGGTGGGACCGGGCTCTACGTCCACGCGCTCCTCGATGGACTCGATCTCGCGGCGCTGCCTCACGATCCCCAGGTCCGCGCACGCCTCGAGGCCGAGGATCCCGCGACGCTGCACGAGCGTCTTCGGGCGATCGACCCCGACGCCGCATCCCGCGTCGATCCACGGAACCGGCGGCGTCTCGTCCGCTATCTGGAGGTCGCCACGATCGCGGGTGGTTCCGTGCCGCGCGCTCGCGGCGCATCGGTATCGGCGCTCCGCATCGGGCTGCGTCCACCGCGCGAGATCCTCATCGCCGCGATCGAGCGACGCGTCCGCGAGATGGCGGCTCATGGAGTGCTCGACGAGGCGCGCGCGCTGGTCGCGCGCGGTGTCGACCCGCGTCTGCCCAGCATGAGCGCGCACGGATACGTGCACTGGGCGGCGCACTTAAAGGGTGAGATCGACCTCGAGACCGCCATCCTTCGCACAGCTCGCGACGTCCGCGCCTACTCTCGACGCCAGATGACCTGGTTCCGGCGCGATCCTGCGATCCGCTGGTTCGATCCGACGACGACCGATCCGCTCCCGGCGATCGTCGAGGCGGCCGCGTGAAGTTCACGAAGATGCACGGCTGCGGGAATGACTTCGTGCTCGTCGAGGGCGCGGCCGACCTCACGGCGGCGCAGGCGCGCGACCTCTGCGACCGCCGGCGCGGGATCGGAGCCGATGGCGTGCTCGCGATCGGCGCGGCGCGGGGACGCTGCTGGCCGGTGACGATCCACAACGCGGACGGCTCGCTTGGCGGCTCCTGTGGGAACGGCGCGCGCTGCGCTGCACGTTATCTGCTCGACCGTCACGGAGGCGACGAGCTCGAGCTGTCGTTCTCGGGCGGCGATGTGAAGGCGCGCAGGCAGGGGAGGGATATCGCCATTGCGCTCGCGTCCCCGGCCGCGCCGGAGTCGCTCGCCCTCGACGGCATGCGCGCCTACCGCGTGAGTCTCGGGAATCCGCACCTCGTGATCTTCGTAGCGGACCCCGCGGAGGCGGACCTGACCGCGCTCGCTGCTGCCGCCCGCGCCGCGGTTGGCCAGACGAACGTGGAAGTCGCGCGCGTTGTCGGGGCCGACCTGATCCTGCTGCGGGTCGACGAGCGCGGAGTGGGAGAGACGCTCGCCTGCGGCACCGGGGCCTGCGCGACCGTCGCCGCCGCCCTGTCGGAGCACCCGATGGCCGAGCGCGTCACCGTGCGGGTTCCCGGGGGCGACCTGCTCATCCGCCCGGGTCCGCGCACATACGAGCTCGCCGGTCCCGCCGAATACGTCTTCGAGGGGTCGACACGGTGATCGAGACCGAGACACCGCCGGAACGCGCCTACCTCGTCGGCGTCGAGGTCCCGCGCTCGCCGATCGACGGAGAGGACTCACTCGACGAGCTCGCGTCGCTGGTGGAAGCCGCCGGGGGGATCGTCGCTGGACGCTCGCTCCAGGCTCGGAGGACCCGCGATCCGAATTCGTACGTGGGCAAGGGGAAGGCCGGCGAGATCGGCCGCGAGGTTTCGCGTCTACGCGTGGACGTCGTGATCTGCGACGACGAGCTCAAGCCATCGCAGCAGCGGACACTCGAGGAGATCACCGGCGCCGCCGTGGTCGATCGGTCCGCCGTGATCCTCGATATCTTCGCGCAGCACGCGCGGTCGCGCGAGGGTCGCATCCAGGTCGAGCTTGCGCAGCTCGAGTATCGCCTGCCGCGTCTTACCGGACGAGGCAAAGAGATGTCGCGCCTCGGCGGCGGCATCGGCACGCGCGGCCCCGGCGAATCGAAGCTCGAAAGCGACCGGCAGATCATTCGCAAGCGCATCCAGGATCTCCGCACGCAGCTGGATGAGGTCGCGCGACAGCGCGACCGCGCGCGTGGCTCGCGGGCGAGCGAGGGCCTTTTTCTCGCGGCGATCGTCGGCTACACGAACGCCGGGAAGTCGACGCTCATGAACGCCCTGGCCGGCTCCGACGTCCTCGTCGCCGACCAGCCGTTCGCGACCCTCGATCCGACAACGCGACGCGCGACTCTGCCGGGAGGCGCGACCATCCTTCTCTCCGACACCGTCGGTTTCGTGAACAAGCTGCCGCCGACTCTCGTCGCCGCGTTCCGTGCGACGCTCGAGGAGCTCGCCGACGCCGATCTTCTCGTGCACGTCGCGGACGTGACGCATCCGAACCTGCACGAGCACATGCGCGTCGTCGACGAGACGCTCGCCTCGTTGAAGCTGGAGCATCGCCCGCGGCTCCTC
>VBIZ01000013.1 GCA_005880575.1 Chloroflexota bacterium | reverse complement strand
CAACGTCAACTCCGCGCCGCCGGACACGAACGGCGCGGTCGGTCCGAATCACTACGTCGAGACCGTCAACACGAGCTTCGCGATCTTCAACAAGAGCGGGACTCCGGTGTACGGCCCCGTTCCGATCAATCAGGTCTGGTCCGGATTCGGTGGCGGTTGCCAGACGAACAACGACGGCGACCCGACCGTCGTGTACGACGGCATCGCCGACCGGTGGGTCATCAGCCAGTTCTCGGTGACGACGACGCCCTACCTCATGTGCGTCGCCGTCTCCACGACCGGCGACCCGACCGGCTCCTACTACCGCTACTCGTTCCCCTACGGCAACGTGAACTTCCCCGACTACCCGAAGCTCTCGGTCTGGCCTGACGCCTACTACCTGACCCTGAACTTCTTCGCGAACGGCACGACCTTCGCGGGTGCGGGCGTCGCCGCGCTCGATCGAACGAAGATGCTTTCTGGGCAGCCGGCGACGCAGCAGCTCTTCCAGACGAGCACGGCGTATGGCGGTCTTCTGGCGTCGACGCTGGACGGATCGCTCCTCCCGCCCGCGGGCTCGCCGAACTACCTCGTCGCCCTCGGCACCAGCACGAGCCTCGTCACGTGGAAGTACCACGTCGACTGGACGACGCCGTCGAACTCCACATTCACCGGGCCAAGCAGCCTGGCCGTGGCGTCGTACAGCAGGGCGTGCAACGGCGGGACGTGCATCCCGCAATCGAGCACCACGCAGCGGCTCGACTCGCTCGCCGACCGCGTGATGTATCGGCTGGCATACCGGAATTTCGGCGACCACGAGTCGCTCGTCGTGAACCACAGCGTTGCTGCCGGTCTTTCGACCGGCGTCCGTTGGTACGAGCTCCGAACGAGTGGCGGCAACCTCACCGTCTTCCAGCAGGGGACATACGCCCCGGACTCGAGCTATCGCTGGATGGGCAGCATCGCCATGGACCAGGCCGGAGGTATCGGCCTCGGCTTCAGCGTCTCGAGCTCGAGCCTTAAGCCACAGATCCACTACACCGGTCGCCTTGCCACTGACGCCGCGGGGCAGATGAGCCAAGGGGAAGGCACCATCATCAACGGCGCCGGCGCCCAGACCGGGAACCTGAGCCGGTGGGGCGACTACAGCTCCATGAGCATCGACCCCGCCGACGGCTGCACGTTCTGGTACGCGAACGAGTACATCCCCTCGAACGGCTCGTTCAACTGGCGCACCCGGATCGGCACGTTCAAGCTCCCGGGCTGCGGCGTGACCAACGACTTCTCGATCGCCGCGAATCCGACGAGCCTCTCGCTCGCGTCGGGCGGCAGCGGGACTTCCACGATCTCGACCGCGGTCACGAGCGGGTCGGCTCAGACCGTCTCGCTGAGCGCGAGCGGCGTGCCGGCCGGCGCGTCAGCTTCGTTCAACCCGACATCGGTGACGGCGGGCGGCAGCTCGACGCTCACGATCGGAGCCGGAACTGCCGCAGCCGGGACCTACACGGTCACGGTGACCGGTACCGGTACGAGCGCGACCCACAGCACGACCATCTCGCTCACGATCGCGCCGCCTCCGAATGACTTCTCGATCAGCGCGAACCCGACGAGCGTCTCGATCCAGCAGGGCTCGAGCGGACCGTCGACCATCTCGACCGCCGTCACGAGCGGCTCCGCGCAGAACGTGAGCCTGAGCGCGACCGGACTGCCCGCGGGCGCGACGGCGTCGTTCAACCCGACCGCAGTCACGGCGGGCAATAGCTCCACCATGACGATCGCGACCTCGGGCACGACGGCCCCCGGAACGTACACGGTGACCGTCACGGGGACGGGCACGACCGCGACGCATTCAACGACCGTGACCCTCACCGTCACGGCGGCGCCCAATGACTTCTCGATCGGCGCGAACCCGACGAGCGTGTCGATCCAACAGGGATCGAACGGCACGTCCACGATCTCGACGACTCTCCTGAGCGGCACCGCCGAGACCATCAACCTCGCGGCAAGCGGTCAGCCGTCGGGCACCACCGCCACGCTCAACCCCACTTCCGTCAGCAGCGGCGGGAGCGCGACGCTCACGCTGGCTGTCGGCGCATCGACCGCGACCGGGACGTACACGATCACGGTCACGGGGACCGGAGCGGCCGCGACCCACAGCGCGACCGTGACGCTCACGGTCACGGCAGCACCGCCGAATGACTTCTCGATCAACGCGAACCCGACGGGCATCTCGGTCCAACAGGGCTCGAGTGGGTCATCGACGATCTCGACCGCGGTCACCAGCGGATCTGCTCAGACGATCGCATTGGACGCAGGCACCTTGCCGTCCGGCGTGACCGCGTCGTTCAACCCAACCTCCGTCACAGCAGGCGGCAGCTCCACGCTCACGCTGACCGTCGGAGGCGGCACCGCGACCGGGACGTACACGATCACGGTCACGGGGACCGGCTCGGCAGCAACCCACAGCACGACCGTGACGCTCACGGTCACGGCAGTACCGCCGAATGACTTTTCGATCAGCGCGAACCCAACGAGCGTCTCGGTCCAGCAGGGCTCGAGCGGATCGTCGACGATCTCGACCACTTTCGTGAGCGGCAGCACCGAGACCATCAATCTCACCGCAAGCGGCCAGCCGACGGGCACGACCCCCACGCTCAACCCCATATCCGTCACCACCGGCGGCACCTCGACGCTCACGCTGGCCGTCGGTACCTCGACTGCGACCGGGACCTACACCATCACGGTCACAGGGACCGGCTCGACCGCGACGCACACCACATCGGTGAGCCTCACCGTCACCGCGCCGCCGCCGAGCGGCATCACGAACGGCGGCTTCGAGAACGGCCTCGCCGGCTGGACCACGGTCGGGAGCGCGACGACGTCATCGACCGCTAACAGCGGTGTCGCATCGGCGATGGTGGGCAGCAGCTCGCCGTTCAACGGCGACAGCTCCGTGGCCCAGACCTTCACCGCACCGGCGGCCGGAGGCACCCTCTCGTTCTTCTACCGCGTGGCGTGCACCGACACGGTCACGTACGACTGGGCCACCGCGACGCTCCGCGACAACACCGCCGGCACGACCGCGACCGTGCTCGCGAAGACCTGTACGAACACGGCCGCGTGGAACAGCGCCTCGGCGACGCTCACCGGGTCGCACTCGTACACGCTCACCCTCATCGACCACGACGACAACTACGCGAGCGACCCGACGTACACGCTCTACGACGACGTGAGCATCGGCGCGGCGCCGCCACCGCCACCGCCGCCGCCGACAGGCATCACCAACGGCGGCTTTGAGACGGGCAGCCTCTCGGGATGGACGAGCGCGGGAAGCACCGCGATCTCGATGACCTCACACACCGGCTCCTGGGCCGCCAGGGTCGGAAGCACCTCGGCGTTCAACGGCGACAGCTCGGTGGCGCAAACCTTCAACGCGCCCGCGGCCGGGGGCACACTCACGTTCTGGTACCGCGTCGTCTGCACGGACACCGTGACCTACGACTGGGCCACGGCCACGCTTCGCGACAACACCGCCGGCACGACGGCGACGGTGCTCGCGAGGACCTGCAGCAATACCGGAGGGTGGAGCAGCAAGTCCACGACGCTGGTGGGCTCGCATTCGTACACGCTCACACTCATAGACCACGACGACAATTACTCGACCGATCCCACCTACACGCTTTACGACGACGTAACGATCCAATAGAGCAACGGCCGGGCGGCGGTCGAAGGCCGCCGTCCGGCACCACTGGTGGGACAATGGATGCAAGCGGCGCAAGCGTCGCCCGGGAGCATCTTCATGAAAGACATCGTCATCATCGACGGCGCGCGCACGGCCTTCGGGACGTACGGCGGCGCGCTGCGAGACACCTCGGCCACGGACCTCGGCGTCATCGCGGCGAAGGGCGCGCTCGAGAAATCCAGGGTGGATCCGAAGCAGATCGACCAGGTCATCTTCGGCAACGTCCTGCAGACATCGGGCGACGCCGTCTACTTCGCACGCCACATCGGCCTCAAGTCGGGCGTACCGAAGGAAGCGCCGGCGCTCACGGTGAACCGGCTCTGCGGCTCGGGCCTGCAGGCCATCATCCTCGCGGCGCAGGAGATCCAGCTGGGACAGGCGGAATTCGTCCTCGCCGGCGGCGCCGAGAACATGTCTATGGCCCCGCACATGATCCGAGGTGCGCGCTGGGGATTGCCACTCGGCGAGCAGAAGCTCGAGGACTACCTCTGGGTCGCGCTCGTCGACTCGTACAACGGGCTCGGCATGGCGAACACCGCGGAGAACCTCGGGCGCAAGTACGGCATCACGCGCGATGCCGCGGACGAGTTCGCGTATCGCAGCCACATGCTCGCCGCGAAGGCCCGCGAGTCCTGCCGCTTCAGCGAGGAGATCGTGCCGGTCACGGTGAAGACGAAGAAGGGCGAGGTGACCGTCGACAAGGACGAGCACATTCGCGCCGACACAACGCTCGAGGTCTTGAACAAGCTCGTGGCGCGCTTCGAGAAGAACGGCACGGTCACGGCGGGCAACGCCTCCGGGATCAACGACGGCGCCGCGGCGGTCGTCGTCGCGTCGGCCGACGCCGCGAAGAAGGCCGGGCTCACTCCCCTCGCCCGCATCGTCTCAGGCGGTGTGTGCGGAGTCGACCCCGACATCATGGGAATCGGCCCCGCGCCGTCATCGCGTCAAGCGCTCCAGCGCGCCGGCCTCAAGGTCCAGGACATGGACCTCGTCGAGATCAACGAAGCATTCGCGACGCAGTACCTCGCCGTCGAGAAGGACCTCGGCCTCGATCGCGAGAAGACGAACGTGAACGGCGGCGCGATCGCGCTCGGACATCCGCTCGGCGCGTCGGGCGCGCGTCTCGCGCTCACGCTCGCGTACGAGCTCCGCAAGCGTGACAAGCGCTACGGTCTCGCGTCGCTCTGCATCGGTGGTGGTCAGGGGATCGCGGCGGTTATCGAGCGCGTCTAGAGGAACACGCTCGCGAAGCGCTCGATCTCGCTGACCTGCCGCTCGTCGTAACGGCGCCCGATCACCATGAGGTCGACGCCGGCCTTCTCCATCGGTACGACCTGCTCATCCCAAAGTCGCTCCTCCTGCGAGGTCCACACGCACGCCGCGAGCGGTGCACCGGGACGGAGCGCGCGCAATTTGCGTCCGTACTCGGCGACCCGCTCCGGGGTCTGAAGCCAGATAAAGAGTCCGGCCCCGCGGGCCGCGGCGATCCGCACGGCCTCGTCGCCCTGACCACCGATCCAGAGCGGTAGCCGGTCACCCTGCGGTGGCTGCGGATGCACGCCCACCTCGGGGATCTTCACGAAGCGACCCTCGTACGAGAACGTGGGTCGAGTCCAAGCGAGTCTCAGCACCTCGATGGTCTCTTCGAGTCGGGCCTGCCGGTGATCCGTGGGATGTCCGAGCGCCTCACCCTCCTCGAGAAGCCAGCCGGCGCCGATGCCGAGCTCGAAGCGCCCACTCGAGAGGACGTCGACTGTCGCGGCCTGCTTCGCCAGCGTGATCGGGTCGGTGGTGATGAGCGGCACGACCGCGATGCCGAGTCGCAGACGCTCGGTCGCCGCGGCGACGAACCCAAGCGTGATCATTGCATCCGCCCACGCCGTCTTTGCGTTCCACGATGGGGTGCCGTCGGGCCCATACGGATAACGCGGCTTGAATGAGGCCGGCACGACGGTGTGCGAGTTCGTCCACACAGAGTCGAACCCGAGTCGTTCTGCGGCGCGCGCCACACCGAGGACCGTCTCGCGGCTCGGACGGATGTAGGTAGGCAACATCACGCCGAAACGCACGGCGCGAGTCTAGAGAGTCGCTCCTGAGGACCGCGCGGTCAGCGAACGGGTGTAGCCCCGCTCACCACGAGGATGACGACCAATACCGACGCGCTGATCGCGAAGATCCCGAGCAGCAGGACGGCGAACACAAGCGTCCCATCGCGTGTGCCGAGATCGACAGGGCGTTTCTCCATGTATGGGCGCGAAGTCTACCGATGCGGGGGGCAAGTACCCCAAAGGTCCTAGTACGGCCGTCCTGTCACCCGATCGGGGCTAACCGCCAGGAGAGGCGCCCGTTAGCAACTAGTGCACAAGGAGGTGCACATGTTCGGCACCATGACTGGCCGCGCGACGCGTGTTCTCGCGGCAGGCGCACTCATCCTCTCTCTTACCGCAGCAACCTTCGCGGGCAGCGCGAACGCCGCGCCGCTCGCGGATGAGAAGACGGACTGCAGCACTGCGGCGCACGCCCGCAACGACGCGGTCCACCTGCTCCACGACGCGTGGAAGGCATTCAACGGCGATCTCAAGACGCTCGCGAGCGACGCTCGCAAGCTCCAGCACGAGTCTGAGAAGGCGAGCGCTGTTGCGACGAAGGACGCTCGTCACCTCATCGCGAGCGCGAAGGCCGAGCTCAGGGACATCGTGAGCCAGGCCCACTCCGACATTCAGGCGGCCGTCGATCTGGGTAGCGCGTGCTCGGATGACACCGACAGCACGACGACGACCCCGACGACCAACACGACGACGACGACCACGGCGAACACGACGAATAGCGTGACCGCACCGAAGGACGCGACGGCTCCGGGCGACGCGACCGGTGGCGCGCACACCTTCGACACGAGCGGTCTCGACGCGAAGTACAAGGACATCGTCGACCAGGCGATCAAGGACATGCAGAAGGTCGTCGACGACGCCCGCAAGGCGCTCCTCGACATGACCACGGTGGCCGAGTCGAAGGAGACGACCGAGAAGGACGCCGACAAGGTCGAGAACGAGGCCGAGAAGGCCAAGACCGACCGTCAAACGGCCAAGCAGGAACGTGAGACTGCGAAGAAGGCGGACAAGGCCAAGGCCAAAGTGAAGGCCACGACCAAGTCGCAGAACAACGTCAAGCACAACACCAACGCACGCAGCGAGCACGAAACCGAGGACCGCGACTAAGCGCAACGACGACAGATCGAACAGCCCGCGGGGAAACCCGCGGGCTGTTTCTTTTACGCGCGGCGCGCGATGGGAGCCGGGTGGACGATCGTGCGCAGCCGCTCGAGGTTCGCGGTCCGCCTGGCGGCGAAGCTTCGGCGAAGGGCCGGCAGGCGCCAACCGGTGAGGACAGCGTTCAAGCGCGAGAGCTGATGCCGTCCCGAATACGTCACGAGCGATCCCTGAGGATGCGGCTGCACCTCGAATTGATCGAAGAGGACCGCATGCCGGACGACGACCTGGAGCACAAGCCGCTCGTACGGAACCAGCTCGACCACGACGAGCTTCGCGACGAGATCCTGTCCCGAAACGCGAAGCGTCTGCCTGACGACGCTCCCTTTGCGCAGCAGTCCGGGCGTCTCCAGGACCGTGCGGACGATCGAGTCCATCCACCTCGGCTGCTCCGAGATGTCGAACATCACGGCGGCGACGGCCTCGGGCGGCGCGGCGAAGACCGACTGCACGGCGACATCGAAGCGCCGATGCTCGGCGGGCAGCCACCAGAGGGTCCAGAGGATCCCGAGGATGGCGAGGACCGCGCCGAGGAGCGGCGTCCCGACGATGAACTCGAGGATCACCAGCACGAACGCGGCGACGGTGAGTCGCTGCGAGAGGACGGCGCGCTCTTCGAACACGAGGTAATCGCGGCCACGCACTCCTGACCGATCGACGAGGAGCGCGCCGATCAGGAGCCCGACGACGACGAGAAAGAGCACGCCCTGGATCAGCAGGAGGGTCACAGGCGGGCGAGTCTAAACTCGCCGGGCGTGGGGCAGTACGTCATTTCGAGCGATGCGCGAGATGTGGACCGCGACCTCGTGTGGCGTTTTCTTCACGACGAGTCCTACTGGGCAGCGGGAGTCCCGCGCGACGTAATGGAACGCGCCATCGACGGATCACTCTGTTTCTCGGTCTTCGAAGGCGATCCCGGTGGGGGCGCGGCGCAGGTCGCGTTCGCGCGCGTGGTGACGGATCGTGCGACCTTTGGGTGGCTCTGCGACGTGTTCGTCCTAGAGACGCATCGCGGGCGCGGAGCCGGCAAAGCGCTCATGGATGCGGTCATGGCGCATCCCGACCTGCACGGCCTGCGCAACGTTCTTCTCGCGACCCGCGATGCGCACGGGCTCTACGCGCGGTACGGCTTTCTGCCGCTCGCCGAGCCCGCGCGATGGATGGCGATCCGCCGCCCGTATCGTCCCTAGACTCGACCACGTGGACTTCGACCTCACGTCCGAGCAGCAATCCGTCCGCAAGCTCGCGAAGGACTTCGCGGACAAGGAGATCGCACCGGGAGCGCGCGAGCGCGATCGCGGCGAGACCTTTCCGAAGGACGTGCTCCGGAAGATGGCGCCCCTTGGGCTGCTCGGCGGACCGGTGCCGGAGAAGTACGGCGGCATCGGGCTCGACTATGTGTCGCATGCCCTTGTGACCGAGGAGGTCGGACGCGCGGACTCGTCGGTGCGCACGACCCTCTCGGTCCAGATCTCGCTTGTCGAGATGACCATCCTCAAGTTCGGCACGGAGGAGCAAAAGCAGCGGTGGCTTCCGTCGCTCTGCAAGGGTGAGGTCATCGGATGCTTCGGTCTCACCGAGCCCGAAGTCGGCAGCGACGCGACGAAGCTGCGTACGAGCGCGAAGCGGGACGGCGACTCATGGGTGCTCCGCGGCCGGAAGATGTGGATCTCCAACGGGTCGGTCTCGAAGCTGGCGCTCGTATTCGCGCAAGGCGATCCATCGAAGGAGGCGAAGGGCATCACCGCGTTCATCCTGGAACGCGACCGCCAGCCCTACGGGAGCCAGGCGCTCCATGGGAAGCTCGGGCTCCGCTCGTCGGATTCGAGCGAGCTCATCCTCGACGACGTGCGCGTGCCGGACGCGAACCGCCTCGGCGAGATCGGCGAGGGCTTCAAGATCGCGATGACCGCTCTCGACTCGGGCCGCTACTCGGTCGCGGCAGGTGCGGTCGGCGTGGCGCAGGCCTGCATCGATGCGTCCGTCCAGTACGCGACGACGCGCAAGACCTTCGGAAAGCCGATCGCCGGGCACCAGCTCGTGCAGGAGCTGATCGCCGACATGGTCGTCGAGACCGAAGCCGCGCGGCTCCTCGTCTGGCGCGCCGGCGATCTCAAAGACAAGGGACGGCCGAACACCCGCGAGACGAGCATCGCGAAGCTCTACGCGTCCGAGGCCGCGCAGCGCGCCGCCGATAACGCGATCCAGATCCACGGCGGCTACGGCTTCTCCGACGAGTTTCCCGTCGAGCGCTACTGGCGCGACGCGCGCGTGAACCGCCTGTACGAGGGGACGACGCAGATCCAGAAGCTCATCATCGGCCGGTTCGCGACCGGGATCGACGCGATCGCCTGATGGAATGGGATGAGCCAGCGGAGGGCGTCCTCGTGACCCTCTGCCGCATGGTGCCCGACACGATCCGCGAGCTCGCGCGAGCCGCCGCGCGCGACGAGGCCGAGTCCGTTGCGGGTGAGCGCGGTGCGGCGAGCGTGAGCGTCGACGATGTCATCCGCGGCTGGATCCACACCACGCCGCCCGAGCAACGCAACGGCCTGGTCGCGGTCATCGAGCAGCTCGGACTCGAGCCGGAGATCTACGAGACGGAGCTGCAGTCCGACGAGGGCTGGGAGGAAGAGCCCGAAGACTCGGGCATGTGATGTTCCGGCTCGACGGG
>VBIZ01000107.1 GCA_005880575.1 Chloroflexota bacterium | reverse complement strand
TCATGCGGCTGGGACCGCGCCCAGCCCCGGCCTCTTCGGAAAAACGAACCGGCCGTTCTCGACGCCGACGGCGCGGAACGGATCGTCGGTGATCAAGAGGTTCCCGTCGAGGTCCGCCCATTCGACCGCTGGTGCGAGATGCGCCGCCGCCGCGATCGCCACGCTCGTCTCCGCGGCGCGGCACCCGAGCATCACCTTGAGCCCCAGATCGTGCGCGACTGCGATCATCGCGCGCGCCGGGGCGACGCCCCCGCACTTCTGCAGCTTCACGTTGATGCCATCGCACGCGCCGACGAGACGCGGGACGTCGCTCGCGCGAATGGCGGCCTCGTCGGCGACGATGGGCAACGCCGAAGCTTTCCGTACCCGGCGGAGGCCGTCGATGTCCTTCGGATCGATCGGCTGCTCGACGAATTCAAGATCGAATCGCACCAGGCTCGCGATGCGCGCCGGCGCTTCCTCGGCGGTCCACGCGGCGTTCGGGTCCACGCGGATCGTGCCGGAGAACCGCTCGCGTATCGCCGAGAGCGCAGCGATATCGTCGCCGTGGCCGAGCTTCACCTTCAGCACCGTAAAGCCCTCGGCCGCGGCCTTGGCCGCGCGTTCGGCCATGACCTTCGGTTCGGCGATCCCGATCGTGAAGGACGTCGGCGGCGGCTCCCCGCCCGCGAGTCCGAGAAAGTCGCGCAGCGTGACGCCGGCGGCCTGTGAGGCGCGGTCGTGCGCGAGCACGTCGATCGCGCAGCACGCCGCACCGCCGTGTGGAAATCGCTGATCGAGAGCGGCGGCCACCTGCGCGAGATCCAGCGGATCCTCGGACAGCAGCTCGATCGCGGACCCGACGTCGCGCTCGACGGACTCCGGCGTCTCCCCGAAGAAGGCGTCGGGCACGCCCTCGCCACGAGACACGCGATCGCCTTCCCGAAGCTCGACGAGGACGACCTTCTTCGTCGTGTGCGTCGCTCGGCTGATGGCGAACGGCACGGCGAGGTGAAGCTCGACCGTCCGCACGGTCACGTTCACGCCGGGACGGCCTCGCGAAGCGCCTGCGCGATCCGGTCCGCACCGGACGGTCCTTCGCGGATCGGATCTGCCGCGGGCAGTCCCGTCTCATGCGAGGCCGCGGCGATAGTCGCGCTCGCAAGGTCCTCGCTGACATCGGCCGTGTTGAGCGCGACGGCGACGACACGCGCGGGCGGGTATCCCGGCGGCCGCCGCCACGACGCGGCGTCCTCGTAAATGCGCACGTATTCGCGCAGGGTCCGCAGGGGCTGCCGGTCCCCGTAGCCCTTCACGCCATACCGCATCGCTTCGTGGCAGAGGACCATGACGTCCGGCGCTGCGCCGTGGAGCAACCCCAAGGTCACGCCCGAGAACCCGGGATGCGTAAGCGAGCCCTGACCCTCGACGACCACCCAGTCGGCCCGCTCCGCCGCGTCGCACACCATGAGCTCCGCGGCGCCGGCGATGAAGTCGGCAACGACGGCATCGACCGCGATACCTTGGCCGGCGATCGCGATCCCGGTCTGTCCGGTGGCGACGAACTCGGCCCGCTCGCCCGCGCGACGGAGCGCCGCGACGATCTCGAGGGAGGCGGTCATCTTCCCGACCGCGGCATCCGATCCGACCGTCAGCACGACCCGAGCACCCTCACGGCGCGAGCGATGGCCGCCGATAGGGAGATCCGCGGGTGGCTCGCGCAGCTCGCGCACGTTCGCACCGCCGCGCTTCGCGGCCGCGGCCAGCGCCGGATCGGCGAGCACACGCTCGTGCAGTCCGTTCCAGACCGTGGCGCCGCGGTCGAGCGCGCGCGCCAACCCCGGCCGAAACGCGTCGGGAATGCGACCGCCCGCCGCGGCGGTGCCGATGAGCAGAACGGACGCGCCTCGCGCCATCGCTTCGTCCACCGTCGCGACGACAGGCACGCCCGCGCCGACGCCTACGCAGTCGGCCGCGTCTTTCCCCGCCCTCGTCGAGTCGACGACCGCGACCACTTCGAGCGGCGCGTACCGCAGCACGCCGATCGCGGTCTTCGCGGTTGCCGGCGCGAACTGGCCCTCGGCGAGGATCGCGACCTTCATCTCAGCCGAGATCCCGCCCCTGGCGCAGGAATCGTCCCTGTCGCTCGCGCGTCGTCTCGCCGTGCTCGAGCGCCACTCCCCCGTTCACGATCACGTACTCGATGCCGACCGGGTACCGGTGTGGATCGTCGTACGTCGCGGCGTCGATCACGCGGTCAGGATCGAAGATGACGAGGTCGGCCCACGCACCTTTTCGGACCACACCACGGTCGCGCACCCGCGGACGCGAAGCGGTGAGGGAGGTCATCTTGCGGACCGCATCCTCGAGACCGAGCACCTTCTCGTCGCGCGCGTAGCGGCCAAGCACGCGCGGGAACGTCCCGTACGAACGCGGGTGCGGCTTGCCGAACGAGAGCGGACCGTACGGGGCGTTCGCACGCGAGTCGCTGCCGATGCAGATCCACTCCTTCGCCATCACGTAGCGCACGTCGTCTTCGCTCATGGAGTGATGCACGATGTCGACCGCCCCGTCGTGCTCGATGAGCGCGTCGCAGGACCACTCGAGCGGATCGCGTCCCGCCTCGTCGGCGAGCTGCTGCACGCTCTTTCCGGCCCACTCGGGATGCAGGCGGGCTCGGGCGATGACGATGCGGTCGAAGGCGCGGCCGGTCTCGACGTCTTCGTTCCGGATCCGCGCGCGGACCGCCGGATCGCGAAGGCGCTCGCACATCTTCGCGGTGCCGCCCTCGTGCACCCAGTTGGGGATCGTGACCGCGAGGCCCGTGGACGACGCCGTGTACGGGTACTGGTCCGCCGTGACGTCGACGCCCTCGGCCCGCGCCCGCTCGATCAACGCGGTCGACTCCTTGACCTTGCCCCAGTTCTTCTGGCCCGACGCCTTGTGATGCGACAGCTCCACTCGCGCGCCGGAGCGCCTTCCGATCTCGAGGTTCTCCTCGACCGCATCGAGAAGCTTCGTCGACTCGTTCCGGATGTGGCTCGCGTAGAGGCCGCCCTTTTGCCGCACGACCTCACAGAGCGCGGCGAGCTCGTCGGTCGTGCCGAAGGCGCTCGGGGGATAGATCAGCCCCGACGCGAGGCCGATCGCGCCCTCGTCCATCGACTTCGCGAGAAGGGCGCGCATCCGCGCCAGCTCGTCCTTCGTCGGCGCGCGGTCGTCGGCGCCCATGACGCACGAACGGAGCGTGCCGTGGCCAACGAAGGAGCACACGTTGATGGCGGGCTTCACTTTGTCGACGGCATCGGCGTACTCGCCGAACGACGACCAGGTCCGTTGGACATTGAGACGAGAAAGCTCGCGGTCGAGCTCGGCCTCGGCGAGACCGCTCACCGGTGCCGACGAGCCGCCGCAGTTCCCACAGACCACGAGCGTCACGCCCATGTGTAGCGCGCTCTCGAGCGCGTCGTTCACGAACATCGCCTCGTCGGAGTGCGAGTGGATATCGATGAACCCTGGCGCGATCACGTGATCTTTGGCCTCGATGACCCGGGCGCCGTCCTTCGCAAGGTCCGACCCGATCGCGGCGACGCGACCGCGCTCGATCGCGACGTCGGCGCGCGACCTGGGCGCGCCGGTGCCGTCGATGACGGTCCCGCCGCGAATGAGCAGATCCGTCAAGTCCGCCGTCGCTCGCGTCTCTGCCCGCGCTCCTTCCGTTTCGCGACGACGAGCAGCTTCCCCGATCGTGCGTCCGCGGGATTCCCGTCGTAGTCACCGTGCAGCGTCTCGATGTTGAACCCCGCCTCCGAGAAGAGCAGGTCGACCTCGCGCCGGTAGAGGAAGTGGAGCGTGGTCGCGCCGCTGATGCGAGTGACGGTCCCATCGGCGTTTGTCTCGTCGTACCAGATCCGCTGCGTCACCCCATCGACGTTCGCGCGGCTCGATGAGAACTTGCGGACCACGCGCCCGCTCTCGGGGTCGATGCGCTCCCACTCGTCGACGACGCCGCCGTCGAGTCCGACGACGATCTCTGGGTCCGGCTGGAACACGTCGATCGCGACACGGCCCCGTGGCGCGAGATGCTCGCGTGCGCGCGCGAGGCAGGCCCAGCGGTCGTCCGGATTCAGCATGAGAAAGGAATTGAAGGCCACGAAGATGAGCGCGAAGGCCTCGTTGAACGAGAACGCGCGCATATCCCCTTCGACCCACCGAACCTCGACGTCCGCTCGCCGCGCTCGACGCTCGGCGCGCTCGAGCATCGCCCCGGAGCGATCGAGACCGACGATATGGTGTCCGTCCTGGGCGATCGGCACGCTGATGCGGCCGGTGCCGCAGCCGAGCTCGAGGATCGGACCGCCGGTGCGACGCGCCAAGCCGCCGAACCATTCCACGTCGGGTCCGCCCTCGAGCGGAGCGTGATCGAGGTCGTACAGCGCCGCGAGTCGCGCCGCCTCGGAGGGGTCGCGCTCGGCGCCCTGCCAGTCACGCGGCGCGGTCAGCGTGAGCCTCCTTCGCGCGTTTCAGGAGGGCGGGCTCGCTCAGCACGTCGAAGGCCGTCATCGCGAGCACCTTCGCCGCCACGCGCATCGTCTCGAGCGCCCGCGGCGCCCGCGCCGCCTCGGTAAACGCGAGCGAATGCCCCGGGACCGGCCCTTCGGTGATCGACAGGAATGGATGGATGCCCGGGACCGCGGTCGTGACGTTCCCCATGTCGGTCGAGCCGTGTGTGTCCGAAGGCCGCCTCGGTTGCATGGTGCGTCCGAGCGACCGGGCGTTCTCCGCGAACGCTTCCGCGATCGGCCGATTCGTTTTCACGACCTCGCAGACGTCGCTCCACATCGGGCGCATCTCGGCACCGGTCGCGAGCGCCGCGCCTTCGAAGCACGCGAGGACCCGACGCCGCAGGTCGGCGAGGTACGTGTTGTCCGGCGACCGCACCATCAGTCGCGCGGCCGCATGGTCCGGAATGATGTTCGCGGCCTTCCCGCCGTCGGTGATGATCCCGTGGATCCGTGAGTCGCTCCGAACGAGGAGGCGCAGAGCGGAGATCGCGTTCCAGCCGAGTACCAGGCCATCGAGCGCGTTCACACCGTCGTGCGGCTCGGCCGCGGCATGGGCTGCCTTCCCGAGCAGCTCCACGTCGAGGTTGACCATGGCGAGCATCAGCGGGTCGATCTCGTCGCGATCGCCCGGGTGATACATGATCGCCGCGTCGACGTCGTCGAACACACCGGCGTTCATGAGATGGACCTTGCCGTTGCCGCGCTCCTCGGCCGGGCACCCGACCACCCGCACGCGGCCACGGACGCCGTCGAGCGCGTCGCGCAGCGCGAGGAACGCACCGACCGCCGCCGTCCCCATGAGATTGTGGCCGCAGCCATGCCCGATCCCCGGCAGCGCGTCGTACTCGCCAAGGATCGCGATCACCGGACCGCCGGAACCGGCCTCCGCGACGAACGCCGTCTCGAGCCCGCCGGCGCCCCGCTGCACCGAGACACCCTCCGATGCGAGGTAATCGGAGAGAGCGCCCGCGGCGAAGCGCTCCTCGAACGCGAGCTCGGGCCGCGCGTGGATCTCGACGGCGAGGCGGTCGAGCGCTTTCGCGCGCGCGTCGACGCGTTCGCCGATGCGCTTTTTGCGCCCCGCGCTGTCCAAGAGCCTGAGGCTAACCCGAACGCGCCGTGGTCGATGACGCGCTGAGGACGATCTCGGCCAGAGCGAATCCGGCGACGACAAATCCGCCGGTGATGACCGTGAGCCCGTCGATGGCGCGGAGCAGGCCGAGTACGGCGACGAGCGCTCCGATCTCGAGCCCGCGGCGCACCGCCCGAGCGCGGCGCGGGCGTCGTGCGCGCGGGCGCGCGAGTGCGGCGTCCCGCTCTTCGACGGCGACGCCGGCAAGCGCCACGGCGCATGCGACGGCGATCGAGGAGCCGCCGAGCACCGCCGCGACCGCGAGAGGCTCGGTCGGGTCGCGCGTCAGCACGATGAAGATCACGGCCGCGATCGCAGCCAGCGTCACGAGCGCGAGCAGCTGCCTGGTCAGGTCTCCTCGCTCTCCCTTCGCGGCTCCATTCGCAGAGGAAGCGCGACCTGCTCGCCGCCCGCCGCGATCGGCGCCTGCGCGAGGGTCTCGATCGCGCTCGATGCGCGCGAGAGCGCGCGGTCGGTCTCGTCGAACTTCTTCGTGGCGTTTTCGAGATGACGTCCGAGCTGGTCGTGAAGCTCGACGAAGCGTTCGAACTCCCGGCGCACGGCGGCAACGCCCTGCTGCAGCTCGCGGGTGCGCTCCTGCATGGCGAGTCCGCGCACGCCGAGCGAGACGACCTGCAGGTACGCGAGGAGCGTGTTGGGCGAAGCCGGGATGACCTTGCGCTCCGCGCAGTACGCGCGCAGATCCGGCTCGCCCTCCTCTTCGCGGAGCACGAGGTCGTAATAAATGGACTCCGATGGGATGTACATGACCGCGAAGTCGATCGTCCCGTCGGCCGGCGAGACGTACCGGCCCACCGCGTCGATGTGCCGCCGGACCTGCTGCAGGAACGCACGCTTCTTCGTGCGACGATCAGCCGGATCCTCGGCTTTCGCGAGCGCGTTCCACGTCTCGTTGGGGAACTTCGCGTCGATCGGCACGATCCGTCCCGCGTACCGGACGATCGCGTCGACCCGCGAGCCGTCCCGGTACGTGTACTGGACCTCGTACGCGGTCGCGGGCAGCGCGTCGTGGAGGAGACGCTCGAGGAGCAGCTCGCCGAATCCGCCGCGCGCCTTCGGCGCCCGAAGGAGATCCTGAAGCGAGCCGATGTCCTTCGCGAGATCGCCGATGCGCTGGCTCTGCTCGCTGAGTCCGCCGAGCTGGCGAGAGAGGTCGTTCAGCGTGCGATGCGTGGTACCCGCCTGCGTCGCGAGCTGTTGCTCGGTCGCGCCCAGGGAGCGCCCGATCTCGGCGCGAAGCTCGGCGACGGAGCTCGCGAGCAGCTCGACCTGCCCCTGGGTCCCCTGCTGCGCGGCGTGAAGCTGAGCGGCGAGCGCCTCGCGCAGCGCGGCGCCGCCATCGTCGGCCGGCCGACGGAGGACCAGCGCGAGGCCGATCAGCGCGGCGGCGGCCGCGAGGAGGGCGAGGAGCGTGGTCGCATCCATGGCGACCGATTGTCGGCGCCGAAGGTCGTTAGCACAAGTGTTCGACCGAGGCCGTCGTGTGCTGGCGCACCTTTTCTCCGACGGGTTCGGGACACTCCCGCCGCGTCGGTGCGCTAGAACGTCGAGCGTGGAACCAACCGGCCCGACCCGGCTCCTCTCCTTCCGCGAGTCCGTGATCTACGGCTTCGGCAACCTCGGAGCGAATGCCATCTACAACTTCCTGAACGGGGCCGCCGGGCTCTATCTGAACCGGTATCCCGAGGTCCCCATCTGGGCGGTCGGCCTGCTCTCCCAGGAGCGCTCCCTCGCGGGCGCTTTTGCGCAACCAATTGTGGGTGCACTCTCCGACCGAACGCGCACGCGCATCGGTAGGCGCAAGCCCTTCTTCATCGCGGGAGTTGCGCTGACCGCGGCCTCCCTCCTGTATCTCTCAGGATTCCCGCCCATCGCGCCGATGCTGATCGTCCTTTCGGTCAACGCGTTCTTCCTGAACGTCGCCGTCGACCCATACACCGCGCTCATGGCCGACCTCGTGCCGCCGGGACAGCGTGGCCGGGTCGGGACCGTCCTCGCCGTCTTCAACATGCTCGGTCAGATCGCAGCTGCCCTGCTTGCGTTGTTCCTGTGGGACCGCTCGCCGCAGCTCGTCTTCGTCCTCGTCACCGTGATCCTCGTGGTGGCGTTCGCCGTCACGACCATCGGCGTTCGCGAGCCCGAGGCCCCGCCCGCCCTGAGGGAACGGGTGAAGATCGACGTTGCGAGCTACGTGCGAGGCCTGCTCGCGCAGCGCGAGCTGACGAAGTACGTCCTCGCGGCTGCGGTCTTCTGGCTCGGCACCGGCGGCGTTCTCCCGTATCTCACGCGCTTCGCCGTCAACGAGCTGGGCACCACCGAGGGTGACTCTTTCCAGCTCTTTCTCCCCGCGCTCCTCGGGACGATCGTCGGCGCGATCCCCGCCGGCTACGTCGCGGACCGGATTGGAAAGAAGCCCGTCCTCAGCGTCGGCCTCATCGCTTTCGCCATCTTCGCCCTCATCGGCTCCCAGGTCTCCTCTGTGCCCCAGGCCCTTGGCGTCATGGCTCTGATCGGCTTGGCCAACGGCGTCTGGACCGCGCTGAACGTCCCGCTTCTCGTGGATCTTGTCATCCCCGAGCGGGCCGCCGAGATGACCGGCCTCGGGTCGGGGGTGTGGTCCCTCGCTCAGCCGATCGGCGCGGTGATCGCCGGGATCCTGATCGGGAACTTCGACAGCTACCGCGCCTCGTTCATCGGCGCGTCGGTCCTGGTCTTCATCGCGTTCCTTCTTCTTCTCACGGTGAGGGCTCCGAAGGTGGCGCGCCCCGCCTAGGCGCGTCCTTGCACACGGACGGGAACCGCCGGGACGTCGCACTTGTATGTACGACGAGTGGCGCAAGGGCCATGCAGCCACCGCACGGAGGAACGCATGCGACGCTTCTACATCCTCGCGATCGGCACGCTCCTCACGCTCGGCGCCCTCGCCGGTACAGCGCTGGCCAAGGAGGGCGCCATCACCAAGCTCGACGCCTTACCGGCTGGAGGCCTTCATGCCGGTCAGATGATCCCGATCGGTTTCACGATCCTCATGGACGGGGTCGAGCCGTACAAGGCCGACGTCGCCGAAATCGTCATCCGCAACGGCACGGGCAAGGTCCTCTCGTATCCCGGGACGCCACAGGGCCCGGCCGGCCACTACGTCGCGAACGTCTACTTCCCGGCCGCGGGCACCTACACCTGGCAGGTCACGCAAGGCACGTTCTTCGCACCGTACGAGCTCGGCACGGTCGCGGTCTTCGGCCCGGTCACAGCGTCCGAGACGCAGGCGACCCCGGCAGCTGCTCCGGCGACAAACGACCCTCTCTCGCAGGCGATCCCCCTCTTCGCGGGTCTGGTCGCACTCGGCGGAGCCATCCGCCTCGCCCAGCTCCTGCGCAGCCACCGACGGATCTCCGCGGCGGCCTAGCCCACGCACGAAACAGAACGAGAGCAGGGCTCGCGCCCTGCTCTCTTTTTTGATTGCAGCGCCTGTCTGTGCGCAATGACGATCAGCCGACCGGCACCGCCGACGTTACCGCCGCCCGTGCGGTCAGCGAGCTCGGACAGATCTGGTGATAAGGACACTGCTGGCATGTGCGTAGTCCCTTGGGATTGGGCGCGAACTCGCGCGCGCGAATCCGCGTCGCCGTTCCGGTGACGAGGCCACGGACTGCCCCGATGCTGTCTTCGGTCGGCGCCACCGCGCCGCGCTCGCCGCTCTCCAGAAAATGCAGGACCGTCTGGACCGGCCGCTCTCCGTAGACGCGCTCGTGCGCCAGGGCATAGAGCCGTAGCTGTAAGCTCTCGTTCGCCGAGCGCTGCGCGCGGCCGCTTCCTTCTTCATCGGCTCCCGCCTTGTAATCGACGACGACGGCGCCGTTCGGAGTCCGGTCGACACGGTCCCAGCGCCCGACGACGCGATCCCTTCCGAGCATGAAGCTGAACCGCTGCTCGACCAGATCCGGAGCGGGCAGTCCTCGTTCCTGCTCGTAGAAGCGCCGAAGAGAAGAGAGTCCCGCCTGAAAGCGCTCGCTCTCGTGCGCGGGGCTGATGAATCCTTCGGCGAGCCACGCAGCGCGGAAGACCGCCTGGACGTCCGCGAGGTCCGGCTCCACTCCATCTCGCTTTCGCCGGAGGTAGTCCTTCACCGCCTCGTGAAGCGCGAGGCCGTAAGTCATCTGGGGCGTCGGCAGAGTCGGGATCTGGAGGACGTGCTTGAAGCGATAGAGGAGCGCGCATTTCTGGTAGTCGTCGATCGCCTCATACGACACCGTGAGAACGTCGTCGACTCCCAGCGCGGGCAGAGGCGCGTCGGCCTCGCCCGGAGGCTGCTGGAAGCGCTCGAGCTCCTGCGCCACCTGGAGACGCGCGCTGAGCCGAGAGGGCTCCCGGCCGAGCGCCTCGGCGATGAAGCGGCTTGGGCGAGCGGCGCGCTGAAACCCGTAGTCGATCGCGTTCGTGAAATAGAAGGTGTCTTTCGCCCGCGTCATCGCGACGTAGGCGAGCCGGCGCTCCTCGGCGATGTGGCGATCGCGGTCCGGCGGCTCAGTCCGGGCCAGGGCGTCGGGCAGCCGGAACGGGTCCAAGCGGGCCTGGCCCGGCAGCCGCTCGTCCGTCGCGTGGACCAGAAAGACCATGCCGAACTCGAGGCCCTTCGCCTTGTGGATGCTGAGGACGTTCACCTGCTCGCGCGAGGTCTCGAAGTCGGCGGCGACGGGGTCGTCCCCGGCCTCACGAAGGAGCTCCAGGTGCGGGACGAAGAACGACGCGCGATCGGTCGCGAGCGCCCGACCGGCACTCTGAATGAGACGGAGAAACTTCGCGACGTTTCGGGCCTGCTCCTCGACGAGCGTGGAGTCGGGCTCGAGATAGCGGGCCAGCAGCTTGGAGCGCTCCAAAAAGTCGAACACCAGCGCCGCGGTGCTGAGCTCGGCCGCGCGCGCCGAGTAGTACGCGAGATCCTCGACCAGTCGCTTGGCCGAGGCGACGGCGTCCTCCCCGGCCGAGGTCTTCCCCGCCCCGATCTCCTCGAACACCTCGCGCAGCGGCTTCTGACGCCGGCCGCTCCCCTCCATCGCGCGCGCCAGCTCATCCGAGGGAAATCCGTAGAGCGATGAGATCGCGAGGTTGTAAACGTGCCGTGAGTCCGACGGGAGCGCGACCGCCGACAGGAACGAGATCAGCAAGCGGATCTCGGGACGTTCATAGAGCTGGCCGCCGCCTGAGAAGTGTGTGGGGATCTGTCTTTGCGCAAGGGCGTGAAGGAAGGGCGTCGCGTCGGAGTTGTTCCGGACCAGGATCGCGAACTCGCCGAAGCGCCGCTGCCGGCGAACGGCCTCCCGCGCGATGAGGTCCGCAACCGTCTCCGCCTCTTCGACGCCGGTCACCTTTTGGATGTGGTCGATGTCGACGTCGTCGCCCGAGGGTCGGCCCCGCAGCCGCTTGTCGATCCCGAGGGTGGACTCGAGCCGATCGGGGTTCTTCGTGATCAGGCGATATGCGGCGTCGAGCAGGCCCTGCGACGAGCGACGGTTCTCGATGAGGGGGACGGTGGTGTGGTCCGGATAGCTCTCGCGAAAGCGATCGAAGTTGCGAAGCGTTCCACCCCGCCACGCGAAGATCGACTGATCGTCGTCGCCGACGACGGTGATGTTCCGATGCGGCTCGGCGAGCAGTCGGAGCAGCTCGAACTGCGCGTCGTTCGTGTCCTGGAACTCGTCGACGAGGATGTAGCGGAATCGGCCCCGGAGGCGCGCCGCGGCGGCCGGGTGGTCGCGCAGCAATTTGAGCGTCAGAGCGATCTGATCGCCGAAGTCGACGACGCCGTGCCGATCCTTGATGCGTGTATAGGCGTCGTACGTTGCCGCGAGCTCCTCATGCATTGCCGCCTCGTCCGCCTTCACGTCCGCGTCGAGCGCATCCCCCACCGCCTCGCGGAGCGACTTCGCGTATGCGACGTACGCCTCGGGCGAGACGTCCTCGTCGCGGGCCCGGCCGAAGAGATCAAGGAGCGCGCGGACGTGCTGCAGCGGATCGCCCGCGGGGCGGTACCTCTTAAGCGGTAGCGCGATCTCGCACTGAACGCACCCGTACAGGTGCTCGCGGACCAGGATCACCTGCTCGGCCGGCGACAGCACGCGCAGCTCGCCGCTCCGGCCAAGCTCGAGGGCGAACTCGCGGAAGACCTCGTCGCCGAAGCCGTGGAACGTTCGGATGACGGCGTCGTTCAGCCCGATCGGCGTGTTGATGTCGACCCGCTCCTGCATTTCGGCCGCGGCCCGCTCGGTGAACGTGACCGCGAGGATCTCGTGCGGCTTGGCCGCGCCCGAGGTGATGAGGTGGACGATGCGCGCGGTGAGGACGTGGGTCTTGCCCGTTCCCGCGCCCGCGACGACCAGGAGCGGTCCAGATCCGTGCTGCACCGCGAGCCGCTGCTCCGGTTGTAGGCCTTGGAGGATGTCGGGCCGGGGCTCGCCGAGTCTGAAGCTGAGCTGCTCGGTCATCTCCGGCGATGGGCTGTGCCGAAACGCTCGCCCCGACCGAGGGCCCCCGCGACACGGGGAGCCGGCCGAGGCGTCCGAGGCCGGGGGGACCCCGTGGCGAAGAGAGGGTTTCGGTCGGGGCGAGCCTCGTCAGGCAGATAGCCCATGCGTTCTATTGTGACTGTTGGGCGAAGCGCTCCGCAAGAGCGATCAGGGTGCGAACGGCGGGACCCTGCGGCCCCTTCGGAGCGTGCGGCCGGTCGCGCTCGAACCAGAACGTCCCCGCGATATCCATGTGCGCCCATTCGGTGCCGTCCTCGACCGATGACTCGAGGAACGCCGCGGCGGTGATGGCGCCTCCCGTTCGGGCGCCGGTGCTGTTCCGGACGTCGGCGACCTCGCCCTTGACGTCGTCGCGGTACTCGTCGGTCAGCGGCATCGGCCACATGCGATCGCCCGCCGCGGTGGCCGTCTGACGCACGATCTCCACGAAGGCGTCCGGCTTGCCGAAGAGCCCGCTGAAGTGCTGGCCAAGGCCGACGGCGATCGATCCCGTGAGGGTCGCCACGTCGACCACGCGCTTGGCGCCCTCGCGCTGCGCGTACGTGATCCCGTCGACGAGGACCAGACGGCCCTCGGCGTCGGTGTTGATCACCTCGACGGTCTTCCCGCTCATCGCGGTGAAGACGTCGCCGGGCTTGGTCGCGCCGCCCCCGGGCAGGTTCTCGGTGCAGGGCGCCACGCCGATGACGTTCGCCTTCAGGCCGAGCTTCCCGATCGCCGCGAGTGCCGCGATCACCGAGGCCGCGCCGGTCATGTCGGCTTTCATGTGGTGCATGTTGTCCGCGGGCTTTATCGAGATCCCGCCGGAGTCGAAGGTGATCCCCTTCCCCACCAATCCGAGGTCGTAGCCGGAGCCACCACGCCCGCGGTGCCGCATGACGATGAAGCGAGGCGGCTCGTGGCTGCCTTGCGCGACGGAGAGGAAGCTTCCCATCCCGAGCGCCCGGCAGCGGTCCGCGTCGAGCACCTCGATCCGCACGCCGGCTTCCTTGGCGAGCTCCTGTGCCGCCTCGGCGACCAGCGTCGGGGTCATGCGATTCGCGGGCTCGTTCGCCAGACGACGGGCGACATTGGTGGCCTCGCCGACGGCACTGCCGCGGTCGATCGCGGCCGGAGCCGACTTCTCGGTGACGAGGAGGACCTGGTCGATATTCGGAAGATGCCGCTCTTCTTCGCGCGTGCGATGCGCCTCGGGCCGCCACATCGCGTAGATCGCTCCCTCGACCGCGGCCTGCGCCGCGCGCTCCTCGCCGATCGCATCGGGGGCGATCGCGATGCCGACTTTGCGCACAGACGATCGCCACAGCGCGCGAACACCGGCGCTCGCGATGTTGCGCGCGCGCTCGGCGTCGAGCTGTCCAGGCTTCCCCGCGCCGACGATGACCACACGCGGCTCCTCGTGGAGGGTGTTCACGCCGTACAACCGGGTGACGCCCTGCTCCTCTTTCAGCAGACGCGCGATCGCGTTGCGCGTCGTGCGCGGAAGCCACGCTGGGGGCTCGGTTCCGGCGAACAGCGGGACGACGATCGCGTCGACCTTGCCGAGCTGCGAGGGGCGGACCGCACGAAATTTCATTGAGCGACCTTCTTTCGTTCGCTGAGCGTAGCGACGCGCTCCCGCGCCTGCTCCGGCGGGAGCACCAGGATGCGGTCGTCACCGGACCTGCGCGTCACACCGTGATCGTCGAGGAAGCCGAGGAGCGGCAGCACGTGCTTGCGACTCGACCCGGTGAGGTCGCGCGCGCGCGCGACTGTGATGGTCCCCGTGGCGGCGAGCTCGGTCACGACCGTCTCAGCGAAAACGGCGACCGCGTCGGGCAGGAACACCGCCTCCGTGCCGATGCGCACCAGGTCGCCGCGCTCGGCGAGCGCGGCCACCAGCTCCCGGTCCAGTCCGTACTCCGACTCGAGCTGCGCCGGTGACGGTGGATGGAGCGGCTCGCGTCCGAGTGCGGCGCGCGCACGCGACCAGGCCGATTCCTGCTCCGCGGTCAGCGTGGGAACGTGCGACGCCAGAGCCAGTGCGCTCCCCCGCTCGGCGATCCTGCCCTCCACGGCGAGGCGGTCGACGAGCGCGTTGAAGCGCTTGGGTGAGAGGTCGAGCGAAGACCGGATCTCCTCGCGCGGTGCGCCGGCGCGAAGCGGCGATCGTCGATGCGTCGCCGCGAGCGTCCGCTCGACGCGTGTCGCGAGCGCCTCAAACGAGTCGCGCGCCAGGAGCGCATCGGCAAGCTGCACCGCGCGCCCGCTCTCGATCAGGCCACGCGCCGCGGCATCGCGCTCCGGCGGATCGAGCCCGCCGCGCGCTCCCGCCTCCGCGACGGTGCGCGGCACGTCCAGCGCGGCGAGGAGGCGCGACGCCGCGGTCGGGGCGCTCCGTCGTTCGAGGACGGCCACGGCCTCGCGGCGACGACGCATCCGCTCTCCCGAGATGTCCGCGACGGCGCCTCCGCCAAGGGTCTCCGGCGGCGAGGGACGGCGGATGACGAACCGGTCGCCGACAGCGACCGCCAGCGGCTCGGCGAGCCGAAGCTGTACCCAACCGGTCGCGCCGGGTTCGAGGGTCGCGGCTTCGAGGAGCGACACCCGGGCCATTACCTCCGCGGTCCCGGCGTGGACCTTCACGGCTTCGTCGTGTGCGACAGCGTCGGACGCTGAGCCAAGGACCGCGACGCGCGCGGACAGCACCGACACGGGCACAAGCGTCCCCGGACGGACGACGACCATCCCGCGCTCGAGCTCGACCTTCTCGACGCCCGCCAGATTCAACGCGACTCGGCTTCCTGAGCTTGCCGCGTCCAGCGCGCGCTTGTGAGTTTGGATCCCGCGGATCCGAGCACGCTTTCCCGACGGCAGGATCTCGATCTCGTCACCGACGGCGAACGAGCCGTCGACAAGGGTCCCCGTGACAACGGTGCCGAATCCGGTGAGTGTGAAGGCCCGGTCGATGGCGAGGCGCGGGCGGCCAAGATCGCGACGCGCCGGCGCCGATGTCAAAACCGCATCGAGCGCGGCGACGAGCTCGGCGAGACCGGTCTGGGCCGTCGCCGACACGTCGATCATGGGCGCGCCGGCGAGCGGCGTTCCCTGCAGCGCCGCGGACACGTCCGCGCGCGCGAGAGCTGCCCACTCGTCATCCACGAGGTCGCGCTTGGTGAGCGCGACCACGCCCCGGTCGACGCCCAGAACGCCGAGGATCGCGAGGTGCTCTCGCGTCTGCGGCATCACGCCCTCGTCGAGCGCGACCACGAGGAGCACCGCGTCGACCGGGCCGACGCCGGCGAGCATGTTGCGAATGAAGTCCTGGTGGCCCGGCACGTCGACGATGCCCACGGCGGTGCCGCTCGCGAGGGTCAGCCAGGCGAATCCGAGGTCGATCGTCATCCCGCGCTCGCGCTCTTCGCGCAGACGGTCGGGGTCGATGCCGGTCAGCGAGGTGATCAGCGTCGATTTGCCGTGATCCACGTGGCCCGCGGTCGCGATGACGCGCGCGCTGGTGTCGGGATTACGCGTTACGGCGGACCGCGATGCATTCGATCTCGACCTTCGCCCCGCGGGCAAGAGACCCGACCCCGACCGTGGACCGCGCCGGCTTGTGCGTTCCGAACCGCTCCGCGTAGACCTCGTTCATCGCCTGGAAGTCGGCCATGTCTGTGAGGAACACGGTCGTCTTCGTCACGCGGTCGAGCGAGGAGTCCGCTGAAACGAGGACCGCGGCGAGGTTGTCGAGGACGCGCCGGGTCTGGGCGCGGACGTCGCTGCCACCGACGAGCTCACCGGTCTGGGCATCGAGCCCGAGCTGCCCCGCACAGAACACCAGATCGCCCGCGATGATCGCCTGGCTATACGGACCGACGGGTGCGGGCGCGCGGTCCGTTTTGGTTGCGCGAAGGTCCATCTGCTCCCCCTTTCGCGAGCGCGCCGATGATGGCGCGGGCGAGAACTTCATCATCCTCGGGCAGGACGCTCCGGAGGTCGAGTGCGACCTGCTCCTCGACGATCCGCGCGATCACCGGCGGATCCGCCGACCGGAGCGCCTGCGCCAGCCGTGTCGCCGGCGCCCCGCCGATCGCGACGGCGGACGAGGGCTGCGTCTCCTCGGGCAGCGACCCGCCGCCGACGGTCGAGCGGACCTCGATGGACGCGGCGGGTATTCCGGCAGCGGTCAGCGCCGCGGCGAGAGACCGCGCGCGCGCCGCGATCTCCCGCGGCGACGCCGCGATCATCCGCCAGACCGGCAGCTCCTTCTCGGCGGTTCCGTCGCGGTACGTCGCGAGCGTCGCCAGGAGCGCTGCGATGGTCAGCTTGTCGGGCCGGAGCGCGCGCATGAGCGGATGCGACCGGAGCGCCGCGATGCGCTCCGCGTCTCCGACGGCGATGCCCGCCTGTGGCCCACCGAGCAGCTTGTCGCCGCTGAAGGTGACGACGTCCGCACCTTCGCGGATCGCCTCGCCGACCGTGAGCTCCTTGCCGAGCCCGAAGCGAGACGTGTCGAGAAACGTTCCGCTGCCGAGGTCGTGGATGAAGGCAACGTTGTGCTCGCGCGCGAGCGCCGCGAGCTCGCGTCCTTCCGCGCGCGCGACGAAGCCGGTGATCTTGAAGTTGCTCGCGTGCACGCGAAGGATCGCGCCGGTCTTCTCGTTGATCGCGCCCGCGTAGTCGCGGGCGTAGGTCCGGTTCGTCGTCCCAACTTCGACGAGCTTCGCGCCGGAGCGGCGAAGCACGTCCGGGATACGGAAGCCGCCGCCGATCTCGACGAGCTCGCCGCGCGCCACGATGACCTCCTTGCGCGACGCGAGCGCGGCGAGCGCGAGGAGCACCGCCGCCGCGTTGTTGTTCACCACGACCGCGTCCTCGGCCGACGCGAGATCGGCGAGGAGCCGCGCGGCGTGCCCGTGCCGCTCGCCGCGCTTCCCGGCGACCAGGTCGTACTCGACGCTCACCGCCCCGGCCGCCGCGGCGATGGCAGCGAGCGCACGCGGCGAGAGCGGCGCGCGACCGAGGTTCGTCTGGAGCACCACGCCGGTCGCGTTGATCACGCTCCGCAAGGTGAGGCGCTCGCGCTCCGAGAGCGCCGCTCGGGTCTCCGCCGCGAAGGTCGCCGCATCGCCGGATGCGCGCGCCGCGCGCGCCCGCGCGAGCACAAGGCGCGCCGTTCGCGTGAACCGCGCGCGCTCCGCGTCGCTTGGGTGTCCCGCACGCAGGATCGCGTCGACCGACGGCAGCGCGCGACGCGGGTCGGCGCGTTTCACCGCGCGAGGACCTCGAGCGCGCCGGGACGTATGCGGATCGAGAATCGCTGCGCGCTCGTGGTCTCGCCATCGAGCTGCGCACGCAACGGACGCTGGAGCTCGATCTCGACCACACGCGCCCGAACCATCACGATCTTCTTTCCGTCGACGTGCGTCCCGCGGTAGATCTTGCCGAGCGCGACCAGAGACGACCAGCGCGACAGATCGCCGGCGAGAAGGACGTCGAGCTGGCCGTCGTCGAGCGACGCGCCAGGTGCCACGTGCATGCCCGATCCGAAGTGTGTCCCGTTCGCGGCCACGACCGTCAGGAAGCGGCCGCTGTGCAGCTCGCCGTCGACGAGGACGCGCATCGGCTCCGGCCGGTACGTCGCGACACCCATGAGCGAACCCGCGAGGTAGCCGAAGGTCTTGCCGGTCATGCGGGAGGCCGCCGCGATGCGTTGCGCGACGTGTCCGTCGATGCCCACACCGGCTGAGTTGAGGAAGACGCGCCCGTTCACCTCGCCGATGTCGATCGTCCGGCGCCGCGCATCGCGGACGAAGCGGGGCACGTCCCGCCTCCGCCGCGGATATCCGAGCGCGCGCGCGAAATCGTTCCCGGTACCGATCGGATAAAGGGCCAGCGCCGCGCCGCTTCCGGCGATGCCGTTCGCGATCTCGTTCGCGGTGCCGTCTCCGCCGGCAGCGATGATCACGGGATAGCCGTCGGCGGCTCCCTCGCGGGCGAGACGAGCCGCCTCGTCCGGCGCCGGGGTCTGCACGACGTCGACGCGCATGCCCTGACCGCGGAACTCCGCCGCGATGCGAGACGCGACGCGCGCGCCGGCGCCATTTCCCGCGACCGGGTTCACGATGGCGAGAGCGCGCTCTTGGGCTTGTCTGATCGTGCCGGTCACACGCCAGCCGGCGACAGCGCCTTGCGGATCGCGTCCTGCTCTTCGTCCGACAGCGCGTGCTTCGATCGTCCGCCCTGGACCGGCTTGGCGAAGATGCGCGTGTCGGCACGGCCGTGAAGGCTCGACAGCACGACGCCGTTTCCTTCGGCGTCGAGGAGCGCGACCGCGAACGATTGGTCTCCGCCTGTGTCGGCAAAGGGGTTGAAGCGAACCACGCCGACCTTCTGGATGCTGCGCTGCGCGAGCCCCTGAAGCTCGTGGTGGAGCCGGTTCAGAGCGTCCACGCGCTCGGCGACCGTGTCCAGACGCCGGAACTGCCGGTCGAGGAGCTCGTCGAGGCCGACGCCCTCGCCGTCGCCGATGAGCCGGCGAAGCCGCCTGCGCAGAAGCGCGTCGGATCGCTGCAGCCAGGCAACCCATACGGCGAGCACGACGACGGCGACGGCGAGCACGGCCACGAGCGTGGAGAGGGCCTGGGCATCGAGCGGCATGCCCGGCGGAGCATACGGGGTCGGCTATCCTCTGAAGTTCCGTGGCAAAGAAGCACCGCGTACGCGCGCGCTCCCGCCGGGCCGTCGAGGCGTCCCGCCGGGCATCCGCGGTTCGTCCCTCCGCGCCGGAGCGCGAGCAGCCGCAGTCGCCGCGCGTCGCGACCGCTGGCCGCCCCGCGCGCTACGGCTCGCGCACCGGGACCTCGCGCGCGGTGGGCGCGCCGTCGCAAGGCCTGGAGCGCGCGGCGGCGTGGGAGCGCGGGTACGTCACCAAGGATTTCCGGCGGATGGCGATCGTCGTCGCGATCGCGATCGCGCTCCTGATCGCGGCCGGGCTCTTCCTCAACGCCTTCGAGCACTGAGCTGGCACGACGCCTGCGCCGTGAGTGGCCTGCGTGTATCGCTACGTTCTCGCGGCACTGGCCGGCGCCACCCTCGCGCTCTTCATAGAGAGACGGCTCGCACCCGAGATACGCGCGCCGATCGGAAGATCGCGGCCCCGCGAGTACGACGACGCGACGCTCGCGCAAAAGGTGATGACCGAGCTCTTCCGCGATCCGCACGTGCCGAAGGGCGCGATCAACGTGAACGCGGAGAAGGGCGTCGTCCTTCTGCGTGGCCAGATCGAAGAGCCGCAGATGATCGTGGAGATCGTCGCGCGCACGCGGCGCATCCGCGGCGTCGCGGAGGTCGAGAACCTGATGCATCTCCCCGGAGACAGCGTCCCGCGGTCGTAGCCCTTCGCGCCATCGTCTTCGCCGCGGTCCTTGCCTCGGGCTGCGTCTCCATCGGGACGGGGAACGCGGCGGTCGAGCGGGCGTACGCCCAGCACCTCTCGAACATCGAGGTGACCGCGCAGGGCGCCGTCACGCGACTCCTCGCCGACGACACCGGGCCATCGGGCACGCACCAGCGCTTCATCGTTCAGGTCGGTGGGTCGACGCAGACGCTGCTTGTCGACAACAACGTCAACATCGGCAAGCGCGTGCCGCTGGCGATCGGAGACGACGTCACGGTGCACGGCGAGTACGTGTGGAACGAGCAGGGCGGGCTCGTTCACTTCACCCATCACGACCCGGTCCACACGCACGAGGACGGTTGGATCGAAGTGAAGGGCGTCCGCTACGGCTAGGTCATCCGTATTTCAGCAGCGCCGCGACCACGATGGCTAGCCGCAGCAAGAAAAAGAGGGCCCCGATCAACCAGAGTCCGAGCTTGGTGCCTTCGAACCACGCGGCGACCGCGAGAAGAAGACCCAGCGACACCGAAAGCGGCCCCCACGATTCGGCCCAGAGCAGTCCGATTCCGACCAGCAGCGGAGCGGCGATCGAGAGTGCCGTCCCGAAAGTTGACGATCGGGAACGGAAGACGTACCAGTGCGGAGGCGAGTGCTCCCTCCCACGGTGCACCGAGCGAACGCGACGGGATCGCCTTCCGACTCTGACGTCCACGAACAGAATCGTGATGAGCTGGAACAGCCAACTGACGGCACCGTCGACGGCCCGCATGGCGGACATTGTCACGACCGACCGAAATCGGGTGGGCTGTGCTGGATTCGAACCAGCGACCTCTGCGATGTGAACGCAGCGCTCTAACCGGCTGAGCCAACAGCCCGAGACGAGAACTACAGGATAGCCGTCACCAGCTACCCCCGCCGCCTCCACCACCGCCGCCGCCGGCTCCCCCACCCGAGAATCCGCTGCCCCCGCTCGAGCCCGGCGTCGACGAGATCGCCGAACCGAGGTTCGTCGAGAAGCCCTGGAGCGATGACGAGAGCGCGAACGCATTGAACGGCGTGCTCCCGACATACCACGACCTGGTCTGCGCGGAGAGGTCGATGTCCTTGAACGCCCGAGCCCACTTATCGACGCAGCCGAACACGATGGCGTACGGCAGGTACTCGGAGAAGATGTTCTCGCGCTCTGCGAAACGCTGGCGCTCCTTCTCGGCGACCTCCATGTATTGGCGGAAGCCGAGCGTGCGGCGGAGAAGCTCCGCGCCGGCCGCGGTTTTCGCGGGCATGATCCGAGCGACAGCCAGCCCGACGAGACCGACCACGACGACGGCGACTCCGACGAGTCCGGCGCCGAAGGTCCGGCCGAGGAGCCATGCGATCCCGACCCCCGCGATGATCACGAGCACGCTCACTCCCGCATACCCCTGGCGAACGCGATCGGGTCGTGTCGCGAACCATTTGCGATCGGCGGAGTCGCGGTACAGCTCGCTCTCCGCGCTCCGAAGCGACGATACGAAGTGCGTCCGCAGCTCCGAGATCTTCACGTCGGTACCGTGCTTGAAGAGGGCCGCATGGACGATCCTCTCGTACGGCAGGAGCTCGGTCGTGGCCTTGCTGCCGCGGTGCAGAGTCCAATCCTTCTTCGCGAAGATCCATGGTTGCGGCTCCTCGGTGATCGTCAGATATCCGCGCACCGCAAGATCGACGATCGTCGCCGTGACATCTTTGGTGTCCGCGCTCTCGTCGAGGATCACGCCAAGCTGCGCCGGGCGGACTTTGTCGGGCGGTTCGTACTCGGGAACGATCGTCTCGCGCTCCCGGCGGTCGCGCCCGACGGTGTACCAGTGCCAGTACAGGAACGCGAGCCCCGCGCCGAGCGCGAGGGCGGCCAGGGCGAGCCAGAGCGGCTGCGGCTCGAAAAACGCGAGGAGGTTGTCGCCGTCTCGGGTGATGATCGGCGTGGGCTCGGTGACGACGCCTTTCGCGAGTGCCGCGACGATCGTCAGCTGGCCATGCGGAGCCAGCGGCCGGGTGGTCGCGTAGTCCGCGCCGGAGGGGCTGATCGTGAAGCGGCAGGTTTCGTCGGAACCCGCCGCGCCCTGATAGCAGCTCGCCTGCAGGGGCGCGGCGGGCGCGTGGACCGTGGCGGTCACGGCCTGCGCGCGAACATCCCAGAGGCCGCCGTTCACGTTCCAGAACAGCTCGTCGTGGTCCGGAAAGGGATTCATGGCGCCGGAGAGGTCATACGTGATGCGGTATGTCTGACGGCCGCTCACCGTCCGATTGGGATCCCCGATCTTGATCACTTTGGAGGCGCCCTGATCGCTCGTCTCGTAGCGGACGCTCTGCCCGCTCCCGTCGGTCACCGAGCGCACCTGGAGCTGGTAGACGCGGAGGTGCGTGTCGTCCCAGCGGTACCGGATGGGGATCGTCCGGAAGATTCCGTGCTTCTGAAGGCTGCCGAAGTTCGCATCGATCGCCTCGACGACGTGAAGCGACGCGTTCCTCTCGATCGTGACATCCGCCGCGAAGCGCTCGATCACCCAGCCCTCGTCCGCCAGAGCAGGCGTGGCGAGCGAGAGCGCGAACAGGACGGTCCCGAGCGCGACCGTGACGGCGCGAGAGATGAGGCCTACAGGAATCGCAGAAGGATAGTGGCGAGGCCCAGGAACGAGAGGAAGCTGCTGCAGTCGGTGATCGTGGTGAGCACGATCGACGACGATTGCGCTGGGTCCTGGCCCGCCCATTTCAGGATGAGCGGGATGGCCGCGCCGGAGATTCCCGCCATCACCATCGCCAGGACCATCGCCGATCCGATGACCACGGTGAGCCCGATCGACTGGCTCCAGATGAACACACCCACCATCGTGGTCGTCGCCACCGCGAGACCGTTGAGGATGCCGACACCGGCCTCCTTCACGATGAGGCGCGGCCAGTGCGAGAGCCGGACCTCGCGCAACGCGAGGCCACGCATCGTCACCGCGAGGGCCTGCATCCCGCTGTTTCCGGATTGCCCGGCGACGACGGGCAGCAGAACGGCGAGCGCCGTGAACTGGGCGATCGTGCCTTCGAAGAGCCCGACGACGAACGCCGCCAGGAATGCGGTCGCGAGGTTGATCTCGAGCCACGGGAGCCTCTGGCGGACCGCGAACGACACCCTCGAGAGGGCACGCTCCTCCTTGCTCACGCCGACCATCGTCTGCATGCTCATCGTCGCCTCGGCCTCCGCCGCCGCCACGAGAGCGCGGTAGCGGATGACCCCGACGAGGCGGCGGTCGCTGTCGATGACGGGCAGGGTCGCGACGCGCTGCTCCGTGAGGTAATTGACGATCTCTTCGCGGTTCGCGGTCGCGTGGACGCCAACAGGCGTCCCGTTCACGAGGTCCTTCAGCTTCGTCTCCGGCGTTGCCGTGGCGATCTCGCCGAGCGGCACCGTGCCGACGAGACGGCCCGACGCGTCGGTGAGATAGATCGCGCCCAGCTCCTTCTCCTTAAACGTGCGCATCTTGCGGAGCGCGTCGTCGACCGTCGTGTCGGGGGTGAAGGCCGTGATCCGGGGGTCCATGAGCGCGCCCGCCGTATCGAAGGGATACGTGAGGAGCTCCCGCACCTCGGACGCGAACCGTCTCGGCAGTCGGCTGAGCACACCCTCGCGCTCGCTGGTCTCGAAGCTCGCCACGATGGGCGCGGCCCGCGCCGGATGCATCTGCCGGAGCGCGATCTTCGCCGCCTCGGCCGGGAGCTGCCGCAGCACGTCCGCGGCGACGCGCGGATTCAGGCGCTCGAGGAGGTGGACGGCCTCTTCCGGACCCGCGTCGTGAACGATGAGCGCCGTTTCCCCTGGCATGCGCTCGTCGAGAAAACGCGCGACCTCGTCGGGGTGGTGCCGGAGGTACTCGGCGTTCAGAGCACGGCGAGCCTCGAGCTCGGTTGGCGCCGGCGCCTCCGTTAGAGGCAGAGCCGCATCGAGCGGGACCGACGCGATCGCTTCGCTCACGCCCGCAGTATCTCGAAGAACCGAGCGTCAGGCGGGTTCTATCGGGTGTCCGTACGCCTGACTTCGAGCTTTCCGTCGGCCTCCCGGACCTCGTAGTGCGGCTGATCGAACACCGCCGGCCCGCGCACCACCAGACCGTCGCGGAGCCGATACCGCGAGCCGTGGCACCCGCACTCGATCGTGTCGCCCACGATCTTGCCCTCCGCGAGGCTGCAGCCCTGGTGCGCGCAGACGTCGTGGAGCGCCTCCAGACCCTTCCCGCGTCGCACGACGACAAGGGTCTGCGCGCCCGCCTTCGCCTTGACCGGTTTGTCCGAAGGGACGTCCGTCACGTCGAGCGCCGTCCATTTCGTCCCGCCGCCTCGCCACGCGTGCCGGTCGACCTGCGTCCCGAGGTTGTAGACGAGCTCGCCCCCGACGTAGGCGCTCGTGATCACGATGACGAAGCCGATCAGCGAGAGCCAGACCTCCGTGGACGACGGGACGGCGCCGAGGCGCATGAGGAACGAGACGAGGTACACAACGAGCGCGACGAGCATGAGCGACGAGTGCACGGTGCCGAACCGCTGCGTCTTCCCCTCGAGATCGATGTAGTCGGCGTAGCCCGCCAGCGCGGCGAGGAGCATGAACACGATCCCGACCCCGATGGCGGCCGCCGCCGCGGATCGCTGGCCCGAGAGATCGAGGACCAGCGCGACGACGTACGCTCCGATCGGGACGTCGGTGATCGCGGGGTGGAGCGGGTGGCCGAGCCAGACGCCATTGAGAAGATCCTTGATTATCGGAACCGGCTTGTAGAGCGCCGCGAATATCGCGACGAAGAGCTTGCCGAGCGGATCGGCCCAGACGGCCTGCGCCTCGAGGACCCGCTCGATCACCCGATGCAGCACGCCGCGAGTCTAGTTCGATCTAGCGGATGACGATCGAGCTCGCTCCCGCGGTGATCGTCAGAGTGACCCGGTCGTGCGCGGTGGCATAGCCGCTCGTTTCCAGCGAGGTGCGACCCGCGAACACGCCGCGCGCGCTGCCACTGCTTCCGAGTCGCGGGTTTTCGCTCCGCACCGAGAGGATGCCTCCGCTCGTCGCGATGCGTGCCTCGACGCCGTCGGGGATGGTCACCGTGATGCTCGAAGCTCCCCCGTTCATGTCGATCCGGACGTCGCCCGTCGGTTTCGGCAGAACGAAGCGCATCGACGACGCGCCGACGTTCACATCGGCGGTCGTGACCAGGACAGCGGAGAGGTCAATGTCGAACTGGCCGGCGCCCACGTTGACCGTGAGCGATGCGGGAACGTCGCTCGCGATCCGTACCTGGATGTCGCTGTCGCCGGCCGGCCGAAGGAACCCGCTCGGCGCCACCTGATCGAGCCGAACATTGATGCGGCTCGTCCCCGTCGCTCCCACGCGGAGGTCCGGATTCGCGCTGTGCGCTTCGACGAGCTCGGTCGCGCCTCCGCTCACCCGATAAGCCCGCGTCGCTCCACCGTTCAGCGTGAGGTCGAGCTCCGTCGCGCCCGCTCGCGGCACGAAGATGTCGGTCTCGCCCGGACCGCTCGGGCCCCCGAACGCGACCGGCCCCAGGTTCGGCGCATACGCGACGAGCGCGAGACCGGCGACGATGACGAGGACTTCGGCGGCGAGCGTCGCGAGCGGCCACCGTCCGGCGAAGGCGATGTCGAGACCGATGAGGATGAGGAGGATCGGCCAAAGGCTCGCGATAGCGAACCAGGAGATCCCTGAGATGTAGCCGAGGCTCTGGAGCAGGAAGAGAAGACCGAGGGCGATGAGAAGGAGCGGCCAGAAGACGCCCCGTCGCCGACGCACGTTCACGACCGGACCCGCTGCACCAGAAACAGGACGCCGAAGCCGATCAACACGAGCGGCCAGAGGAGCTGGAACTGGACGAAGTGGAAGATGCCCGCGTTGTTCAGAAGGAACACGACGCCGAGTCCGATCAGGAGATATCCCACGGCCATGCGGCGGCGCTCGGCCTCCACCGCGCGAATCGCCGGGTCGACCGGCGCGACCGCGGCTCCGGTCGCGGCGTCGCCCGCCATGCGGGTGGTGCCCTCAGCCGACCCGCTCGCTGGAGGCGGACTCGAGGTGAACGGGGCGGGCCGTCCCGGCAGGGGCATGAGGATGAGAAGGACGATGTAGGCCAGAAGACCGATCCCGCCGAAGAAGGCGAGGACGACGAAGGCGACCCTGACCAGCGTGGCATCGACCGCGAGGTATTCGGCGATCCCGCCGCAGACCCCGGCGATGACGCGGTTCGTGTTGCTTCGCTCAAGACGTGATGGCACGGACACGCTCCCTTCGTTGCGCGTACTCGTACGCGATCGCGACGGCGAGCGCGAATGTCGCCGCCAGCGGAATGCTCGGCTGCTGTGCCGCCGCAAGAACCGCGCTCGCGGGCACTGCCGCGCGCGCCACCGTTTGAATGGCCGCGTCGAAAAGATCCGACGCGACGGTCGCCCCGACAGTCGGCAACGCCACGGCGACAAGACCCACCAGTGCGGCCGCCGCCATGCCGGCGAGGCACGTCGACAGCAGTGCCGCGACCGCGAAGCCGGGCCGGTGCGCCTGAGCCTGGGCGGTGATCGTCGCCAGATCGAAGCGCGGCGGAAGTTCGGCCGCGTCAAGGCGCAGGGCACGACGGAGGCGCATCTCGTCGAAGAGGCTCTCGTCCCGACGATCGTTCCTCATCGGACGCCCTCCAGCGCATCGCGCAGGAGGCCACGCCCGCGGAGGAGCTGGACGCCCACCGTCGAGGCGGGTCGTCCGGTGACCTGCGCGATCTCGTCGACGCTCAGCTCGTTGAAGTAGCGCAACACGATGACCACCCGGTAGAGCTCGGGCAGCCGGCTCACCGCGCCGCGGATCCTCGTGCGATCCTCGCGTGCGACGGTCTCGGCGTCCGGCGTCGCGGTCGAATCGGCGAGAGCGGTGGCCTGTTCGACGTCGACGGTGCGCCGGAGCTCGCGCCCGCGCTTTCGCATATAGCTGATCGCTTCGTTCGTCGCGATCCGGAGAAGCCAATGGCGAAGCGGCCGCGTCTGGTCGTAGCGGGCAAATGCGCGATAAGCCTTGAGGAAGGTCGAGCTCGCCACGTCGAAGGCCGCGTCGCGGTCGCCGGTGATGCGAAGCGCGACTCCGTACACCTCGTCCTGGTGCTCACGGACGCCATCGGCGAACGTCACTGGCGATGCCAGCCTCACGGGCAGGTCGAGGCGTAGGGCGACACTCGCGGCCATTCCCTCCCAGTACGCTGCAGCCCCCAAACCTATTTCAGCAGGCGCGCGAGCGCCGGCCCCGCCCCGCGAGGGACACTCAGCACCTTGTCGCGGGTGGTGGTCCCGAGCTCGAGTCGGACGTCCGCCGCGCGAATGCCGAGCGCCTTCCCGAGTAGGTCCTGGGCCGCACGATTCGCGGCGCCGTCCACCGGAGGCGCTGCGACGCGGAGCACCAGCCGCCCCGCTCGGATCCCAGCGACCCGATCGACGCGCGCCCGTGGGATCACGCGTACCTGGACCTCTATCCGCTCCTGCATCCGGGTATTGATAGCGTCCGCAAAGGCGTGGGTGCGGTCCGCGGGTGGCACGGGGAGGAGGTTGCGCGCTCGCCGCTCACCGGACGCGTCAGTGAGGAGCGGGCGCAAGACGCTGCGGAGCGGGCCGGTAGGCGGGCGCGCGGCCTCCTCCCCGGGACAGGACCCGCGCACCGCCGGCTGGTCTGAGACGTGGCGCTAGCTAGATGATCGGAGGCAGGACGCGGAGGAGGAGAAAGGTCACGGCGTCGATCAGGAGGAGCGCGGCGAGCGGGGAGAAGTCGGTGCCGTCGATCGGCGGGACCACGCGTCGCACGGCGGCGAGGAGAGAATTCGTCGACCAATAGACGGCCCCGCCGAGGACCGGCAGCCGTGCGCCCGGGATCCACGAGAGCGCGACACGGATGAAGAGCGCGAAGGTCAGCGCCCCGCTCACCACGTTGATCGCCGCCTCCAGAAAAACACGGAGCAGGCACGCGACGCACATCAGCGCGCCTGGGCGACGAGCTGCAGGAGGATGGGCTCCAAGAATCTGATCGCGAGGAGCACGATCAAAGGTGAAAGGTCAAGGCCTCCGGCAATGGGGAGCGCGCGGCGGATCGGCGCGAGGATCGGCTCGCTGACGCCCCACGCGAACTCGCCGATGCCGAGTGGGAGACGAATATTCGGGAACCAAGAGAGCACCACTCTCACGAGGATCGCGAGGCTCAGCGCGTTCGCCACGGCATCGATGAACGCCGCGACGTAGACGACGAGAAGGCAGGTCGGGCACATGCTCGGCTACACGTCCAGCCGGTAGCGCGATGGCGTCGGGCCAGTCTGCCCCTGATAGGAAGAACCGAGCTCGGGCGAGCCGTACGGGTGCTCGGCCGGGCTCGAGAGCGGAAAGAACGAGAGCTGTCCGATGCGCATCCCCGCGTACAGGGTGATGGGGATGGTGTTCACGTTGGAGAGCTCGAGGGTGATGTGGCCATCCCAGGCCGGGTCGATGAATCCCGCGGTGCTGTGGATCAGGAGACCGAGCCTTCCGAGCGAGCTCTTCCCCTCGACGCGCGACACCATGTCGTCAGGCAACCGGATCCGCTCGCGCGTCGACCCCAGAACGAACTCATTGGGGTGAAGGATGAACGGCGTCTTTGAAGAGGGAATCTGAACGAGCTCGGTGATGTCGTCGAGCGGGCGCGCGAGGTCGATGAAGGCGTGGCGGCTCGACCGGAACACGCGAAACCGGTGGTCGAGGCGGATATCGATCGACGCGGGCTGGATGCACTTCGGGTCGAACGGGTCGATCCCGATGCGGCCGGCGTCGATCGCCGCACGGATGTCACGGTCGGAGAGGACCACTTCGACCGAGTATGCCGGGCTTCGGCGCGCCCAGCGCGCGCACCGCACCGCGGAGCTCGCGCCAGGTACGGACGGTCCGGTCGGCATCGGGCAGCGACGAAGTCGTGAACCCCCAGAGGACCTGGATGGTGTGCGCACCCGCGGCCCTACCCATCGCGAGATCGGCGGCGCTGTCGCCGATCACGACGGACTCATCCGGGGATACGCCGAGACGGCTCATGGCGTACCGCGCCAGATCCGGCGCGGGCTTCGGACGCGGGGCCGAATCCCCGCCGAGGTAGACGTCGATGTCCTTCTTGATGCCGAGCCCGCGAAGGATCCGTTCGCAGTCGGCGGCGCGCTTGCCCGTGACCGTCGCCTGCAGCAGCCCGGCGGCGTGGAAATCCTGGAGCGTCCTCCGCGCGCCGCGGTACAGGCGCGTCGCCGGGATCGCCACCTCGTCATACCGACTGCGGTATTCGATGCGATAGCGATCGACATCGGCCGCTCCGATGTCCGGCCACGCGAGCCGGAACATCGCATCGAGCGGAAGCCCGGTGAGCTCGCCCACCTTCTCGTACGGAAGCGGCGGACCGTCGTGCGCCGCGATCACCGCGTTCATCGTCTCGACGACGAGGCGCACGCTGTCCGTGAGCGTGCCGTCCAGATCCCAGAGGACCGCGCGGATGCGCGGCGGTTCTTTAGCGGCGGCGACGGCGCGAGGGCCCGACCACGACCGGCTCGGCGATGGGCAGCACGATCTGCTCGGCGACGCGGCGATCGCGCGCCTCCTGGCGGATCCGCACGAGGGACGCGAGCTCGTCGTAGAGCGCGTCGATGTCCTCGAGACGCGAGTAGACGATCTTGAAGCGGAGATACGAGAGGGGGTCGCGCTCGGCAAGGCGCTCGAGCACCATCTCGCCGATCCGTCCCGAGGGAATCTCCGAGGCGCCGCTCTGTTTGACGCTTCCCTCGAGGTCGTCGATGAGTCGATCGACGTCCTCGCTGGAGAGCGCCCTCGACGCAGCCTTGCCGATCGCGCTCGCGAGCTTGCGTCGGTCGAACTCCTGGCGGCTGCCGTCGCGCTTCAGGACCTGGATCCGGGCGGACTCGCTTCGCTCGAAGGTGGTGAACCGCTCCTCGCAGCGATCGCAGACGCGGCGTCGGCGGATGGAGTCGCCGTCATCGGCCTCGCGGGAGTCGATGACGCGGGTGTCCAGGTTGCTGCAGGCCGGGCACTTCACAGACACAAGATATGGGACAGGACGTAACTAAATCTAGTCTTATCGTGCGCCGGCCCCCCGCGATGGAATGGCTCCTAATGCCCGACGCCGAGCAGGAACAGGATGATGATCAGCGCGAGTGGCGCGCCGAGCAGCCAGAGCAGGATCAGGATCATCTCGCCACCTCCTTATATCCGCGTCGTGCGGTCCGTCGCGGCCGGACGGCGGGTCATGCGCGCGCGCTCCCGCTCGTAGAAGCTGAAGTCCATACGCTCTCCCGAGCCCAGCCAGCCGCCGACGACGCTGCCGGCGAGTCCGAGCAGGATCGCGACAGCTGCCGCAGTGGCACCCCTGGCCGCGGCTTTCGCCACACCCGGATCGACCGGCTGGCCCGGTGCCGACGGCACCGCGGGCGCGGGCGCGAGGCCGACGTACCACCCGTTGAAGACCGCCCCGCCGAAGCTCGCCATGGCGAGCAGGATCACCATCGCGACGAGGAACGCGATCGCTCCATGCAGGATCGCGGTTTCCGCGCGACGTATGCCGGCGATCCGCGCGGTCACCCAGCCGCCGATCACAAACGCGAGGAACGATGCGAAGACTGCATAGGCGACCGCCGCGCGTCCGATGCCGCTGAAGTCGGTGACTCGCCCTTCATTGCCGGCCTTCCACGAGCCGACCGCTGTGCCGATGACTCCGAAGAGCACTACCGCGACCACCGAAGCGAGCGCGCCGACGATCACCGGAGTCCAGTAGACAGGCCACGCCGTCCACGAATCTTCGCGGACGACGGCGGCTCCTTCACGCATCACTGCGCACCCCCGTCCCGAATATTTGTGTTCCTTCGTCGCGGGATGCAGGCGACGTGCCAGCAGACGCACAAGGGCCCGTTACGTTCACGCGCGCGTTAAGGCTTCGGCCTTCGCTCCGAAATAGCCGGGTGGCTAGCTCAGCGGCGTCGCAGGAAGCTCGGTACCTCGAGGTCGTCGGCAGCGTACTTCTTGGTCTCTTCGGCTCTCGGCTGCGGCGGCGTGGCCGGCGCAGGCGCGATGGCAGTTGCCGGTGCGACACGATGCTCGACCGATGGTGCCTGCCGCTTGTACATCGGCCCCTCGAGACGACGGACCGCACGCGCTTGCTCGAATGCGGTTGCGATAACGGAGATCTTTACCTCGCCACCCATCCGCTCGTCGATCACCGCGCCGAAGATGATGTTCGCCTCGGGGTCCGCTGCCGCATGGATGATCTCCGCGGCTTCGTTCACTTCGAAGAGCGTGAGGTCGGGTCCGCCGGTGATGGTGAAGAGCACGCCACGCGCGCCATCGATGGATTGCTCGAGCAGCGGCGACATGATCGCCTGGCGCGCTGCGTCCGCGGCACGCGACTCGCCTGAGCCGTGGCCGATGCCCATCAGGGCCGAGCCCGCGTTCGTCATGATGGTCTTGACGTCCGCGAAGTCGAGGTTGATGAGGCCCGGCACCGTGATGAGGTCACTGATGCCCTGCACGCCCTGGCGCAGGACGTCGTCGACGATGCGGAACGCGTCGACCATGCTCGTCTTCTTCTCGACCACCTGAAGGAGCCGATCGTTTGGAATAGTGATGAGGGTGTCGACCTTGTCGACGAGCTCGGCGATGCCCTGCTCGGCGAGAAGGCGGCGCTTGGCGCCCTCGAAGCTGAACGGCTTGGTGACGACCGCGACCGTGAGCGCACCCACGTCCTTGGCGATCTCGGCGATGATCGGCGCGGCGCCGGTGCCGGTTCCGCCGCCCATGCCGGCGGTGATGAACACCATGTCCGCTTCCTTCAGGGCCTCGTAGAGCTTTTCGCTGTCGTCCTCGGCGGACTTCCGACCGACAGTCGGATCGGCGC
>VBIZ01000012.1 GCA_005880575.1 Chloroflexota bacterium | reverse complement strand
CCACGCCGTGGGATCGCCTTCGAAGTCGAGATAGAAGACGTAGTCCCACGGCGCCGCGCGGCTCGGGCGCGACTCGATCTTGCTCAGCTGGATCCACGCGGTCGCGAAAGGCTGGAGCGAACGCACGAGCGCACCCGGCAGGTTCGCGGTCTTGTACACGAGGCTCGTCTTCGTCGGTCCCTTGCGGAGCGCGGCCGGGATCAGCGTTGCGACTTCGCGCTCGGCCTCCGGCGCGACTGCGAAGAAGCGCGTGAAGTTGTCGTTCGAAGTCTCGATCGAATCCGCGAGCACCTCGAGTCCGTAGCGCTCGGCGGCCCTCCGGCTCGCGACGGCCGCCACCGCGGGGTCCTTCGCATCCGCGACCTCAGCCGCCGCGCCGGCGGTGTCGAACGCGACCTCCGGCCGGATGTCGTGCCGCCGCAGGAAGTCCTCGCACTGAGCGAGCGCCTGCGGATGCGACCGTGCGACGCGGATGTCCCCGAGGCGTGAGCCCGGCACGCCCAGAAGGCAATGCCGCACGCGAACGATGGCCTCCGCCACGACCTTGGCTCCGTTGTGCTGGCGGAGGAGGTCGTAGACGTCGGCGACGGAGCCCGCATGCGTGTTCTCGACCGGCACGACGGCGGCGTTGGCCTCGTGCGCGTCGAGCGCCGCGAAGACCTCGGCGAACGTGCGGCGCGGCAGGAGGCTCGCTCCCGGAAAAAGCGCCGCCGCCGCTGCCTCCGAGAACGCGCCGGCAAGACCCTGGTAGGCGATGGCGGTCAGCGGTACACCGCCGTGCGCCATTCGGCATGTCGCTTGTCGTCGCCGTGCGCGAGGGCGAAATACCTTTCGCCAATCTTCTTCGCGACTGGGCCGATGTTGCCGTCGCCGATCACGCGCCCGTCGATCTTGACGCAGGGCGCGACCTGCGCTCCGGTGCCGCAGAAGAAGACCTCCTCGGCCACGTACAGCTCGGTGCGATCGATCTGTCGCTCGCCGACGACAATGCCGAGCTCTGCGGCGATCGTGAGGATCGAGTCGCGCGTGATGCCCTCGAGGATGTCTTCGGTGACCGACGGGGTGATCAGCGCGCCGTCGCGCACCATGAAGATGTTCGCGCCGCCGCCCTCCGAGACGTGGCCGTCGGCGGTGAGGAAGATCGCCTCGTCCGCCTCGAAGTCGTGCGCGTCGTCGACCGCGAGTGCGGTGTTGATATACGCGCCGGTCAGCTTGCCCCGCGCCGGGATCGCGTCGTCGGACGTGCGGCGCCAGCTGGCGGTGCGAGCGGCGAGCCCGCCGGTCGGGAGGTACGCGCCGAGCGGGAAGGCGTACATGCCGAACCCGTCGCGGAGTCCGTGGAGGGCGACCTTCACCGAGCGCGCGGCCTTGAACGCGAGCGGTCGGATGTAGACGTCGCTCTTGAAGCTGTTCTTTCGCAGGAGCTCGAGCGCCAGCTCAGAGAGCGCGTCGGGGTCGCCCGGGAGGGCGATGCGCATGATCCGGACGGATCGGGCCATGCGCTCGAAATGCTCGCGCAGCCGGAACACGTAGAGCTGCTCCTGCGACGGATTCCAGTAGGCGCGGATCCCTTCGAACACGCCGGTCCCGTACTGCAGTGCGTGCGTCGCGATGGAGACCTTTGCGTCGGCGAGCGGCGTGAACTTTCCGTCGAGATACGCGACGCCGGTCTCGGCGATCTCCTGGCCGACCGCCGCGACCTCGTTCAACCGTTGCTGGACCGTGCTCGCCATGAAGGCACCTCCTGAAGGAAAAGACAGCGCGATCTTAGGTCACACGCGACCGATCACTTCTTCGCGCTGCCACACGCGGCGCGCGAGCTCGAGCGCCAAGACGTCCGCGAGCACGAGCCCCACGCCGAGCGCGAGGAGCGGCCAGCCCTCGCCGAGCTGCGATGCCACGAAGCCGAGGCCGGCGAAGACCGCGGCTGACAGCGCGATCACGAGCCCGGCGACCTGCTGTGCGGCGCGACTCGACTTCACGCGCGCGGCCACGATCATCGTGACACTGCCGGTGGTGACGAGATACAGAAGCGAGAGCACCAGGACTGCGTAGATAAGCTCCGGCGTCAGCACGCGCTCCACGCGCGCGACACCGTAGCGGTACGCCGCGAGTCCGTACGCCGCGGCGAGGGTCACGACGCACGCGACCATCACCGGCACGACCATCCCCACGAGCTTTCCGAGGACGATGTCGAAGTCGCGGATCGGAGCGGCGAGGAGGGGGACGAGCGTGCCGTTCTCCTTCTCCATTGAAAAGGTCGCCGCGATGAGCGCGACGCCAGAGAGCGCGGGAAAGAACACGCTCTGCAGGGCTAGGCCGAGGAGCGTCAGGTCGCCGGCTGGTCCCTGCGGGATCCCGCGATTCGAGACGACGAAGAAGAGCGGGATCACGACGAAGATGCCCGTTCGAAGCAGAGATGTCCGGTCGAGGAAGACCTCCCAGCGGATCTCGCGCCATGCGATGAGCCACCATTTCATCGGCGCGCCTCCGCGAGGATGCTGAGATAGGCGTCTTCGAGCGAGCGCTCCTCAGCCGAGAGCGTGACGACCCTCACCCCGGCGTCGAGGAGCGCGCGCAGCGCAGCTGGATTGACCGCTGCGGGATCGTCCGCTGCGAAGCGGAGTGCGGTGAGTCCATCTCGTGCGGTGGCGCTATCAGCGTCGATGCCTGCTCTCTTCAGTGCCCCGCGTGCGACCGCGGGGTCTCCGGCAAACGCGACGGTGTAGCTCGGCCGTCCCGCCGCCCGGACGTCGGAGGTGGCGCCGATCCGGAGGACCTTGCCCTTGTACAGGACGACGACGCGGTCGGCGATCCGCTGCGCTTCGTCGAGGTCGTGGGTCGTAAGGAGGATCGCGCGGTGTCGCGCGCGCAGCGAGATGATGAACCCGCGCAGCATCTGCGACATCTCCGGATCGAGCGCCGTCGCCGGCTCGTCGAGGAGCAGGACCGGCGGGTCGTGCACCAACGCTCGCGCGATCGCCACCTTCTGTCGCATGCCGCGCGAGAACGTCGCGAGCTTTCGGTCGATCACGTCGTCGAGCCCGAGCAGCTTCGCGAGGTCGGCCGCACGGACATCGGGCTGCGCGACGTCGTACAGGCGCGCGAAGAAGCCGAGATAACGCCGAAGCGGCATGCGCTCGTACAGCGAGGGCTGGTCGGTGACGAAGCCGCAGCGGGCGCGGACTTGGTTCGCGTCCTTGCGCACCGAGATGCCGTCCACGAGGACGTCGCCCCCGCTCGGGGCCAGGATGCCGCCGATGATCCGGCTCGCGGTCGTCTTGCCGGCGCCGTTCGGGCCGAGGAGCGCGACGATCTCGCCTGGGTGGACCTGGAACGACACGTCGTCGAGCGCCCGCGTTCCGTCGAAGTGGCGCGTCAGCTGGCGGACGTCGATCACGCTTCGAGCATACGAGTGACATGCGCTAGCGTTTTCGTCAGTGGACGTGGCGCTTTCGCTTCACCGCCAGATCGGTTGGGCGCTGGTCTATTACTACACCGCGGTCGGGCTCTGGGGTCTCTTCCTCGGTGTTCGCAATTCCGGTCCGACCCCGGGGTTTCGCGGGGCGGTCGCGATCGCGGTCGTCGCATCGATCGCGCAAGGCGCGTTCGGCCTGCTCGTCCTCGTGTTTTCGGGGCCGCCGCGCGAGCTCCTCCACATCCTGTACGGATTCGCGGTCGTCCTCGCGATGCCACTGGCGGCGTCGCTCGTGCGCGACCGTGCGCCGCGCGGCCAATCCGTCGCGCTGGGCTTCGCCGCGCTCTTCACCGCGGGTCTCGCGATCCGGGGCATCATGACCGCACTACGATGACGACGGATATCGCGCCGCTGATCGACGAGCGCCCGGATACCTCGCCCGCGGCGCTGCAAGCCCTCCGCGGCGACTCCCTGTACTTCAACGTCGCCGGATCGGGACCCACGTTCCCGGTCGCGCAGCGCTCCGCCGAGCGGTTCCGCACGTGGCTGAACGAGGTCGGCATGTTCGGTCACATCGGATACGCGGCGTACAACGCCGCGCTCGACGCGACCAGAGCGGACCTCGCGGCCGCCCTGGGTGACCCCGGCGGCGCGGCCCGCGTCGCTCTCGCGCAATCGGCGACCGACGGCCTCAACACGCTCGTCGCCGGACTCGCGATCCCCCCTCGGTCGCTGATCCTCACCACGCTCGAGGAGCACGGAAGCGCGCTCTATCCGCTGCGGCGGCGCGCCGAGCTCGGCGACGATCTCCGGGAGATCGGATGGCACCGCGACCCGGGCCGCCTTCTCGACGAAGTGCACGGTGGGGTGCGCGACGGCGCGCGGGCGCTCGTGATGTCGCTCGTCTCGTGCAAGACGGGCGACGTGCTGCCCGTCCGCGAAGCGTGCCGGCTCGCGCGCGAGGCCGGCGCGATCTCGATCGTCGACGTTGCGCAGGCGCTCGGACAGGTGCGCGTCGACGTCGAGGATCTCGGGGCGGACGCGGTGGTGACGCTCGGGCACAAATGGCTGCACGGGCCGCTCGCGACCGGCGGCTTCTGGGTGCGCGATCTCGCGCTCTTCAGTCCGACCCGACTCGGATGGCGCTCGCGCCTGGATCTTCCGAGCGGGAGCCGCGAGTACAACCCAAACGCCACGCGGTTCGAGACCGGGACGGTGGACGCGGCGGCATTCGTCGGTCTCAGGCAAACGCTCGTCGTGCATCGGCTGCTCGGCTCATGGGTCTCCGACCGCGTCCGCGCCTTGCGCCGCCGTCTCCTCGATCGCATCGCCGATCTGCCGTTCGTCGTGCGCTCGACGCCTGAGGCACCCACAGGCATCGTTGTCGTCGAGCCGCGCTCGGGCGATGCGGCGGCGCTGGTACAACGGATGTGGGACGAGGAGCGCATCGTGGTGAAGCTCATCGACGAGCCGGGTATCCCCCAGGCGATCCGGCTTTCGTTCTGGGCCCTGCACAAGGAAAAGGACATCGATCGCCTCGCGGCCGCTTTCGCGCGCACGCTCACGGTCGGTGTGTCCTGATGGCAGAGCTCAGCGGCCACGTCGCGATCGTCACCGGAGCCGGACGCGGGCTCGGCCGCGCCGTTTCTGAACGCCTCGCGGCGATGGGAGCGGCCGTCGTGCTCGCGTCGCGAAACGCGCCCGAGCTGGACGATGTCGCGAAGGCGATCAAGCGCGCCGGCGGAAAAGCGCTCGCGCAGACGGCGGACATCGCGGACGAGCGACAGGTGCAGGAGCTGGTGCTCGCCACCGAGCGCTGGGTCGGCCCGGCGACGATCCTTGTGAACAACGCGGGCATGGTCGACCCGATGGTCCCGCTCGCGCGCTCGAACGCGGCACTGTGGCTTCGAAGCGTCGCCATCAATGTGGGCGGGACGTACCTCGCCACGCGCGCCGCGCTGCCGGGGATGCTCGACCGCGGGTACGGGCGGATCGTCACGATCTCATCGGGCGCCGCGAATCGCCCGTCCGCAGGCTGGACCGCCTACGCGGCCGGCAAGGCCGCCGTGGTCCAGATGATGCGCAGCCTCGCGCTCGAGCTCGACGGGACCGGCGTGACCGCGAACGCCTTCAATCCGGGATACATGGACACCGAGATGCAGGAGCGCATCAGGCGCACGTCGACCGCGGACTTCCCGCGCAGCGACGAGTACCGCGCGGCGGAGCGCGAGGGAAAGCTGAAAGATCCGAAGGAGCCGGCCCGAGGCGTCGCCTATCTCGTCCTCCCGTCGACGCAGCGCAACGGTGAGCACCTCGAGTGGGCCGACGACGCGTTGCGCGGCGAGATGGAGCGCACCGTCCCCGCTTGATTCCGGCCGCGCCGGATATGTCGGTTCCAATTCGAACGTGTGTCGATCCTGCAACCGGAATGGCTCATGCAGGCAGGCGCTCGGACGGCAATAGATCGGAGAGAGAGCCATGAAACGCGCGGTCTTGTCGGTAGCGATCGTGGTGGGGCTGGCTATTGGCGCGGCGATGCCCACATCAGCGATCGGACTCACGCAGGTGACCTTGACGTGTGACGACGGAACAACGAGCACGATGGTCGTCGACATGGACACCCTGACCGGACTGACGCTGTCGGTCCAGGCGATGATCGACTACCCCGCCGATCTGACCTGCGACATGGTGCAGGTGCCGCTTCCGGGGGGAGTCGTGCGGATCGGCGGCGTCGCGATGGCCTCGCCCGGCCACAATCCCTTCATCGTCGGGGGTGGCCGCTGGCAGGTGCCCTGCGGAGTGATCACTGGGGGCGGCGGTACCAGCACGGGCGGGAGCACGCCCACCTCCGGCGGCGCGCCGATCCAACAGAGCAGCGACCTGATCTGGGTGAACGTCGCCGTGAACTTCCACCAGCGCGATGACGGCTCGTTTTACGGAACCTTGAACGAGACGATTCCGGCGAACCAGTTCTGCAATGGCGTCCCGGTCGGCGAGACCCACTTCACATCGAAGCCGGAGCCCTCACCGCCCGGCTGCTTCGGCATCGACCCGAGCGCGACGAACACGGCGCACGTCGTCTCGACCGTGACGCAGACCTCTGGACAGCAGCAATTCCCGAACGGGTTCGGTGGTTTCCTGGCGGTCGATGATCAGATCCACTTCTCCTTCACCGACAACGGCAATCCGGGGCATCAGCTGGTCAACGACAAGCTCCAGGGGCCGCCGGCGCCGAACGACTCGACCTGTGTGCAGGATCCGGTGACGAAGGCGGTTACCGCGACCGGAAACCCGCCGAGCTTCGAGCTGCTCCACGGGAACATCACGCTGCACCCGTAGCTCAGCGAACGAAAGCGATGCGAGAGCGGCCGGGAATCGGCCGCTCTCTTCTTATGCTCCGGGCGCCTTCTCTCCGCGCGCGCCCACCGGCCTGAAGTTCTTGCGCTTCTCGATGGCCGCGCGCAGCAGCCTGCTCGTCCCTTCGGGGTCGGTCTGCGCGCGGCGCTCGAGCTCAGAAGCGGGACGACCGATCAGACCGCACGTGGCGCAGTCGCCCCGGCTGTCGAGGCGCGCGTGGCAGTGCGAGCAGTGCACCTCGAAGGCGCCGTGCGGTTGAAAGAGGCCCAGTGCCTGAGCCTCGGCGATGAGGGTGCGAGGGTCGACGATCAATACGCGAGCACCACGGACTTCTTCTCGAGGTAGCCGTCGAGGCCCTCGATGCCGTGCTCCTTGCCGAACCCGGACTGCTTCGTCCCGCCGAAGGGCAGCTGGTCGTACGCGACCTGGATGTCGTTGATCCAGGTGTACCCGGCCTCGAGGAGCTCGGCGGCCTTGCGCGCTTTCGCGAGGTCCTTCGTCCAGATCGACGATCCGAGACCGTACACGCTCGAGTTCGCCTTCGCGATCGCGTCGTCGAGGTCCTTGACGATGAAGATCGGCAACGCGGGACCGAACACTTCCTCGGTGGCCATGCGCGAGTCCTCGGGCACATCCCTGAGGACCGTGGCCTCCATGTACCAGCCCTTTTCGAACTCCTTGCCTTCGGGGCGCTTGCCGCCGGCGAGCACCTTCGCGCCGCGCTTCACCGCATCGGCGACCTGGGACTCCACCTCGGCGCGCTGCCGCTCGGTGTGCAGCGGCCCCATCTTCACGCCTTCCTTCATGCCGTCGCCGACAGGCCACTCCTTGCGCGCGCGGTCCGCGATCTTGGCCATGAACTCCTCGGCGATCTGCTCGAAGAGATAGACGCGCTTCACCGCGAGGCAGGCCTGCCCTGCGTTGAAAAAGCGCCCGATCGCGGTCGCGGCGGTCGCGCGCCTGATGTCGGCGTCGTCGCACACGATCATCGGGTCGCTGCCGCCGAGCTCGAGCGTGACCCGTGTCACGTTGTCCGCCGCGAGCTTCATGATCCGCTTGCCCGTCTCGGTCTGTCCGGTGAACGCGATCTTGTTCACCTTCGGGTGCGAGACGAGCGCGTCGCCGATCTCGCTGCCCGGGCCGTGCACGGTGTTCAGCACGCCGGCGGGGATCCCGACCGAGTTGATGATCTCGATCGTCCGCTGCGTCGCGAGCGGTGTGGTGGACGCCGGCTTCAGCACGACGGTGCAGCCGGCTGCGAGAGCGGGGCACACCTTGTTCGCCATGAGCGTGAGCGGGAAGTTCCATGGTGTGATCGCGACGACCACGCCGACCGGGCGCCTCATCGTGAGGCCGAACTTGTTCTGGTCCTCGAGCGGCACGTAGTCCCCGCGCAGCTTGTCGGCGAACCCGGCGAAGAACTCCAGGTTCTCAGCGACACGCGTCGCCTCGATCACGGCGTGCGCGAGCGGCTTGCCCTGCTCCAGCGTGAGCAGCTTCGCGATCTCGGGCACGGCGGCCTTCACCTTTGCGGCGGCCGCGTGCATGAACGCAGCGCGCTTGGCGCCCGAAAGCGACGCCCACGCCGGAAGCGCCTTCGCCGCGGCCTCGACCGCGGCGTCGACCTCCGACGCCGAGCCTTTCGGGATGGTGTCCACGACCTCGCCGTTCGCGGGATTTCTGACCTCGATGGTCTTTCCCGTTTGCGCGGCGACGGTCTGGCCGTCGATGAGCATCGTTGCCATGAAGAAGTCCTCCCGTTCGGTGGGCGGAACGCCCACGACGCGCGTGCGCGCGTCATTCGCCAGTCGGTCTAAAGTCTATGAACTTTCGGCGCGGGGGGTTTGATGGCTGTTCGTCTCGAGAAGCAGGACTCCATTGGGCACATCGTGCTTGATCGGCCGCCCGCTAATTCGTACGACAAGGCCTTCATGGAGGAGCTCGAAGGGGCGATAGACGAGGCAGCGCGCGACGATGCGGTGAAGGCGATCCTTCTGCGGAGCGCCAGCGGAAAGTTCTTCTCGGCCGGCGCCGACGTCTCCGTTTTCGCGCGGAGCGGTCTCGACGAGCAAAACGCCTTCGTCGTCTGCGCGAACGAGGCCATGGGCAAGTTTGAGAGCACACCGAAGGTCGTCGTCGCGGCGATCAACGGGCATTGCCTCGGCGGGGGCTTGGAGATGGCGCTCTGCTGCGACTTCCGCGTCGCCGCGGAAGGGTCCTATCGGATCGGGCTACCGGAGGTATCCCTCGGCCTCCTTCCGGGCACCGGCGGGACGCAGCGTTTGCCGCGGCTCATCGGGCGCCAGAAGGCGCTCGACCTGATGCTGACGGGTCGCACGCTCGTGCCGCAGGAGGCACTGGCCGCGGGCATCGTCGACGCGGTGGTGCCGGCCGCCGAGCTCGTCGAGAAGGCGCTCGCGCTGCTCAAGCCCTACGCCGCCGGTCCCACGTTCGCGATCGGGCGCATCAAGAAGGCTGCGGTGCTGGGCTTCGGGATGCCTCTCGCCGAAGGCCTCAAGCTCGAGCGTCAGTTCCTTATCGAGCTCTTCAAGAGCGAGGACGCCAAGGAAGGCGTGACCGCATTCGTGGAGAAGCGGAAGCCGATTTACAAAGGACGTTGACGAAGCTCGCCTGCCAGAAGGTGGCGATCGATTCGTCTCCGCTCCTGCCAAGGACGCGACCGATCGAGGTGCACTACCGGGAGGTCGGGCGCGGCGCGCCGATCGTCATCCTTCACGGTGGCTGGGGCTACGGCTTCTACCCGTACGACGACGCGATCGCGAAGCTCGAGCGGCGGTTCGTCATCCCGGACCGCACCGGCTACGGCGGCTCACCGCACATTGAGGAGCT
>VBIZ01000011.1 GCA_005880575.1 Chloroflexota bacterium | reverse complement strand
AAGTTCGTGAACCAGCGGGCGTCCGACGCTACCGAGACGCCACTATCGAGGCGCTTCGTCGTAAAGGTCGTCGCGGCGAGGTCCTTCGCTGTCGCGAGCGTGTATCCGTACACGCATTTCTCTTCTGGCGGCGCGGTGCGCGCGCGATCCACGTACCCGATGCGAACCTTGCCGTCGGGGCCGACCGCCGCCCACGGAAAGATCTGATCGGATGCGCTGCTGCTCACGAGCGCCGGCACGGACCAGGTCGCGCCGCCGTCGCCCGAAGTGGTCGCCATGATGTTGGTGCGCGCCGTCGCTCCGGGCTCGAGGTTCTCGGCGTAGACGTAGTAGAGCTGACCGGCGTTCGCCTTGGCCGTCGACATGGTGAGGTTCCCGGCCGCGAAGATACGGAACTGGCATCCGGTCAGGGTGGAATCTCCACGCCAGTTGGTCGGATAGTCGCCGGCCCCGTCGTGGATGAGGCCGACGATCGGCCGAGGGGCACTCCAGGTGTCGCCGCCGTCGCTCGATCGCACCAGAAGCACCTGGTCGCGAAGACTCGTGTTCTGCGCTTGGTGGTTCAGGAACGCGACGTAGATCATCCCGTCGGGAGCGACGATGGGTGAAGAGAACCCCGCATCGTTCTGATCGCAGCGCGTCGTGGGTCCGTTCGCGCCCTGCCCGGAGCACAACGGGCTCGACCCACTTATCTCGGTCCCCGAGGTCCACGTCGCGCCGCCGTCGCGCGAACGGACGAAGTAGATCGGCGACTCGGTCTGCACGCCCTGCCGGTACTGCTGCCGCGCCCAGGTGACGTAGACGCTTCCGCGGTACGGGCTCGTTCCGCGATCGACCGCGATCCAGTCCTTGTCGTTGAACAGCACGTTCACTCCGCCGTTGCTCACCGTTCCGTTTCCCTTGGCGACGGTCACGGGGTCGGTCCAGGTGATGCCACCGTCGTCCGAGCGCTCGACGATCACGCTGACGTCGCTGAATGCGCCCGCGACGCTGTCGTGCGAGGCGACGTTCGACCAGTAAAGATGTCCGTCCGCATCGAACGCGAGCGCGGGATCGGTGAGGAAGCGATAGCTTCCGTGCGGCGGGTGAACGTTCGTCCAACTCTGCCCCCCGTCCTTCGAGACGTACGCCTCTGTGAAGATCCGGAGCAGCGCGCTCGCGCTCTGCTTGTCGAGGTTGTAGAGGTACGTGTGCGAGGCCGCGACGATATTGGAGGCGTTCGTGGGATTCACCGCGATGGTCGTCTCGTTGTGCGGGCCGACGCTGTCGCAGTCGAGCAATGCGTTGCCGGCGAACGACGTCGGCTGCGTGCTCAGCGATGACACGCAGGCCACACCGGAGATCCCGCCTCCGCCCGGTCCATTCGTGCCGCTCGTCGCGCTCTCGGTGAAGCTGATGAGGTCGTTGTCGAGCCGGTGTTTCGCGGAGCCCGCGAGCGCGGTCGTCGCTCCCACGATCAAGACGACGACTACGATTCCGGACGCAAAGATCCGCCGCATCGCTCCTGCCCTCCCGTGCGAAATTGCGCCGCTACCCTACGCGCGCGCTCGCGCGAGAAGAAGCGATTTCTTTGAGCCGCATGCTCGCTCGGCGCACAGCGAGGCGTATCGTTTCCGCCCATCGTGATCCCGCTCGAGACCCTTCGCGCGGCGCCGAAGGTCCTTCTGCACGACCATCTCGACGGCGGGTTGCGCCCGGCGACCGTCGTCGACCTCGCGCGCGACCAGGCCTACGAGGGCCTGCCCACGAGGGACCCGCACGAGCTGGGCCGATGGTTCCACGCGAGCGCCGCGTCGGGTTCCCTGTCGCAATATCTCCGCGGATTCGTCCACACGATCGCGGTCATGCAGACGGAGGAAGCTCTGGAGCGTGTCGCGTACGAGTGCGGCGAGGACCTCGCGCGCGACGGGATCGTGTACGCCGAGATCCGCTACGCCCCGGTGTTCCACACCGAGCGCGGACTCAATCTCGAGCAGATCGTCCAAAGCGTGGAGCGCGGATTCGAGCGCGCCGAGCGCGACCACCGCATCACGCTGCGCCAGCTCATCTGCGCGATGCGCGACCGAACCGACTCGCTCGAGATGGCGGAGCTCGCCGTCGCCAACCGCGAACGAGGCGTGGTCGGGTTCGACATCGCGGGGGAGGAGGCAGGGCATCCTCCGAAGGCCCACCTCGATGCGTTCCAGCTCTGCCGTCGCGAGAATTTCTCGATCACCATCCACGCGGGCGAAGCGTTCGGGCCGCCGTCCATCTGGCAGGCGCTCCAGTACTGCGGGGCGCACCGGATCGGGCACGGCGTCCGGCTTGTAGAGGACATGGCGATCAACGAGGACAAGGTCGTGAAGCTCGGCCCGCTCGCCGCGTACGTTCGCGACAAGCGGATCCCGCTCGAGCTCTGTCCGTCATCGAACGTGGATACCGGGGCTGTACCGACGCTCGCCGAGCATCCCATCCGCCACTTCATCGCGCAGCGCTTTCGGGTGACCGTCAACACCGACAACCGCCTGATGTCGAATGTCACGCTCTCCGACGAATTTCAGCGTTTGTCACGCATCGCGGGCCTCACGCTCGCCGACGTCGAGCGTCTGTCGATCAACGCGATGAAGAGCGCCTTCGTCGGATACGACGAGCGTGTCGCGATCATCTACGCGCGTATCAAGCCCGGCTACGCGCGTCTCCGCGGCGAGCCCGCCCTCGCTGGATATCCGCTGCCGCCCAGCGCCTGACGCCGTCGCCGTTTACCGCCCTTTGATGTGTCCTGCGACCGCAGCGACACGAATGCCGCGCGTCATCGAATCATCCTTCCGACGTACTCAGTTCGTACTGAGGTGCGCGAACAAATGGGCATGGGGTGGTTAGATGGGGCGGCTTCGTGGTTCTCTGTTCGGTAGGCTCGCGTTCTCTCTCGCATTTGCGTTCTCGACGCTCGTCCTGGGGATCGGCGCCGACGCCGGTGTCCAGTGGTGTGAATCGGATCCGGTTTTCGTGGTCAACGGCGCGCTCGTCGACGTCACGACCGGCTTCCCGGCTGCCTACACCAGCAGCCTCAAGGGGGCAGTTGCCTACGAGGTGCTCGTGCCGTCGAACGCGATCGCCGCGGTGGTCTCGCTGCCCGCTTCGGTCCCGACGACCGCGAAGATCAGCAAAGTGCTTCCCGCGACCGGGCTCCTGTCCCTCGGCGTGCCCGTGATCGTCAAGGTGACGATCAACGCGTCGGCGTCGTTCCAGACGAAGACGCAGGTCACCGGCACCTATCTCTGGCTGAGCTCGACGGCATACGGCAGGTCCAACGTGACGACGCAGGTGAAGTACACGCTCATCGGGCTCTAGCCCGCATGTCGCGACTTCGCTGGCCTCTACGCGGTTACATCCTCGGCGTGCTCGGTGCGGCGCTCGCGGCCCTCCCCGCGAGCGCCGCCATCCGAGAGGATCTCCGACCAACCGACACGGTCCTCTTCGCGCTTCTCATGGCCATGGCGGCGGTCGCGCAACTCTGGCCCGTGCATCTGTCGGTGAAGATGAAGATCACCGTCGACGACACCGCCACCTTCGCGGCGGCTCTTCTCCTCGGGCCGTTCTATGCGATGGTCGTGGCGGGCGCGACGACCCTCATCGCGCTCCACTTCCGCGGAGTCCGACAGAGCTGGTACAACCGAGGCTTCAACGCCTCAACGTCCCTGCTCTCGACCGGAGCTGCCGCGATGGCGTTCCTGCTCATCGCGGGTCCCAGCGCTCAGGTCGTCCGTGAGCCGTGGGCCATCGTCATCGCGGCGATCGCGAAGTATCTGGTGCACAGCATGCTCGTCGACCTTGTCGTGGCGCTCCAGGTCCGGCGCAACCCGTTCATGGGCTGGTGGAGCGTGCACCGGCGCCTGTTGCCGTACGAGGCGGCACTGCTCGTCCTCGGCGCGCTCGCCGCGATCGCGGCGCAGGCGCAGCCCTGGACGCTCGTCCTCTTCGGCGTGCCCATGGCGATCGTCCTCCTCACGGTTCGGGACAGCGCGCGGGTGCGCGAGCAGACGAAGACCGCGATCTTGGAGCTCGCGGACCTCATCGACCTGCGCGACCCGTACACCCACGGCCACTCCCAGCGCGTGGCCGCGCTCGCGGAACGTCTTGCTCGGCGCCTCCGTCTCGAGTTCTCGCAGGTCGAGCTGATCCGCGACGCGGCGCGAGTTCACGACATCGGCAAGATCGGCACGAACGATCTGATCCTGCTGAAACCCGGTCCCCTCACAGACGAGGAGCAAAAAGAGATGCGCCGACACGCTGAGATCGGTCATCGCCTTCTCCGCCGTCTCCCGGAGTTCTGGGAAGGAGCTGAGCTCGTCTTGTCGCATCACGAGCGCCACGATGGCGCGGGCTACCCGCGCGGGCTCAAGGGCGACGAGCTCGCGATCGAGGTGTCCGTGATCTCCGTCGCGGACACGTACGACGCCATGACCACCGACCGGCCGTATCGAAAAGGTCTCGCCTGGGACGTCGTGCGCGCCGAGCTGGTGCGGCAGCGCGGAAAGCAGTGGCGTGAGAACGCCGTGGATTGCTTCATCGAAATGATGGACGAGGAGCGGCGCAACGCCCGAGTGGAGCGTCCGCAGACCTCTCCGGGACCAACGCAGCCAGCCGCGCAGGCGCTAACTTAACGCGCGTGGCGGAGCGGCTGGAGCGAACGTTCAACTGGGCGCGCATCGGCGGCGCTGGTCTGATCTTCTTCCTCGGTCCGTATTTCCCGAACATCGGGCTCGGGTACCTCGTCGGTCTCGGCGTGTTCGTGATCGGGTACGCGACGGTCGTCTACTGGATGATGCAGTCGAGGCCCGACAGCTTCGAGCGGCTCACGCGCGTGATGTTCGTTCTCGACATCGGCATCGTGTCTTCGGCGATGCTCGTCTTCTCGGCGGACCCCAGCTGGACCACGTGGGTGATCGGCAGCCTCATCATCATTGCCGGCGGCTTCCGTTTCGGCACGGCAGGTGCTTTCGCCGCGGCCGGCGCCATCTCGTTGGCGTACGTCGTGATCGCCGCCTACCGCTCCGAGACCTACGGCTTTGTGGCAGAGCCCTGGCGTCTTGCCTTCCACGTCAGCGTCTTCATCCTCGCGGCCTACTTGATGTCGGGGCTGTTGCGCGAGCTCGAGCATCTGCGGGCGCAGCGTGAGAAGTTCGTGCGCCAGGCCGTCGAGGCCGCGGCGCTTCGGCAGGCGGACCGGATCAAGAGCGAGTTCCTCGCTGCGATGTCCCACGACTTCCGGAGCCCGCTCACGGTCGTGCGCGGTGCGGTCGAGCTTCTCCTCGGCGAGCGGCCCGGAACGCTGACCTCGGCGCAGCGCGAGCTCGCCGAAAGCGCCGAGCGAAATATCCGTCGCCTCGAAGATTTCACGGCTCAGCTCCTCGAGATGGCGCGCCTCGAGGAAGGACAGATCGCGCTGGACAAAGAGGAGATTGACGCGATCGCGCTCGTCCGCGACGTGGTCGCCGACCACGCCGTTCTCGCCAAGCAGAAGCGACAGTGGATCTCGCTCGACGTCGATCCGACTCCGCCCCGCGTCGTCGCGGATCGCAGCAAGATGCAGCAGGCGATCGCGAATCTGATCGTCAACGCGATCCGCTACGCGCCGCAGGGAACCCCGATCCTGGTCGCCGCGCACCGCAAGGGAGACGCGCTTCGCATCGAAGTGCGCGACCACGGCCCGGGGATCGCGACGGAAGACCGCCAGCGCATTTTCGACAAGTTCTTCCGCGGCGCGAATGCCGACGGCACCCCGGGTTCGGGCCTCGGGCTCGCGATCGCCCGCTCACTGGTGACGCTCCACGGAGGGACCCTCGAGTACGAGGAAAATCCGGGTGGAGGCTCGGCATTCGTGACAGTCTTGCCACTCGCTACTTGAAGGTACTGATCGTCGACGACGAGCCCGACGTGCGCGCTCTCGTGCGGAGCTCGCTGTCCTACGCGCGTCAGGACCTCACGGCGGTCGAAGCGGCGGATGGCGACGAGGCGCTCGCGATGATCTATTCGGAGCGGCCGGACCTCGTCGTGCTGGATCTCGCTCTTCCCAAACGCGATGGTTTCGCGGTCCTCGAGCAGGTCCGCGAGAAGACCGACCTGCCGATCATCGTCCTCACCGCGCGCGGGCTCGAGGAGGACAAGATAAAAGGACTCCGTCTCGGCGCCGACGATTACCTCACGAAGCCGTTCTCGCCGCGCGAGCTTGTCGCGCGGATCGAGAGCGTCCTGCGGCGCTCGGCGCCTCGCGCGCCACGCTCGGGGACGATCGCGACACACGATCTAGCGATCGATCTGACGGCTCGACGCGTCCGTCGTGCTGGAACGGACATCCACTTCACTCCGACCGAGTTCAATCTCCTCGCCGAGCTCGCGACGCACCCCGGCGAAGCGCTCACCCACGACACTCTCCTGACGCGCGTTTGGGGACCCGAGTACCGATACGAAACGCAGTACCTCAAGGTCTACGTCGGACGCCTTCGCGACAAGATCGAGCCGTCACCTGATGAGCCGACGCTGATCCAGACCGTCCGCGGTGTGGGATACCGATTCGCGCGGCCCGACGAATAGCCTCGCGGCGGGCGCCTCCCCGAACGGAGGCGCCCGCCGATCACTCCGCTAGCGGTCTTCTTCTCGGCGCTTCTCGCCCGAGGCTTCGCCGCCCTTGCGGCCGATCTCGCTCATGTGCTCGCGGTCCTTACTGACCGTCTCGCCGCCCTTTTCCGCGATTCGACGGCGCTCCTCCGGGTCCATCGCCGCGAAGCCACGCTCGTCAGATTTGTCTTGCGACATCAGGACACTCCTCTTTCCTACTGCGTGACGGTTTTCAGTTCGGCCCGTCACGGATCGGTGCAGCGGGTGTGCCCACTTGCGGCCGCTGTTGCGAGATAGAGACCATTCATTTCAGCCATAAGAGATCGCCGAAGAAGAAGTCCTGACCCTGCGCGAGCGTCGTCACCTTGCCGGTCGCGACCGTCACCACGAAGAATCCACCCGCGCCGACGTACGCGATCTGCGCTCCGTCCGGGGACCACGCGGGGACGACGTCGTCGAATGTTTGAACCAGCTCTTTGACGGACGTGCCATCACACGGCGCGAGATAGAGGAACGAGGGAACGGTGAGATGCGCCTGGCCGACCTTCCCGGCCGGACCGCGGCGTGGCGCGAGAGCGACCGCGTGTCCGGCCGCCGAGAAGACGATCTCGCAACCCTTCGGCGCAAAGCGTGGCGTTTGCAGATACCACCATGTGTCGGTCGTCTTGAAGAAGGGCCGAGCATTCGAGCCGTCGATGTTCGCGCCCCAGATATTGTCCGGCTGGCCCTGTGTGAGATGCACGTAGACGATGCGATCGCCGGCCGGCGAGATCGTCGGGTCCGCGCCGTTCTGGATCAGCCGTTTGCGCTCGCCGGTCCGCAGGTCGAGGCGCTCGAGCGAGTCTTCGTTCCCGACGAACGAACCCGCCTGGATGATCGCGGCGCGGCGGTGGAAGTACAGGACGTTGCCGGTGCTGTCGAACCGCGGCGATGCGTAGAAAACGTTGTCGCTCTCATGCTGCACGAGCGGCTTGAATCCGGTGCCGTCGAGATTGACGGTGTAGAGATCCGAGCCGAATCCGGTCTTCTTGTCCGGCTGCTGGGTAAGTGCGAACACGATCGACTTGCCGGATGGGTGAAGCACCGGGGTTGCCGATGCGCTCTGCGCCGGGAGGTCGATGATCCGACCGATCGCGTGCCCCGTGCTGTCGAGCGCGAGCAGGCCCGCGGGATTGGCAAGAATGAACGAGGCTTGGAGCCCGACACCGAGGCTCGCCGGAGGCGGCACCGGCGGGGCCGTGCAGACCGCGAGCAGCACAACGGCGAGGACCGTGCTCGCCGCGGTCGTGACGGTGCGCATCACACGATCACCTCGCCCGCGGTCTTCACCTGATCGCGAAGCCGATCCTTGATGAGGCGGGACCGGCGCGCGTAGTGCTGGACGGCGCTGACGAACGCCGCGTGCGACCACGTGAGCGGCGACACCGACAGCGGCTCTCCCGTATATGGATGGACCTGTTCCGACAGGATGCCCGACGGGAGGGCGCGGCGCGCGCACCAATCGAGGTATGCGCGAGGCCGGCCGAGATCCTCCAGCGTCTGGGCCACCGCGATGAGGTGCTCCGCGAGCCAGAGTGTCGCGACGTACCAGGGATTTCCTGGAACGCTCGCGATGTCCGATGAGACCTGGAAGTAGTAGTCGTTCTCATACCGCGCCACGCCACCCACCGGCGTCTTGAGGGACAAGCGATCCTCGACCGCGCGCATCGTCGAGCGGACGCGTTCATCGTTCGCTGGGAGGAGGCCGAAGAGGAAGATCCCTGCGAGGGAGATGTCGATCGTCGCGTCCTTCACGATCGTGCCGTCGGGCAGGACGGTGATCGTGCGCACGAACCGGCCGCGGTCGGCGTCCCAGAGGTGGGCGAGCGCGGCGTCGCGTATTTCCTGCGCGGCCACGGCGTAGCGCTTCGCGAGCTCGTGCTGACCGAACGCGACGGCGAAGTTCCGCGCGGCGGTGAGCCCCGCCCATACCGCGGCGGTCGTGAAGGCGTGGATGCCACGGCGCTCCTCCCAGAGGTCGAACGACGGAGCCGGCAGCTTGGTTCGGGGCTCGCGGTACGTCGCCATGAAATCGGCACCCGTCCGGACGAGCTTGCGGTAGAGCGGGCGTATGAACTCGATGTCGCGGTCGCGGTCGTAGTGCTGCCAAAGCGCCCAGATCGGAAGACCGGTCTCGTCCTCCTGGATCGGCAGCTCGAGCCTGCCGTCGGGCGTCGACCACGCGTGCCACGACGAGCCGAGGGAGCCGTCGGGGTTGTACTTGTGGAGCAGGTAGCCCTCCCGCGTGATGAGCTCGCCACAGAGGAAGAAAAAGCGGCGCGTCACCTCGCCGTACCCCGCGAGGTCGAGGGCGTCGGCGACGAGCGCGCCGTCACGCGGCCACAGATAGGAATAGGTGTCGCGGTTGAAGCGGAGGACGTCCGAGTCGTTCGCGGCGATGATCGCGCCCCTGTTGTCGACCTGGGTCCGGATCACGAGCGTCGACCGCTTGTACAGACCGTTGATCTCGTCGGGCAGGTGCTCGGCGATCGCCTCGTCCTTGTTCGCCCAGAGGCGCCAGTAGTCTTTCGTCCGCGCGAGGAACGAAGCGGGCGTCCGTTCTCGCACGAGCTTGTCGAGCTCGCGGACGTCTTCGTAGGCCTGGCCCGCGGCGATCCAGAACACCGCTGTCGCGGTGCCCTTTGCCGGGACGGTGACGGCGACCATGCCCACGCTATCGATCGACCCTTGCGCGACGGGGTTCCGCGAAAGCTCGCCGTCCTCGGCGTCGCGCCAGGTACCTTCCTTGCCCGGGGCGTCCTTCTGTCCGATCGCGAACGACGACAGGCCGTACGCGCTTCCGCCGCTCGACCCTGAGATCAGGAAATACCGGCGGCCCTTGTAGTGCACGACCGCCTGGCTGCGCGGGTCGTAATACGCCGAGTCGCCGGTGTCGTTGCCGTACAGATGCGCGTCGAAGTGCTGGAAGAACCGTACCTGACGCTCGCGCCCAAGCAAGTCTTCGACGGTGACCTCTTTCAGGTAGATGTTGCGGTCGAAGTCGACCGCGTCGCGGAAACGGAGGCTGAGACCGAGCTTCGTATGGATGAGCGTTGTGTCGCCGACGAGCGTCTCGTGCTCGTAGGCGATGTGACGGTCCCAGCCGTCATCGCCGGTCCACGCGAACTGTCCATCCACCCAGACCCCGAAACGCGACGGGTCGCCGACCGTGTGGTTTTCCTGGCCGACGTTCGGGTAGTAGATGTCGCGCAGCTGGTAGCGCGAATCGAACGTGACGAGGAAGTCGCCGTTGCCGAGCGGGAGATCGCGCGGCATCGCCTGGCCTAGCTCAATCTCGGGCTTCGCCCGAGACACGCCGCAGGCGCCCGGACTCGCTCGTCATCGGCAGGGGTAGGGGCCCCTGGGCGCGCCGCT
>VBIZ01000010.1 GCA_005880575.1 Chloroflexota bacterium | reverse complement strand
CCCCAGATGACCTTCCCCGTCGCGACCGGGACCAGGTCATGGATCTCACTCAATAGACGTCCGGCGACTCCGGCACGAACGTCCACGCGATCCCGAAGCGTGACTCGACGAGGTGCGCCAGCGCCCGCACACCGAAAGTCTCGGTGGAGTAGTGAGAGCCGGCAACGAGATTGATCTTCCGCTCCTTCGCGTACATCCGCGTGTACATCGTGATCTCGCCGGTCACGTATGTGTCGGCGCCACGGGCGGCCGCCTCCTGGACGAACGTCGTGTACGGCGCGCCGCCGCTTGCGATCGCGACGACTCCGAAGCGCTCGCTGTTCTGACGTGCTTCCACGATCGTGCCGAGCGCGGACCGCAGACGGTCGACGAATTCCTGAAAGGTGCCGGTCGTCGTCCCGATGGCTCCGGCCATCCCGCCGTGGTAAGGCAGGAACCGCTCGCGGACCTTGACCCCGGTCGCCTCGGCGATGCCGTCCCCGTTCGAGATCCCGGAAGCGCCGTCGAGGGCGGAGTGGGCTCCGTAGAGAGAGATCCCGTTCTGCCGGAGCCGCTTGTGCTTCTCCTCAACGAGCTCGAGGTCGATCTCGGGCCAGCTCCGGTGATGCACGATGAGCAGATCGGCCTGCGCGCTCTTCGCGCGCGAGATCGCATGAAAGGACGTGCTCACCGCGGCCGCGATGCTCGTCACGACATCCGACGCGCGGACGATCAGCCCGTTTGACTCTTCCTCGTCGAACTTCGAGACCTCGAGTCGCTCGTTCAGGAACGAAACGACGTCGTCAAGACGGACATGCTCGGTCACGCCAGCCGCTCGGTGAGGATCCGGTTCACGACCGCGGCGTTGGCCTTCCGGCCGAGCTTGCCCATCACCGCGCCAACAAGGGCGCCAAGGGCGATGGTCTTCCCAGCCTTGTAGGCGGCGACGGCTCCGGGATTCGCCTCGATAGCCTCGTCGACCGCCGCAGCGATCGCGCTCTCGTCGCTCACCTGAGCGAGTCCGCGCGTGTTCATGATCGCCTCGGGGTCGCCACCGTCCTTCCACATCTCGCCGAAGATCTCCTTCGCGGCCGACCCGCTCACCTTTCCGCCTCCGATGAGGCGAACGAGTGCGGCGAGCTGCTCGGATCCGACGCGCGACGCGCCGATCTGGATCGTCTCGCGCTTGAGCGCCGCCGTGAGATCGCCGATCACCCAGTTCGCGATCAGCTTGGGCTGGCCGGGCTCGGCCTTGACCGCCGCCTCGTAGTAGTCGGCGAGGGCGCGGTCGGAGACCAGGAGCCGCGCGTCGTAATCGGACAGCCCGTACACGGCCACGAAGCGCGCGCGCCGCTCGGAGGGCATCTCCGGCAAGGCCTCGCGGAGCTTCGCGATCATCGCGGGCGATGGCGCGAGCGACACGAGATCGGGCTCCGGGAAGTAGCGGTAGTCCTCGACATCCTCTTTCGAGCGCTGGAGGTACGTGCGGCCGCGCTCCGGGCTCCAGCCGACGGTGATCTTCCCCGTCCGCGTGCGGATGTCGCCGCCCGAACGCCACTCTTCCCACAGGCGATTCGACTCGTACGCGACGGCGTCCCGCAGCGCCTGATAGCTGTTCAGGTTCTTGATCTCGCTCTGCGGCGGCCACATGGTCTTGCCGTTCTCCTGGAAGCGGATTGAGACGTTCACGTCGAACCGGCCGGCGCCTTCCTCGAGGCGCATCTCCGAAACCCCGGAGAAGATGAGGACGTCCCGAAGCGTGCGGACGTACGCCTCGCCCTCTTCGGCGGATGAGATGTCCGGCTCGCTCACGATCTCGAGCAGCGGAACGCCGGAGCGGTTGAAGTCCACGAGCGTGTACCGCCGACCCGCATCCTCGCCATGCTTGAGCGTGCCGGTGTCCTCCTCGAGGTGCGCGCGCGTGATGCGCACCTTTTTTCCGGTCGGCAGCTCAAGCCAGCCCTTCACGCTGAGGGGCAGGTCGTACTGCGATATCTGGTAGCCCTTGGGCAGGTCGGGGTAGAGATAGTTCTTGCGATCGAACTTCGTGTGCGGCGGGGTCTCGCAATGCAGCGCGAGCCCTGCGGTGATCGCGAGCTCGATCGCCCTGCGGTTCGGCACGGGCAGCGCGCCGGGGAGCCCGAGGCAGACCGGGCAGACGAGCGTGTTCGGCGGCGCTCCGAACCAGCGCGCCTGGCAGCCGCAGAACATCTTCGATTCGGTCCCCAGCTCGACGTGCGTCTCAATGCCGATGACGAGCTCGTACGGCGTCCCGGTCATGGGCTGGGCGTCGCGGGGATGCGTTCGTTCGACACAATGAGACGGCTCAGGTTGACGATCGCGCGGCCGTCGCTCACCGAAACAAGATACTGGTCGAGACCCCGGAACCCGTTCGACGACGCACCATGCAGGTCGAACAGCGGCGAGCCGCGCTGACCGGACGCAACAGGACAGTCGAAAGCAACGAACTGCTGCGGCGTGGGTCGGCCGGGCGCTGGCAATAGCCGGCATTCCGCTGTCCCGATGGTCGCTGCCCAGCGCGCGCGGAATGCGAGCACCTTGCCTTTTTCCGGCTGGACGAGGTAGAAGATCCGCGCATCGTCGACGAGCGGCCCGCCGATGAACTTCGGTCCCGTACCGACCGCTGGGATTTCCATCGCGTCGAGTACGAGGCGATCGCCCGGAACGAGCGCGGGCGGAGTCACGAGCTGCGGCGCCGCGGCGAAGAGCGCGACCCCTCCGAGGAGGACGAGGCCACCCAGGAGGAAGAGGCCGATGAGCAAGAACTGCTTCCACACGGGCGTCGGATCGAGCGACTCGGGACCCGCCCAATGGTCGGGCGGCTGATCCTCATAGCGCGTCCCCATCTAAGCGACCAGCGTACGAATGCGACGCTGCGCGGCACGGACCGCGCCGCGCACGAACGGGCGCTCGTCCGTCGCGAGGAACTCGAGGATGTCCGGCGCCTTCTGACCCAGGCGCGCGCCGCTCGCGGCGGAGAGGGCCATAGCGACGTTCCACCGCACGTTCTCGTCGGGGTCGTGCATCCACCTGCGGAGGCGAGCGAGCGTGGCATCCGGATACGACCGGACGAACTGGTCGCCGATCGCGAAGGGGCCGAGGCTCTTGCGCACGTACTCCTCGTGGTCGCGCAGGGCCGGCTCGATCAGGTCGAGGAGCGGCTCGGCCCACTCCGCCGTCCGCGTGCGAGCCGCGTACTTGGCTGCGACCACGACCGCCCGGCGCAGACGTGCGTCGGGGCCGCTCACCCACTCGCGCAGCTGCGGGATGGTGTCCGCCCACGCTTCGGTCAGCACCTGTCCGAGCAAAGCCGCCGCGGTCTCGCGAACCGCCCAGTCACCGTCGCGCGCGAGGCGATACCCCATCCGCGTCAGCTCGCGGAAATGCGTGCGCGCGAGTGGCCACACGATGAGTCCGGCGAGCTCCTTGTCGACGCGTCTCGGATGCGCCATGAGCCGCTCGGCCCAGTCGAGCCGGACAGGCGCGGCGGGGCCGATCGCGTCCACCACCCTCACGGCGCTGTCGTACTGGTCCTTCCGCACCCAGCCGTTCAGTCCCGACTTCCGGAGCGTGTCGGACGCGCCGAGCGGGTCCCCAGCCTGAAGCGAGCGCTCGAAGCGCTGGAGCCACTCGGTCGCGGTCGAGGTCGTGTCGGTCGCGGTCACGCTCGTCCGACGAAGCGCGCGATCCGGTCGCACGCCTCTTCGATCTTCTCGAGGCTTGTCGCGTAGCACGCGCGCACGTGGCCGCGGCCACGCTCCCCGAACGCGCTCCCCGGGACGGTGACGACCTTCTCATCAAGCAAAAGTCGCTCCGCGAACTGCTCGTCGTCCATTCCCGTCGAAGTGATGTTCGGGAAGCAGTAGAACGCGCCGCGCGGCTCGAAGCAGTGCAACCCGAGATCGTTGAACCGCTTGAGCATCACCTTACGGCGTCGGTCGTACTCGCTCACCATGCGCAGGACCTCGTTCTCACCGGTCAGCAGTGCGTCGAGCGCCGCGTACTGGGCCGCGGTCGGCACGCACATCACGGTGTACTGGTGGATCTTCATCATCTGCTCGATGACCTCGGCCGGCGCACATGCGTAGCCCACGCGCCAACCCGTCATCGCGTACGACTTGGAGAACCCAGCGAGGTAGACGGTGCGCTCGCGCATGCCGGGGCGCTCGATGATCGAGTGGTGCTCCACGCCGTAGACGAGCCGGTCGTAGATCTCGTCCGCGTAGACGACGAGATCGTGCTCTTCAACGAGCCTGGCGAGACCCTTCAGGTCGTCCTCGGTCAGCACCGCACCGGTTGGGTTGCTCGGGAAGCCGAGCAGGATCGCGCGCGTTCGTGGCGTGATCGCGCGCTCGACGTCCTCGGGCCGCAGCCGGAACTCATGCTGCTCGTCGGTTGGGACCGGCACGGGCACGCCGCCGGCGAGCACGATGCCCGGCACGTACGCGACGTATGACGGGTCCGCGATGATCACCTCGTCGCCGTCGTTGAGCGTCGCGCGCAGGGCGAGATCGACCGCTTCCGATACCCCGACGGTGACGAGGATCTCGCGGTCGGGGTCGTATCGCACGCCGCGGAGCTTCGCCGTGTGCTCGCTGATCGCCTCGCGCAGCGGACGGATGCCGTAGTTCGAGGTGTACTTGGTCTTGCCGTCCTTGATCGACCGGATCGCGGCCTCGCGGAACCGCTCCGGTGTGATGAAGTCGGGCTCCCCCACGCCGAGCGAGATGACACCCTCGGTGCCCGAGGCCAGATCGAAGAACCGCCGGATCCCGCTCGCTGGGATCCGTTCGACTTTCGCGTTCGTGAGCGAACGACGGGTGGCTCTCATGCGGCCTTCTCCTTCGGTCGTTCGAGGTGGTGCGGAGTCGCGCGCTCGTACGCCGCGGCGACCCGGAACATCGTGCCCTCCTGGTAGGAGTTCGCGATGATCTGCAGCCCGACCGGCAGTCCCTCGCTGAGCCCGCACGGCACCGAGATGCCGGGCAGCCCGGCGATGTTCACCGGAAGCGTGAAGATGTCGTTCAGGTACATCGAGAGAGGGTCGTTGACTTTCGCGCCGATCGGGAACGCGACCGTTGGCGAAGTCGGGGTGACGAGCGCGTCGACCTTTTCGAAGACGCGGTCGTACTCATCCTTGATGAGCGTGCGCACCTTCTGCGCTTTGACGTAGTACGCGTCGTAGTAGCCAGCCGAGAGCGCGTACGTGCCGAGGATCATGCGGCGCTTCACCTCGGGTCCGAACCCCTTGCCGCGGGTCCGGCGATACGTCTCGATGAGATCCGGCCCCTCAACACGAAGGCCGTAACGGACGCCGTCGTAGCGCGCGAGGTTCGACGACGCTTCCGCCGGCTGGATGATGTAGTAGACGGCGAGCCCGTGGTCGGTCAGCGAGAGGGAGACCTCCTCGAGCTTCGCGCCTTCGCGCTCGAGCACCTTCAACGCGTCGCGCACGGCGCGCTCGACGCCGGGCTCCATTCCCTTGACCGAGAAGTATTCCTTCGGCACGCCGAGGCGCATCCCCTTCAGGCCTTTGTCGAGGTCGCGGCGGAGATCGTCGCTTGGCATGTCGACCATGGTCGCGTCGTTCGGGTCCTTGCCGAAGATCGCCTCGCATACGATCGCGACGTCCTCGACCGTGTTTGCGAACGGCCCGACCTGATCGAGCGACGACGCGAATGCAACGACGCCCCAGCGCGGCACGCGTCCGTAGGTCGGCTTCATCCCGACGACGCCGGTCAGCGCTGCCGGCTGACGGATCGAGCCGCCCGTGTCCGTCCCGAGCGAGAACACAACCTCGCCCGCGGCGACCGCGACCGCCGAGCCACCGGACGAGCCGCCCGGCACGCGATCGGCGCGCCAAGGGTTCTTCACCGGGCCGAACGCGGAGTTCTCGTTCGAGCTTCCCATCGCGAACTCGTCGAGGTTGGTCTTGCCGATCATCACCGCGCCCCGCGCGTCGAGGCGCTCGACAACGGTGGCCGAGTAGGGGGGAACGTACCCCTCGAGGATTCGCGAACCGGCGGTCGTGGGGATGCGTTTCGTCCCGATGATGTCCTTGCAGGCCCACGGAATGCCTGCGAGGAGCGGCGCGTCGCCCTGCCGGAGCTGAACGTCCGCGGCGCGCGCCTGCTCGCGCGCGTGGTCGTCCGTGAGGTGAAGCCACGCGTTGTGCGCGTCGCGGTGCGATCGATCGAGCGCCAGCTCCGCGAGCTCCAGTGCGCTGGCCTTGCGCGTGCGCAGCAGCTCTGCGGCCTCCCGGATCGAGCGAGGAAGCTCTCTCACGGGCGATCTTCCAGGACCGCCTGAACGCGGAAGAACTCGCCGTCCCGTCCACCCTTCGGTGCGTTGGCGAGAGCTTCGTCGCGCGAAAGGCCGGGACGGATCTCGTCCTCCCGCATCACGTTCGAGACGGGCAGGACAGAGGCAGTCGGCGACACCTTCTCGGTGTCGACCTCCTTGAGCCGCTCGACCGCGGTGAGGACCACCGAGAGCTGCCCGGTGAATCGCTCCACCTCCTCGGGAGTTAGCGCGATTCGGGCCAGCCCAGCGGCCTTTTCGACGACTGATCGATCAAGGGCCATGTGTGAAGTCTAGGTGCCAGGGAAGCGCGAGACGAGCCGCGGGACGAACAGCAGGAGCCCGACCACGACCGAGGTGATCGCCGCCAGGAGGACGCACGCCGCGGCGACGTCCTTCGCGGCTTTCGCGGAGGGATGGCGCTCCGGCGATGCGAGACTGACGGCCAGCTCCAACGACGTATTGACCCCCTCGAGCGCGAGGACCAACGCGATCGTGATCGCGAGGACGGCCCACTCGAGCGACGTCAATCCGAGCCACAAACCCACTGCGATGGCGCCGAGGCCAATGGCCAGCTCGAGCCGTGCGTTGCGCTGCGTGCGCACGATGTAGGCGATTCCGGCGAACGCATACCCGAAAGAACGCAGCAGCACCCGCGTAGTCTGCGTGCTCCAGGAGGCGAGCGTGGAAGTTGAGGCCGTTGTCGGTGTCGCGATGGTGGCTTGCTGGGTCTTCCTGTACATGCTCATCGGCGGGCGCTGGCCGAAGCCATTCTTGAGCGGACCGATCAGTCGTGGGATGTGGTGGCGAGCTCTGATCGCAACCGGGCTGTTTATCGTCATCTTCTTCGCCGGGGCGATCTTCGGGCTCTGGACAATCCCGCCGCGAACCGGCGGATAACGCGCACACTTGTATTCAGCGTCCGACCCGCAACCGAGGTGAATCGAAATGCCAAGCGACCCGAAGCTCGAAGACCGTCGCGCCAAGCTCAATCCGATCCAGTACGCGGTGACCCAGGAAGCTCGGACCGAGCCGCCATTCACCGGCGCCTACTGGGACCACCACGGCGAGGGCACTTACCGGTGCATCGTGTGCCAGGAGCCGCTCTTCGATTCGGGGACAAAGTTCGAATCGGGGACGGGCTGGCCGAGCTTCTACGACGTCGTCGAAAAGGGAAACGTCACGACGAAGGAGGACGACTCCTTCGGCATGCGACGCACCGAGGTGCTCTGCGGTCATTGCGGCGCTCACCTCGGGCACCTCTTTCCGGACGGTCCGGATCCGACGGGCATGCGCTATTGCATCAACTCGGCGGCGCTCGACTTCGCGCCCCGAGACGATCACACCCGCGACTAGCGGCGCGTGCGCGACAACGGGATCCTCGCGGCAGGCAGTGTCGCTCGCCGCATCAACCGCGAGAGCTTCCTCCTGCTCGGAGGCACCGCCGCGCTCCTGATGCAGGTTGCGCATCCGCTCGTCGCGGCGGGTGTCGATCAGCACTCGGACTTTCGCCGACAACCGCTGCGACGACTGGTACGCACCGTCGATACGACGCTCGCGATCGTCTACGGCGAGCGTGCGACGGCCGAGGAAGCGCTCAAGCGGATCGGCCGGAGGCACGCACCGGTGCGCGGGCAGGCAGCGGACGGCCGCGCCTATCGCGCGCGCGACCCGCGTCTCATGCTCTGGGTGCAGGCCACGCTCGTGTTGACCTCGGTGCGGTGGTACGAGGCCGTCATGGGACCGCTCCGCGAATCGGAACGCGACGCGTATTGGTCGGAAGGACGGTTCTTCGCCGGCGAGCTCGGCGTTCCTGAGGATCTCTTCCCGCGGACGTACGGCGATCTCGAGCGCTACGAGGCGGAGATGCTCAGCACCGACGTCGTGCCCGATCGCGTCGCGACGGCTGTGGCGCGCGACGTCCTCCGTCCTTATTCCTGGCTCCCGGAGGCGCTGTACTGGCCTACCGACGCGCTCACTGCGGCTCTGCTGCCCATCCCGCTTCGCGACTCGCTCGGCCTTCGCTACGGTCTGCTGCAGCGGCTCTTCTTCCGGGCTGTCGTCGTGACGCTGCGTGCGCTCCGCCTGGTGTTGCCGGAATGGCTCACCGTCGTGCCGCAGGCGCGACGCTTCGAGAAGGCGCAAGGCCGAACGCGAAACGCCGCATGAGTCCGTCGCGCTTCATCGTTCTCGCCATCGTCGCGGGGATGATCGCCGCCTGCGGCCCGAGCGCGTCACCGACTCCGTCCGCGCCGTCGAACGTGCCGTGCGGTCCGAGCGAGGTCTTCACACGCCACGAGCACGCGCACCTCACGATCCTGATCCGAGGCCAGATCAAGACCGTGCCCGCGTTCGTCGGCATCACGGCGACGTCGATCTGCTGGCTCCACACGCACGACACGAGCGGGATCATCCACATCGAGGCCGGCGACAACCGGACACTCACGCTCGGTGATTTCTTCGCGGTGTGGCGTCAGCCGCTGAGCCAGACCGTCATCGACGGCGAGCGCGCCGGGAGCGGCGAGTCCGTACAAGCGACCGTGAATCAGCAGCCGTACACAGGCGCACCCGAGACGATCGTGCTCGCCAATCACGAGGACATCGTTCTCGAGCTCGGCCCGCCGTTCCTACAGATCGCACCATACGTCTGGCCTGCGGGGTATTAGCGCCGGCTACGCCCCTGGTGGGTTCCCGCTCGGATCGAGCGAGACGAAGTAGCTGTCGCACGCCATCTCGATCAGATCCGGAGTGAGCTGCGCGGGACGGCCGAGGAACCGCGCCGTGTCGATCAGCTGCTCCACGATGTCGCGCGGATGGCAGCTGCGCAGGCCGAGATTCTTCTTGCGGTAGTGCGCGAGGATCTGGCTCATCGCCTCGGTCTTGTAGTCGATGTTCTTACGCGTGCAGATGCGCTTGAAGATCTCGTCGTACTGCTCGACCGACGGCGCCTCGATGCCGATCTTGTAGCGGATGCGGCGAAGGAACGCCTCGTCCACGAGGTCGGCCGGATCGAGGTTCGTCGAGAAGATGATGAGCATGTCGAAGGGGATCTCGATCTTCTTACCGGTGTGCAGCGTGAGGTAGTCGACGCGCTTCTCGAGCGGAACGATCCACCGGTTCAGGAGGTCCTTCGGCGAGACGCGCTGCCGGCCGAAGTCGTCGACCATGAAGATGCCGCCGTTGGCCTTCATCTGGAACGGCGCCTCGTAGAACTTCGATGTCTCGTCGTAGATGAGGTCGAGCGTCTCAAGGGTCAGCTCGCCGCCGGTCATCACGATGGGCCGCTTCGAAACGACCCAGCGGTGGTCGAAGCGGAGGCGCTCGGCGACGACCGGATCGAGCGCGACGCGGTGATAGACCTGGTCGTAGACCTTCACGACCTGCTGGTCGACCTCGACCGCGTACGGCAGGACGACGTCGCCCTTCATCAGGGTCGCGAGGACTTCGGCGATGCTCGTCTTGCCGTTGCCGGGCGGGCCGAACAGGAAGATCGACTTTCCCGAGTTCACCGCGGGTCCGAGCTGCGCGAGCGTTTCGCGGGGGATGACCATGTGGGCGAACGCGCGCACGAGGTCGTCCTGCGTGACGTGCAGATTCGCGATGGACTGACGCTGGACGGCTTGGATGTACATCTGCAGCGG
>VBIZ01000009.1 GCA_005880575.1 Chloroflexota bacterium | reverse complement strand
TCGCGATGGCGATCCTCGGCATTCGGACGAAGCTCTTCTACGTCTTGCTGGCGCTTCAGCCGGTGATCCTCACCGCGCTGCTCCTGGATCAGCGCCGCACCGCGTTCATCGCTCTCGCGGTGGTCTTGGCCGTGACCGCGATCCTGCTGATCTTCGCGACCCCAAAACGCGGTCTGCTGCTGGCCGCGGTCGCGGGCATCGCCGCGGTCTCGTACATCGGCATTTTCTGGGACGCGACGGGGCCGCTCGCCGAGCCGGTCAGGGCCGTCCGCAGCGTGGTCGATCCGGGATCGGTGAGCGCGCGAGACCAAAGCTCCAGCGCGTGGCGTCAGATCGAAAACCGGAACATCGCCTTTACCATCGGCCGGCTGCCGGTGACCGGCGTCGGTCTCGGCCAGAAGTACCTCGTCCACGTGCAACCGCCGCCGCTCTACGACTTCATCTACTGGCAGTACATCACGCACAACGCGCTCCTCTGGCTCTGGCTGAAGGCCGGCCCGGTCGCGCCGTTCACTCTCTGGTTCGTCGTCGCGCGTGCCCTCATGGTGGGCTCCGCGATCTTCGTGAGGGGCCGCGACCGTCGCGTGCGATGGATCGCGGCGCTCCCCGTCGCGCTGATCGTGAGCCAGATCCTGTTCTCGGCCGTCGATCTCGGGCTCACATACAGCCGCAGCATGCTGGTGCTCGGCTCGGTCCTCGGCGTGCTGACCTACCTCGCCGACCGAGCGTCCGTCGGCATGCATCGCACAGCGCCGGCGATCGGTGCCGCGGCATGAGCATTCTCCAGAGCGTCGCTCGCAACATCGCGATGCTCACCGCGTCGCGGTTCGTGACGTGGATCGCGGCGTTCGCGTTCACGATCGCGCAGGCGCGCTATCTCGGACCCGGCCATTTCGGCGAGCTCTCCGTGGCGCTCACGTTCGCGGCCCTTCTTGCGATCGTCATGGACTTCGGTCTGGGCACGCAGCTCAGCCGGATGGTCGCGCAGCGCTCGCCCGGTAACGAGCAGGCACTCGCGGCGACGATCGCGATCCGCGCCGGCCTGTGGGTCGTCGCCGCGCCCGCTCTCCTGCTCGTCTGCGTCGCGCTTGGATACAGCGCCGAGCTGCAGCTCACGGTGCTCCTGCTCGCGGTGTCGATCTTCCTCGTCGGCATCAGCAACACCATCGCCTCGTTCCTTCAGGGCCACGAGGAGTTCGCGCTTCCCGCGTTCGCCGCCGTCGCCCAGGGCGTCACCGCCGCCGTGATCGGTGGGTTCATCCTCGCCGCCCGGCCGGAAATCGCCGCGGTCGCATACGCGTTCGTGGCCGCCGGGCTCGTGAGCCTCGCGGTGCTGTCGCTCTCTCAGCGGGTGAGGGAATCCCTTCGCCATCCGCGGGTCGACGCGCAGGCGGCCGTGCGGCTCCTGCGCGCTGGCGTACCGCTCGGCGTCTATGCGATCGCGACGACCGTCTACTTCAGCGTCGACATGGTCATGCTTCAGCGTCTCGCCGCATCCGACAACGTCGGGTGGTACGCCGCGGCGTATCGCCCCTTCGGCGCGGCGACGCTCTTCCCGAGCATCGTCGCGGGCACGGTCCTCTACCCGGTGCTGTCGCGGCTGTCGCTCGGATCGCGTGACGAGCTCGGTGCGGTGATCGAGAAATCGCTGACCGTGCTGACCCTCGCCGGCGTCGGCGTGGCGCTCGTGTTCGCGCTCTTCGCCGAGCGCATTGTCGGCATCCTGTACCCGGCGCAGTCCTACGCCGAGGCCGCGGGAGCGCTCCGCCTCCTGGCGCCGGGCCTGCTCTTCATCTACGTGAACTGGGCGCTCGCGACCGCGCTGCTCGGACTTCGCCTCGAGCGGCGCCTCATCGTGATGGCGGTCACGGTCGCGTTGCTGAATCCCCTCATGAACCTCGTGGCCATCCCGCTGTTCCAGGAAAGGGGCGCCGCGTTCACCACCTCGCTTACCGAGCTCATCGTCCTCATCTGGCTCGTGCGGATGATGCCGCGCGACCTCCTGCGCCTTTCAAGCGTCCGCGTCGGCGCGAAGGCGGCGGCCGCCGCCGTCCTGACGGCGGTCGTGCTCGCGCCTCTGCGCGATCTCCCGCTCGTCATGACGGTGCCATTCGCGATCCTGCTCTACGCGGCGGCCGCTCTCGCGGTTCGCGCGGTCACGGCGCGCGAGCTCGCCGCTCTCGGCGCGGTCGTTCTGCCCCTGTCGCGTCCCGCGCGTGGTGGGGTCCGCTGATGGCGAGGATCTGCGTCATCCGGCAAGGGGTCTACCCGTACGACGCGCGGCTGACGCGCGAGATCAAGGCGCTGCTCGCGGCGGGCCACGAAGTCCATCTTATCTGTCTGCAGTGGGGTGACGAGCCGCCGCGCGAAGAGCGTGCGGAGCGTCTGATGGTGCATCGCGTCCCGATCAAGAAACGCCACGGCGGGAAGCTGCGCTACCTGTTCGAGTACGGAGCATTCTTCGTCGCCGCCGCGGTCCTCGTCGCGGCGCTCCATCTGCGCCATCGCTTCGATGTCGTGCAGGTGAACACGCTCCCGGACTGCCTCGTCTTCGCCGCCCTCATTCCGCGACTGCTCGGCGCACGAGTGCTCCTCGATCTGCACGAATGCATGCCGGAGTTCTTCGCGCTGAAGTACGCGCTCCCACCGGAGCATCCCGCGATCAGGCTGCTCGCGTGGCTCGAGCAGGCGAGCATCCGGTTCGCCGACGCGGCGGTCACCTGCACCGAGCCGATGAAGGAACGCTTCGTCGAGCGCGGAGCATCGGCCGGAAAGATCGGCGTCGTCCTCAACTCGTTCGACGATGAGCGCTTCAATCTCCGCCGCCACCCGAGCGCTCAGAGCGCCGACGCCCGTTTCGTGCTCGTGTGCCACGGGACCATCGATCACATGTACGGCCTCGATCTCGTCGTTCGGGCGGTGGCCGCGCTGCGCGATCGGATACCAGGCCTCGAGCTGCGCATCTACGGCGATGGGCCGGGCCGCGCGGGGGTGCAGGCTCTGACCAAGGAGCTGGATGTCGCCGACAACGTCAGCTTCAGCGAAGGCTGGCTCCCGCTCGACGAGCTCCTGCCGCGGATCGTGGAAGCCGATGCGGGCGTCGTGGCGATCCGGCGCGAGGGGTGCTTCGACCTGACGCACAGCAACAAGATGTACGACCTCATCGCGCTGCGGAAGCCGATCGTCATGTCGCGGACGCGGGCCGTCGAGGCGTACTTCGACGACGACTGCTTCCAGCTGTTCGAGTCCGGGAACGAGCACGACCTCGCGCGGGCGATCTACGAGCTATACGCGCACCCGGACATCGGGCGCAGGAGCGTCGCGAAGGCCGCGCGTGTGGGCGAGCCGTATCGCTGGGTCCATCAAGCAAAGGCCTATCTCGCGATCGTGGAGCGCCTCGCACCCGCGTCCGGCCCCGGGCGGGCGCAGGCCCAAACGGCCGAGCGCATATGAGCCTCGTCATGAGCCTCCGCGGGCGCGGTGCCGTCGGCTCGGCGGCGCGCACGGCCGCCGTCTTGTCGCGGTTCGGCGCGACGGCGTCGGCGATGGCAGGCCGCCTCGAGCGGTACCGCGCGGTCGCGGCGGGTTTCGGAGCGCGGCCGACGTGGCCCGCGACGGCCTGCGTGCTGGCGCGCCACCCTGACCTGCTGCGGCGGTATGCCGACGAGGGGGCCGAGCTCGCGGTGCACGGCCTGGTGCACGGCGACCACGCGCGGTACGACTACGCGACCCAGCGCGAGACGATCGCGAGGGCCGTCGGCATCTTCGAGCGTGCCGGGCTGGAGCCGTCGGGCTTCCGAGGACCCTATCTTCGGTACAACGACGCGACGCTCACTGTCCTCCGCGAGCTCGGCTTCCGCTACCACAGCAGCCAGGCGTTCGCGTTCCCTAGATATGGCCCGTCGGGTAATGCGTTGCCGGGCAATCGCGCGTATGAGCTCGCGCTCGAGCTCTACTCCGCGCGCGACGCCGCGCGCCTTGCCGTCCGCCCACGGTTCCGCGATGGGCTCGTCGACATACCCGTCGCGATCCCGGACGACGAGATCATCCTCGAGCGGCTCCGTCTCGATGACGCCGCGGCCACGGCGGAGTGGCTGCGCATCTTCGATCTGTCGCACGCGCGGGGCGACCTCTTCACCATCCAGCTGCATCCCGAGCGCGTATACGAGCTCGAGGGCGCGCTACGGGCGACGCTCACCGCCGCCGCGAGCCGCCGCCCGCGCGTGTTCTTCGCGAGGCTGGATGAGATCGCCGAGTGGTGGAGGCGTCGCGGAGGCTTCACGCTCGCGGTGACGCGTTCGGCTCCAGGCTCGGTGCGCGTCAACCTCGACGCGGATGGCGAGGCGAGGCTCGTGACACGCGGCCTCGCCGTCGACGGCGAACCGTGGGACGGATCCGAGACCCTCGTTGACCGAAGGTCGTTCGAGGCTTCCTCGGAACGCATGCCGGTCGTCGGCGTCTCGCGCCGGACGCCGCGGGACGTCCGCGCGTTCCTGACCGAGGAAGGCCTGCCGTATGAGGACTCCGAGGACCGCGGCGCCTACGGCGCGTATGTCGACATCGCGGAGGCGGACTGGAGCGAGACCGCGGTCCTCGACTCGATCGAGCGCAGCCCCGGTCCGCTGGTCCGACTCCTGCGATGGCCGAGGGGGGCGCGCAGCGCGCTCGCGGTCACCGGCGACATCGATGCACTCACGCTCAAAGACTTCGTCTTGCGCTCGTGGGAGACACGCCAATCCGCATTCGGGAGGACACACACATGAGCCACTCACGATCCGACGTCATCGTCATCGGTGCGGGGCCGTACGGACTCGCGGCCGCCGCGCATCTGGGGGCGGCGGGCGCGAACATCAAGGTGTTCGGCTCCCCGATGTCGTTCTGGACCGAACAGATGCCGAAGGGGATGCTCCTGCGGAGCCCCTGGGGTGCGTCGCACATCTCGGACCCGCGATGGGCGCTGACGCTCGACGCCTACGAACGCGGGAAAGGCACTCCGCTCTCTCGCCCGGTTCCGCTCGGGGACTTCGTCGCGTATGGCCACTGGTTCCAGGAACAGGCCGTTCCCGAGGTCGACCCTCGCCGCATCGAGCGCATCGACGCGCTCGATGACGGCCTCCGCGTCACGCTCGAGGATGGCGAGTCGCTCGACACGCGCCGCGTGGCGGTCGCGGCGGGCATCTCGCCGTTCGCGTATCGCCCGGTCGAGTTCGCGGAACTGCCGCGGGATCTGGCCACACACTCGAGCGAGCACGCCGATCTCGCGTCGTTCGCCGGCCGGCGCGTCGCCGTCGTCGGAGGCGGTCAGAGCGCGTTCGAGTGCGCCGTCCTTCTCTACGAGCGCGGAGCGCAGGTCGAGCTGCTGATGCGAGCGCCGCGCATCCGGTGGGTCGGGCGTGCCACCCGCAAGGGCCTGCTCGGTCACCTCCTGTTTCACCGCACCGACGTCGGACCGGCCTTTGTGAGCCACCTCGTCGCGCGTCCGAGGATCCTCCGCATGCAGCCCGGCTTCGTCCAGCGTCACGCGCTGCGGCGAGCTCTCGCGCCCGGCGCGTCGCTCTGGCTTCGGCCGCGATCGAAGGGCATGCCGATCACGACCGGCCGCCGTATCACGTCCGTCGCGCGTGCGGGCGAGCACGTGCTCCTCGGCCTCGACGACGCGACGTCGCGCGAGGTCGACCACGTCCTGCTCGCGACCGGCTATCGCGTGGACGTCAGCCGCTATGGATTCCTGTCACCGTCCATCGTCGCGTCGCTCCGGTACGCCGATGGGTATCCCGTCCTCCGCGACGGGCTCGAGTCGTCGGTGCCCGGTCTGCACTTCCTCGGCGCGCCGGCGGCGCATTCATTCGGGCCGCTCGTCCGCTTCGTCTCGGGCACCGAGTTCGCGGCACGCGCCCTCACACGGTCGATCGTGGGCAAGCGCGCGGGCACTCGAGACCACGGGCGTGACGATCGCGCGCTCGAGTACCGCTCCGCGGAGCGCCAACTCTGATGGCGAACGCCCGGCACGCGCCGCGCGGCGCGCTCGTCCTCGGCAGCGACTACAAGGCGCTGGGCATCGTGCGGAGCCTCGGGCGGCACCGCATTCCGGTGTGGGTCCTGCGCGACGAGCACCTCATCGCGAGCTGCTCCCGCTATTCGGCTCGAGCGGTCGATTGGCCGGCCGCCGACGAGGGCGCCCGGGTCGCATTCCTTCAGGCACTCGGCCGGAAACACCGGCTCGAGGCGTGGGCGCTCTATCCGACCGATGACGAGACCGCCGCCTTCCTTGCGCGCAACCAACAGGAGCTCGGGCGGGATTTTGTGATCACGACGCCGGCGTGGGACGTCCTCCGCTGGGCGTACGACAAGCGGCTGACCTATCGGGCCGCGGGCGACCTCGGCATCGCGCACCCGCACACGCACTATCCGCAGAGCCGCGCGGATCTCGCCGCGATGGACATCGCGTATCCGGCGATCCTCAAGCCCGCGATCCGCACGCAGCTGAATCGCTTCACCATGTCGAAAGCGTGGCGCGTCGACGATCAGGGTTCGCTACTCGCGCGCTACGAGGAAGCCGCGGCGCTCCTGGATCCGTCGTTGATCATGGTGCAGGAGCTGATCCCGGGCGACGGCGCGCAGCAGCTCTCGTACGCGGCCCTCTGCCGGGATGGCCGGCCCATCGCCTCCGTCGTCGCGCGCCGCACGCGGCAATGGCCGATGGACTTCGGGCGCGCGAGCACGTTCGTCGAGACGATCGACGATGCGGAGGTCGAGGCGATCGCGACCCGAATGCTTTCCGCGCTCGGGTTCACCGGGATCGTCGAAGTCGAGTTCAAGCGGGACGTACGTGATGGCAAGCTCAAGCTCCTCGACATCAACCCGCGCGCCTGGGGCTGGCACAGCCTCGGCCGGGCCGCGGGCGTCGACTTCCCGTATCTCCTATGGCTGATGTTGCGCGGCGAAGACCTGCCGCGGATCCGCGGTCGTGCCGGTGTGCGGTGGGTCCGCGCGCTCACTGATCTGCCGACGGCGCTTGGTGAGATTCGAGCGGGGCGTCTCTCGATCGGCGCGTACCTTTTGTCCCTGCGCGGGCCGATCGAGTTCGCGATCCTCGCGGCCGACGATCCGATGCCGGCGATCGCCGAGGTCCCTGCGGCCCTCATGCTGGCGTGGCGCCGCCGGACGGCGCGGTCCGCGGAGCCACCGATTCCCGCGCTGCCGTCGAGCCAGAGGGCGACACGATGACGGTGCTCGGGCTGAGCCAGCCGGCCTGGGGCGAATTCGTCGCTAGCCGACCGGAGGCGACCCTCTTCCATCATCCCGCCTGGGCGGGGCTCCTGGCGGAGTGCTACGGCTTCCGCGCGTTTGCGGTGACGGTCTCGCGTCACGGAGCGCTGGACGGCGGTGCTCCGGTGATCGAGGTCGCGAGTCCGCTCGGTCGGCGCCGCTGGGTGTCGCTCCCGTTCACCGATCATTGCGCGCCGCTCGGTGCTGAGCCGAGCGCCGATCTCGTCGTCGCGCTCGCCGAGGCCGGACGAAGTCGGAGCCTCGACGGGATCGAAGTGCGCGCGCCGCTTTTCCAGGGTGACGCCGTGCAGTGGACCTCCGCGCACGTTCGTCACGAGCTCGACCTCACGCCCGGAGCCGAGCGAGTCTTTGCCGGCTTCAACAAGAATCACCGCCGGAACGCCCGCATCGCGGAGCGCGCGGGCGTCCGCATCGTCCGCGGGTCGGGGGCTGAGGAGCTCGAAGTTTTCTACCGGCTTCACCTTCGGACCCGGCGGCGACTCGGCGTGCCGATCCAGCCGCGACGGTTCTTTCGCCTTCTCCGCGAACGCGTCCTCGCCGCCGGCCTCGGGTTCATCCTGACCGCGTACAGCGGCGAGGTGCCGGTGGCGTCGGCCGTGTTCGGTTCACACAATGGGACGCTGATCTACAAGTACAGCGCGCGCGACGAGCGGTACGCGAAGCTCGATGCGAACTACCTGCTGCTCTGGTCCGCGATCCGGTGGGGCTGCGAGACAGGGCATCGCCTGTTCGATCTTGGGCGCTCCGACCTCGATCAGCCGCTGCTCCGTGCCTTCAAGGACGGGTGGGGCGCGCGCGAGGACGCGCTGTCGTATGCGTGGATAGCGCGCGGACCGATGAAGACGCGCGCGCGGCGTCTCGATGGCGCGCTCGGAATGGTCATCCGCAACTCGTCTCCGCTCCTGTGCCGGGCGGTCGGGGAGCTCTTCTACAAGTACGCGGGGTGAGCCGTCTCGTAGAGGCGGACCCGCACCGGCCCGAGCGACGAGCGCACCACGACCTCGCCAAGGAGACGGTAGCTGGTGTCGAGCCAGCTCTCCACGTCCCGCGCCTGCGCCTTGACCGCGGGGGCATCGCCGGTGAGGAGCGAGTCGACCATGAAAACGCGCGGATGCTGCGCCACGTAGATATCGACCGCGCCCCTGTCGAGCGGGATTGCGCCGCCGCGAGCCCAGGACCAGGGCGTGGGGGCTCCCGTCACGAGCTCGTCTGGAAGGCCGCCGAGGCGCGCGTAGTACGCCATCCCAAGGCCCGATGACCACGACGTCGTGACGAGTCCGTCGCCCGGTAGGTAGCGCTCCGCGATCCAGAGGGACGCCGTCCGGAAGTCCTGCTCCGGCGGTGACGAGTATTCGGGTGTGGCGAACGCCGCGCCGGTCACCAGCGCGACAACGAGCGCGACTCGCAGCAGCCGACGGCGTATCGCGATCACCCCGATCGCCGCGAAGACGCAGAGTGCGGGTACGACAACGACGAGATACCCCCACGCGAAGAGGTGCAGATTCAAGCGTGGCTGCGTCGCCGCATAGCTCAGCGCCACCGGGACGATCAGCCAGGAGGCCAGCGCGACTGCCGGAGCGACCGGGATCTTTCGCTCTGGATCACGTCCTCGCGCCGCGCGCGCGGTCACCGCGATCGCGACGGCGACCGTCACGCCGAGGACGGTTCCAAAGACGACATCGTGCCCGGCGATGTTCCAGATCAGACGCGCGACGTCACCGATCCCGGCGGGGCCGATCTGCGGATTCGTCGAGCCGTGCCGGAGCGTGTAAACGGCGAGGGGCAACACGGCGAGGCCGATCGCGCCGAAGCTCGCGATCGCTGCCGGCAGCGAGCGACGTGCATGCGCACGCCACTCCGTCGGAAGGACCAGCAGCGCCCCGCCAGCGAGTCCCTGTGCGACGAGGACAAGACCGCTGAAAAGGTGCGCGTAGACCGCGAGGCTCATCGCCGCAGCGAACGCGAACCACCAGCGCCGCGCGTGCCTATCGGATTCGACCGCGACGAGCAGCGCGTACCACCCGAGGCACACGAGGAACACCTCGAGGCTGTACGAACGGGCTTCGCGCGCGGCCAGCAGCTGCAGCTGATTCAGCATGAGGAGCAGCGCGGCGACGATCCCGACCGTCCGTCCCCACCAACGGCGGCCGATCGCGTAGACGAGGACGACGGCCGCGGCTCCGAACACGACGGACGGAACGCGGACGATGATCTCGTCGGGCGCGAGCCCGAGGGCGCCAGTGAGCCCGAGCCACGCGCGCAGCACCAGGTGGTACAGCACCATGTTCGCCTCGTGCTCCGACACGAATTGCCAGAACACCGGCCAGGATGTGCTCACGAGCTGGACCGAAAAGACCTCGTCGCCCCACAGGCTTTTGCCTGGAAGCTTCAGCAGACCGAGTCCGAGCGCGGCGCCCGCGAGGGCGAGCCCTACTGCCCGGTCGGTCGATCGAATGGTCCACACGTCGCGGAGGGCGGCGCGATATCGCCGGTCGGCCGCCGTAACCCACATGCTCACGCACGCTGGACCCGCGCTCTGTAGGCGCTGTGGACGCCGCATTGAGTGCCCCGCGCTCCTCACGCGCCGAAACGGCCGCCCTCAACGATCCGCGCACAGGTGCTCAATGCCGGTGCGCGTCGAATGAAGCGCAGATGCGGCTTCTTTTCAGCGCCCCTGACTTCGCCTGGCCCCCGGTGCGCGGTGGCCACGTTCGGGTGCTCTCGCAGCTGCGGGTGCTGGCGTCGCTACCGGAGGTCGAGCACATCCGGGTGTTCTGGCTCCGCGAGGATCCGCTCGCCTGGAAGGAGTGCGAGGGACTCGAGCGCGCGATTCCGAAAACGAGCGTGGCCAAGCCCGTGTTCCACCCAATCCATCTCCGGCGGCATCCCCGGTACGTCCCCCGCGTTGCCTGGCTCCGGCTCGGCCACGGTATTCCGTACGTAGCCGGGAAATGGGAGTCGGCAACGGTACGTCGCGCGCTCGTGGTCGAGCTGCGCGAGGGACGGTTCGATGTGGTGTGGCTCGGGGCGCTGGGCACGTCGCGTTATCTGCCGGAGATACGCCGTCTCGCGCCGCGTGCGCGGGTCATCCTCGATGGCCACAACGTCGAGAGCGACATCTGGCGGGATTTCGTCGATCGCCAGCGCGGCGTGCGGCGCGCCTTGGCTGCGGCCGAATGGGAGGCGACGCGGCGATACGAGCGTGATGTTCTGCGCTCGGTCGACGCGGTCGGAGCGATCTCCGATGAGGATGCTCGCGGCTACGGCGACCTCGCCGGTGTGCAGGCGCACCACGTCCCGCAGGTCGTGTCGTTCGTCCGCCGGCCGCCCGCGGCGTCTCCTGGTCCTCGGGTCTGTTTCGTCGGGACCCTCAGCTGGCACCCGAACGTGCTCGGACTCGAGTGGTTCTGCACCGAGGTCTGGCCGCTCGTTCGCGGCGGGCTCCCCGGCGCGACGTTCGAGATCGCGGGCTCCGGGCTGCCGACCGATGCGCGCGGGGTCGCCATCGCTCCGCCGGCGTGGCGCACGCACGGCGTGACGACGCTCGGCTTCGTCCCGGACCTTTCGACGCTGTACGAAGGCTCGGCGGTGACGGTGGCGCCGATCCTCGGCGGCTCGGGCGTGCGCATGAAGCTCCTCGAGGCGTTTCAGAACGGCGTGCCGGTGATCACGACACCTGAAGGCGCACGGGGACTTTCGCTCGAGAACGGACGCGAGGCGTTCATCGAATCGGACCCGGCGCGCTTTGCCGTTCGGGTGATCGAGGTCGCCACCTCGGGACCCCTACAGCGGCGGTTGCGTGAAGCTGGGTACGACTACCTCGAGCGTCATCACGGGCTTGCTCCGGCGCAGCGCGTGGTCCGCGTGCTCCTCGGCCTCACCGAGGACGCGACGGCGGGTGTGCCGGAGCTCGTCGCCTAGGGCAGACCGGCGAGGTGCTGCTTGTACAGCGTGCCGCTCCAGTTCGTCGCCCCTGCGTACGTCGAGATCAGTGAGAAGTCGCCGCAGTTGCTGCCCCAGGTGTTCCAGGTCCACACCGTGTAGCTCGCACCGTGGGAGTCGAGCCAGCCCAGGAGGGCATTCCACCACGCCTGGTCGCAGTTCTTTGAGTTCGACTCGGTCATGATGAGCGGCACCGACGCGACGACCGGCCCGCCCTGGTTGTTGTAGCAGTTGACGTCCATGCACCCGTTGAAGTCGTACACGTGCCACGCGGCGACGATGCCGTTCTGCGGGTCGTTCGGCTTAAAGCTCAGCCACTGGCTGATGTCGTTGCTCCAGTCGAGGCCGCCGAGCGCGATCACGTTCGTCGCACCGGTGCCGCGCACGCTGTTGACCAGGGTCTGCATTCCGGCGACGTTGAACGACGAGCAGTTCCCGCCGTCGCGCCAGCAGCTCCAGCTGATGCCATAAGGCTCGTTGAACAGCTCGAAGATCACGGAGTTGTTTCCCTTGTAGGCGTTGGCGACCTGCTGCCAGAACAGGGGCGAGTGGTCGGCGTCGGCCATCTCGGGCTGGTAGTCGGCGACCCTGCTCCCGGCCGCGGCCCAGTGCAGGTCGAGGATCGCGTAGAGGCCCTTGGAGTTGAGCAGGTTCACGTAGCTCTTTATGGCGTTCTGGTAGTTCGCGCCGGCGTAGGCCGAGTTGATCCCGTTGATGCCCAGCCAGCAGTCTTCGTTCATCGGTATGCGGACGGCGTTGATGCGCCAGGTCTTCATCACGTCGACCGAGGCCGCGTCGGTCTGTCCGTCAAAGACGGCCCAGCCCTGCTGGCAGGCGTACTCAGTGCCCGAGTGGTTCACGCCGTGGATCTGCACGACCTGCCCGTTCGCGTTCATGAGCTTGTTGCCCTGCACGTGCAGCGGCGACGTCCCTGTCGCCGGGCCGGGTGTTGCCGTCGGCCCCGGGGTGGGCGTCGGCGTCGGCGCGGGCGTCGGCGCCGGGGTCACCGTGGGCGCAGGCGAAGCGGTCGGGCCCGTTGCGCCCGCGGGGCGAAGCACGAGGCTGTACGCGCTCCAGCTCGGCCCGCCGGCCGTGTCGGTCACGGTCGGCGCGATCGCGCCCGCCGGCGAGAGGACGCGCGTCGAGGTGCGGATGAACGAGTTCCCGCCCATCGTGCTGCGCGCGGTGTAGCCGCTCGGAGTCGCGATCGTGTCGGCGTTGTTGTTCTCGGTGCTGACGACGAGGCTCCAGGCCTTGTCGCTCACGCTGCGGGTCGCCGGCCACACGACCGTGGCAACCGCTCCTTCGACGGCGACCGGAGTCGCGTCCAATGGAGTGGTCGTGTTGACGCCGCTGAAGGCGTCCATGACCCCTGACCAGGTGCTGCTGGCGGAGCCACTCCAGGTGTAGCTCGCGGGCTCGTTGGAGGCGACCTTGTACCAGACGCCCTGGTTCACGGACGGAAGCAGGGCCCGGGTCCAGCCGTTCGGCGCGGTGAGCGTCCCCGGCCAGTCGGTGACCGAAGCCACGAGCAGGTCGCCGTTCTGGACGCCCGCCGGCACGCTCAGCGTGAGGGTCGTGCCGCTAGCGGCCGAGTTGCTCGTACCCGCGCGATACCCGATCGGAGCCGCGGCGCTCGGCCCGGGCGTAGGAGTCGGCGTCGCGCCCGGTGTCGGGCTCGACGTCGCCGTCGGAGTCGGAGTCGGTTGAGCCGTCGGCGTCGGCGTGGGCATGGGTGTCGGCGACGGCGCCGCCGGGGTCACCGAGAAGACCGTCGGGTTGGCCCACATGTAGTTCGTGGCCCAGCCCGGCGAGAAGACTCCGAGCTTCACGGTGTACGTGCCGAGAGCAGCGTTCGCCGGAGCCTGCCAGGTCGCGGTGTACGAGCGCTGCTGGCCCGCGGCAAAGCTCTGATTGTCAAACCACACCTGGTAGGTGGCCGAAGCCGCGCCGGGTGCCCAAATCTCGATGTCGACGAGCGCGCTGGCCGCCGTTGAGCTCTGCACGAGAGCGGTGATCCCGACGGATCCGCCCACCGGGATGGTGGCCTGGTCGGCCGACGACGTCGCCGCGAAGCTCGGACCGGGGACAGGTGTCGGTGCCGCGGTCGGCGTGGTCGCCGGGGTCGGCGTCGCGCCACCGGTCGTCCCGGGCGGGGTCGTCGGTGTCGGAGTCGCGTTCGCGCCCGCGGGCGGTGTCGGCGTGGGCGCGCTCGTCGGCACCGCAGCCGCGGCCACCGAGAATTTCGACGCACCGCTCTTCGCGCCGAAGAACAACTTCCAACCCAGCGCATAGGCGCTCACGTCGACGCTGTAGGTGCCGAGAGCCGCGCCCGCGGGCACCGTCCAGCTGACCGGATACGTGCGTTGCTCGCCGGCACCGAAGCTCTCGTTTTGGAACCACTTCTGGAACGCGAGGCTCATCCCGCCTGGTGTAAAGACCACGACACCGATCACCGCGGAGGTCGCGGCGCTGCTCGTCACCGTCGTGTTGACGGTCACCGTTTGGCCCGTGGTCGTCGCCGACGGAGTCGCGGACGAAACGAACGTGAAGCTCGACAGCGACGTGACGAAGGCCTTATCCGTCGGCGCGCCGGCGGTCGCTCCGACCGTGACCAGGGTGACGACATCTTCATCGTCGAGCCAGGTCACGCCATCCGCGACCAGACGCAGCCGCAGGGGATAGATGCCCGCGGCCTGCGGGGCCTTCACTCGGAACGTGTATGTCGCGATGCCTCCAGGGCCCACGGTCGGCTCGGTCTGAACAGCCACGCGATCGGCGGTCGGCCAGCCGGCGGCGAGGGCGAAGATGCTCTTGTCGTCGCCGACCACGCCGAGGTTTACCTGCTGACCCGCGACACCGCGCGTCCACGTGCGTGCGCCCGTGTTGCGGAAATGCACCGTGAGGGGAACGCTCGTGTCGCCCGGTCCGAGCGTCGGGTGGAGCGACTGATCGAGAAGCTGTCCGTGGAAGCCGAGATCGCTCGTGAGGGTCAGGACGACGTGATCGTCCTCGAGCCAGGTCAGCCCATCGATCACGAGGCGAAGCGGGACGCGGTACACGCCCGGGGTCGCCGGAGCGCGGACCGTAAAGGTGAACGAGCCGAGCATCCCCGGCAGCACGATCTGCTCGCCGGTCGTAGCGATGCGGTTCTCGGAGAGCCAGTTGACGCCGATGCCCTCTTTGACGAGCGTGCTCGAGTCGCCGGACACGGCGAGATTGACCTGCGCCGAGCCGCCGCGCTGCCATGGCAGAAGCCCGGTGTTGCGGAAGCGCACGAAGTAGCTCGTCGTCGTACCCGGAGCGAGCGTCGGCGATGGCCCTTGATCCTCGAACGCGCTGTGGAACGCGAAGGCCGTCGCCGGGGTCGAGACATGAGCCGACACGAAGACGAGGCCCGTCGCCAGCAATGCGAGGATCACAAACAGGACGACGAGGCGCGCGAACGCGCTCACAAGTCGCCGCGGCGTCAGCTCGTACATCGATGAGATGAATAGCCCTACGCCAAACTGAGTACGAGGGGGAAACAGGTCCAGGGGTCAGTCCTAGGACGGCCTGAGCGTTCGACCCATGACCCGTAACGGTGCCCACTCGATACCGGAGAGCGCTCGATGAATGTCACGGCGACGTGCAGGTGCATGCGAATCTCACCGGCGTCGATGTCGTCATTTGAACATTCGTAGAGCGATGAGACTCCGATCCGCGTCGCCTGTGTGCTTGACCGCCGGTTCCCGACAGGTAAGCGAGTCACGGTCGCGTTGGAATGGGATCGCGTTGCGTTCGCGCACCCGCAGCTGTCGCCACCGTTCGTGGCGGCCAGAGACGGTCTTCGAGCTCACGCAGGTGCCTCGATCGGGCGACGCCGGCGACGCTCGCGTTCGACCCTCGTTCTGCTGCCGGCGCAGAGGCCGCGGCAGCCCCCGACGGTCCTCATTGGTTACCGGCGCATCGGCGGCAGCGCACCATGCCGGTCGGACCGTCGGGGGCTCGAGGAGCGGGGGGCCGAAAAAGTCTGACGAACCGCGGCGTACCGGTGGCTGCATACAGACCGTTTTGCGACGACAACGTGCTAGTTCTTGTCGCGTTGACGTCGTAGTGTTCCGATCCACGTTCAAGCGAGGAAGTAACCCCAGTGGCGAAGCCCGTCAGCCGCTCTTCACGGCGCCGCAGCCGCGTAGCGAGCAGGCAGACGTGCCCGAGCCACCGCGGGCTCCAGAACCGGAGGCGAAAAGGGAAGTGCAGCAGTACCAGCGGGACATGCACACGAGCGCGGGCAGCGGCGATTTCAACGCATCGCTTGGAAAAGGGTCGGAGTTCGAGGGCAAGCTCGCCTTTGAGGGGAAGGTCCGGATCGACGGCACCTTCACCGGCGAGATAACGACGAGCGACACCCTGCACATCGGCGAGGGCGCCAAGGTCTCGGCCGAGATCAGCTGCGGCACCGTCATCGTCGAGGGCGACGTCGTTGGGAACATCAAGGCGACCGGCGCGGTCGAGCTTCACCGACCGGCGAAGGTTCGTGGCGACATCACGAGTCCTTCTCTCTCGATCGAGAAGGGCGTCGTCTTCGAGGGTCGCTCCAAGATGGAGAGCATCGAGTCCTCGAACGTCGTCAACCTGCGCGCGGCGAGTGACTCCGACTAAGCACCAGAACCCGGAGACCTAGACCGTGCAAGGCGTCCTCGCGCTCGATAGAGTCACCGTCCGCGACGCGGATTTCAGCCGCGCCGCTTTCGAGCGCTTCGCACCGAACGGCTGCGTCTTCGAGCGCTGCGACTTCCGCGGCGAGCTGTTCGATGAGCGTCTGCAGACGCTCTTCGCGAGCAGAAGGCAGAGCGTCTTCCGCGAATGCCGGTTCGACGGCGCGGACCTCCATGCGGTTCGGCCCGGCCAAGCGCGGTTCGAGAACTGCAACTTCGCTCGCACGAACATCGACGGCTGGATTTCCGCATGCGCGGAGTTCGTGGACTGCACATTCAGCGGGCCGATCCGCAACGTCACGTTCCACGGCAAGCCGTGGGGCCACGCGGCCGAGCGGATCGACCCGGTGCGAGCCGCGAACGCATTCAGCGGCAACGACTTCACCAAGGCCGATCTGATGGGGGTCTTGTTCGTCAACGGAATCGACGTGAATGCGCAGCGCTGGCCGGCGGGCGACAGCTACGTCGTAATCGATCGCATTCACCAGCGCGCGACCCGGGCGCGCGCCGCGATCCTTGAGTGGCGCGACCACGAGTCACGCAACGAAGCGCTGTCCATGCTCCAGCAGGTCGCCTTCGTCTTCATCCACCAGACCGGCATCGCGACGCCGCGCGCCGACGACCGCTGGCCGGCGACGCCCGAGAACCAGCGCAAAGTCTGGGAGACGCTCGAAGCGGTTCTGTAATCAGGCCGGGTCTACGATCGAGCGCGATGCCGCGACGGTTATCAGTGGCGTTCCTGGTCTTGCTCCTCACGGCCGTTGGTCTCGCCTCGGATAGCCCGGAGGGCATTTTCTGCGCTTGCGGGATACAGGTCGGCGGAACGGTAGCGGCTTCGGACCGGGGGGCCATCGTCATCGAATTCGCTGGGTCACCTCAACCGGGCAAGTTCGATGGGACGAGCATCGCAGTCCAAACCTGGGGCCGAACCGTCTTCCTGCCTCATCTGTCGCGGAACAACCCTCCGGGGCCGGGCATGCCCGTCGTCGTCACGCTCGACGTAGCACGAAACACCGACGGCAGCTACCGCCTCACGCGAAACGCCGATGGGAGCTACCGCATCAACGAAATCTGGGCGAACGTTCGGTGACCGGCAAGAAGAAACGCTGAGCTATTATTCAGTCCTCGCGAAGACGCGGACAGCGCTCCTAACTGTGACCACCAGAGAGCCGGCAGCGGTGCGAACCGGCGGCAATAGATAGGAGATACCACCGCCGAGCGAATGGGGTAGGCCCCGTATAGCCGTCAACAAAGCGCGCCGGCGCGGCCGGCGAAGCTGGGTGGAACCGCGAGTCGCCCTCGTCCCAGTGACGAAGGGCGATTTTGTTTGTCTGGAGAACGGCAATGGCGAAGACCGAGCGCAAAGCGGATCACGGCGACGAAAAGCTCTACGCGCTGCGGCATTCGACCGCGCACGTCATGGCCGGCGCCGTCCTCGAGCTCTTCCCCGGCGCGAAGTTCGGGTTCGGGCCGCCCGTCCAGGACGGCTTCTACTACGACTTCGAGCTGGAGCGCCCGCTCACGCCCGACGATCTCGGGAAGATCGAAGCGAAGATGCGCGAGGTCGTGAAGCAGGACCTGCCGTTCGAGCATCGCGACCTGGGCGTGCCCGAGGCGCTCAAATTCTTTAGCGAGCGGAATCAGGGCTACAAGGTCGACCAGATCAAAAAGCTCGCGGAGAAGGGCGCGGACGAGGACAGCGACGACGAGGTCGAGAACGGAAAGGTCAGCGTGTACCAGCACAACGGCTTCGTCGATCTGTGCAAGGGACCCCACGTCGAGCGCACGGGAAAGATCGGGCCGTTCAAGCTCCTCTCCATCGCCGGCGCCTACTGGCGCGGCAACGAGCGGAACCCTCAGCTCCAGCGCATCTACGGAACGGTGTGGCCCGACCAGAAGCAGCTCGACGACTACCTCAAGCGTCTTCAGGAGATCGAACGCCGTGACCACCGCGTTCTCGGCAAGGAGCTCGAGCTCTTCCGTATCGACGAGGAGCTCGGGTCTGGTCTGGTCCTATGGCTTCCGAACCTGTCGGTCGTCCGCGAGGAGCTCGAGACCTGGTGG
>VBIZ01000008.1 GCA_005880575.1 Chloroflexota bacterium | reverse complement strand
ATTGTCGAGCGCGTCGAGCGAGGCGACGCCGGGATACCCGGCGCCGGAGAGGGCCTGCATGGTGGTGACGACGGCGCGCTCGATGCCGAAGGTCCTCTGGAGCGGAGCGGCGGCGAGCGCGAAGCCGATCGCCGAGCAGTTCCCGTTTGTCACGATCGAGCCGGACCATCCGCGCTTTTGGCGTTGCACGTCGAGCGCGTGCATGTGCTCGGCGTTCACCTCAGCGATCAGGAGCGGGACGTCCTCGTCCATGCGGTGCGTCTTCACGTTTGAGAAGACGTGGTGCCCGGTCTTCGCGAGGGCGGCCTCCCACTGCTCGGCCGCCTCGGAAGGCAGCGCGGAGAAGCAGATCTCGGCGTCGAGATCGGCCGAGGTCGGCTGCAGCGTCATGCCGGCGACGGCCGCAGGCATCTCGCCGGACCAGTGCCAGGGCGTGACATCGCCGTAACGCTTGCCGGCTTTCGCGTCGCTTGTCGTGAGCGCGCTGATCTCAAACCACGGATGGCCGTGCAGGAGACTGATGAAACGCTGCCCCACTGTTCCGGTGGCACCGAGGACCGCGACTTTCCGTTTGCGCACGTGCTTAGTCTCGCAGACTGAAGATGCCGAATGCGGGATCGACCTGCACGGCCACGACTTCGGTGCCATAGCGGGCGACGATCGCGGCCGCGATCTCATCCGTGAGGCGGTGGACGCCGAGGATCACGCGATTGTGCTCGGCATCGCCTGTCGAGAAGCGAAGGTCGTCGGAGCCGGGAATCCGGAGTCGCGAGATCTCGATGACGTCATGCTTGACTTGTTCGAGCTCGGCGAATGACCGCGTAACGGCGCGGATCCGGACCGGCACCGCCCAGCCGAGGCGGCTCCATTGCTCCGACAGCTCGCGGCCGTGGGCGGTCACGGCCGAGATGACGACCGTGAGGTTCCCTCGATCGTCCCACGGATATCCGAGATCATCCGCGTGCTCGGTCGCGAAGCGATATGCGCGGTCGTACGCGATGCCGAGGCGGTCGTCGATCGACGTGTGACACGGCCCCCGTCCGGGCGCAAGCGCGAGACCACTGGAGTGCCGCGCATCGCTCTCCGGCGGCCGCGGCTGGCAGGCCGGCTCAGCGGGGCCGACCGTGAATAGGACCATCGTTGCCATTGCGATGACGAAGAAGCGCGCGCTCACTCAACGACGATGGCACGGCCCCAGCGCGGTCGACGTATCAGACGAGTGCCGCGGCGAGCCACCGGTGACGTTCGTCGATCCAGCGCAGGAGGCGGAGCCCGGTCGCGGCCAGATCGGCCAGCATCTCATCGTCACTCACGACGTACCGGCCATCGAGGCGGATGCGCCAGTTCCCGTGTGTGCCGGCGTCGTACTCGACCGTCTGATACAGCAGGTGGCCCCGGCGCGCGATCTCCGACACGCGGATCGTGACGGCGCCGTTGTGGCGTTCGGTCGGTGTCGGGTCGTTACCGATGTCGGGGTCGTAGCGCTCGATGAGGGCGATGCCGGCCGGCGCGAGATGGCGGCGGATGGACCGAAGCAGCTCGAGACGCATTTCTTCCGGTGCGTTGATGAGCGTGCTCATGAGCAGCACTCCGCCGAATGTGCGGCCGAGGTCCAGATCCTCGATGCGCGACAGCACGGTTTCGGCGCCCTCGATCAGCTCGAGCATCTCGGGATTGAAGTCGACTGCCACGACGCGCCGCCCGAGCGCGATCAATGGATGCGTGATGCGGCCGGAGCCGCAGCCAAGCTCGAGGATCTCGGCGCTCTCCGGTATCTCCCGGTCGATGAGCTCCGGCTCGTCGGTGGCCTCGAGCAGGCGATAGAGATCGACGGGCGCGCCCGGGTCCCGCACGGGTCGAGTGTGAGGGAAGCCGAGCAAGCGACTAGCGACGGGCGCGCTCCCGCTGGTTCTTGTCCCCCGAGCGGGACCAGCTCTTGTCGCTCTTGCTTTCGGGCTTGCTGCTGGACCCGCCCGCCTTTGGCGAGATCTTGGGCGCCCCGCGTGGCGTCGGAGCGCCGGCCGCCCTGCGCCGCTGCTCGGCCTCCACCGACTTGGTCGGGTCGGGTTGCCCGTCCTTGGTCCGATATGACTTCGGCGTCGCCGTGCCCCGGCGCGCCGTGCCGCCCGTCCGTGCGGTGCGATCCCGTGCGACGTTCGCCTCGCTGCTCCCGGATGCCTCGTTCACTTCCTTCGCTGTGATCGGCATGCACGCCTCCCCGGTCGTTCTACTGCCGCTTCTGCAATGACGCTGCCATCAGCTGGTGAATCGCACGAGATCGACGAGGAGCTCGGGGGTCACTCGCGGGGCGCGACTCACGACCGCCCCGGTCTCGTCCAGGACGCGGTAGCCGTTGGCGATCGGGGTGACGTTGTCGGGGATGATCGTGCGTACGAGGTCGCCGTGCTCGTCGAAGATGAGGTAGCTCGGCGTGTACTGGCACTTGTAGACGTCGCCGATCACGGCGCCCGTGGCCGTCGGGAGCTCCACGCGCACGAATCGGCACTGCCCGCTCAGCGTCGTCGCCGCGATCTTGATGGTCTGCCGGTTCGCCATGCAGATGAGGCAGAAGTTCGAGTACATCTCGACGACGACGGGCTTGCCACCTTGAACCAGCCGCGCGAGCTGCTCCGGGGAGGTGATGTCGGCCGCGCCCGGGCGCATCGAGAGCCAGATCAAGCCGAACACGGCGACATCGATCGCGACGGTCGCGCCGATCGCCGGGAGCGCGAGCGAGCCGGCCGGAGCGAGGACGATGGCGATGCCCGCGACCGTCGGGACGGTAACTACGAGGACCAGGAGCAGGTAGCTGAAGTGGTTGAGGGTCCTCAGCGGTGGAACTCTTCGTGGATGAGGCGCACCGCCTTCTCGCGGTCCTTCTCCAACACCACGAGAGAAATGTTGAGCTCGCTCGAGCCCTGAGCGATCGCCACGACGTTCACGTTCGCTTTTCCGAGCGCCGTGAAGACGCGGGCCGCGACACCGGGCGTGCCGCGCATCCCCTCCCCCACCGCCGCGACGATGGCGACCGGGCGCTCGACCGCGATCTTCTCGACGTCGTGGCGCTGCAGCTCCGCGTTGAACATCCGCTCGAGCGCGCTCTTCAGCCGGTCCGTCGCGTCGTCTGGGACGACGAGGCAGATCGAGTTCTCGCTCGAGGACTGGCTGATCATCATCACCGAGACGCGCTCGGCGGCGGCCGTGTCGAACACGCGCGCCGCGAATCCCGGAACGCCGCTCATGCCGGCACCCTGCACCGTGATCATCCCGAGCCCACCGAGCGACGTGGTCGCCTTCACGACGCTTCCGTCCTTATCGGTGTTGTTCGTGATCGTCGTCCCTCGGTCCGACGGCGCGAACGTGTTGAGGATCCGGACCGGGATACCTGCCTCGACCGCCGGCAGTACGGTGCGCGGGTGGATGACCTTCGCGCCGAAGTAGCTGAGCTCGGCGGCCTCCGCGTAGGACATCGAGTCGAGCGGCTTGGCACTCTTCACGACACGCGGATCGGCGCTCATCACGCCGCTCACGTCGGTGTAGATCCGGAGATCGTCGGCCTTCGTCGCCGCGGCGAGAACCGCGGCCGAGTAGTCCGATCCCCCGCGCCCGAGCGTCGTGGTCACGCCGTCGACGGTCGAGCCGATGAATCCCGTGACCACGGGCACGACGCCGTAGCCGAGCCGCGAGTCGAGCTCCTTCGTGACGCGCGCGCGGGTTTCGTCGACGATCGGGTTGGCGTGCCCGAAGGCGTCGTCGGTGATCAGCAGGCCCTCTGCCGAGAGCGCTTCGGCCTTCGTGCCGGTGTGGTTCAGGACCGCTGCGACGATCGGCGCGGAGATCCGCTCTCCGTACGAGACGATCGCGTCGAGTGTGCGTGCGGTGCACTCGCGCAGGATCGCGACGCTCTGCAGGAGCGCGGTCGTCCGCTCGGTCAGGTCGGCGATCTCCTTGAGGACGTCCGCCGATTCGAAGCCGAGCGCGTCCGCGATGAGGTTCCGATGCTCGCCCGACAACCGGAGGATCGTGTCCTGCGCGGTCTGCGCGTCGCCGCTCTCGGCGGCGCGTGCGGCGCCGATGAGCGCGTCGGTCGTCCCCGCGGTCGCGGACACGACGACGATGCGATGGCCCCTCGTGTTCTTCACGATCTCGGCCACGCGCTGCAAAGCCGCGGGCGACGCCACCGAGGTGCCGCCGAACTTCAGGACGGTCCTCGTCATGCGAGCCGTTGCGCGATCTGGATCACGTCCCCGAGTATCGCGGACGCGGTCGCGTCTCCGCCCGCGCCCGGGCCGCTCCACACCAAACGTGGAACGAGATCGCTCTCGAGCGTGATCACGTTCGTCGGCCCGGTCGCCTGGCCCTCGAGCGAATCCGCCGGGACCTCCTCGGGCCCTACCCGGGCTTTGGTCGCCTTCTCGCCGAAATCGGCGACGGCGAGGTACCGGACCCGCGCGCCGTGCGCGGCCGCGCCCGTGACGTCGGAGGCCGCGATGCCGCGAAGGCTCGTGCGCCGGACGTTGTCGGGATGGAAGTGCCGGCCTTCGAGGAGCGAGACGAGTATGGAGAGCTTGTACGCGGCGTCGTGTCCATCGACGTCGTTCGTCGGGTCGGCCTCGGCGTACCCAGCCGCAATCGCCTCCGCGAGGGCTTCGTCGAAGGATTTCCCCGATTCCATCCGCGAGCAGATGTACGTCGTCGTGCCGTTGACGAGCCCACGCAGGACGCGCGGGCGGACCGCCCCGAGTCCGCGCATGCCCGCGATCACCGGCACCGCGGCCGCGACCGCGGCCTCGAAGCGCAGCTCGCGCTTCGCGACGCGCGCCGCTTCATGAAGGGCCTTCCACTCTTTCGCCACGATCTCCTTGTTCGCGGTGACCAGATGTTTTTTGCGCTCGAACGCGCCGAGATCGAGCTCGCGTGCGGGCTCGGTCCCGCCGATGACCTCGACGACGATGGCGACCTCCGGGTCGTCGAGGATCGCGTGCGGGTCGGCCGTCACCGGGACGTCCCCGGCGTCGCGCGCTTTCTGTGGATCGCGCACGGCCGCCGCGACAAGGCGCACCGGCCGTCCCGCGGCCGCGTCGATGCGGCGCGAGCGGTCGGCGAACGCCCGCGCCACGGCGGACCCGACCGTGCCGAGGCCGAGCAGGCCGACACCGACCGGGCGCGCGCTCACTGCGGCCGCCCCCAGACAACTTCGCCAACGAGCTCCGCGCGTACGCCGCTCATGCCGTGCCGAGCGAAGATCGCCCGGGCATCGCGCTCGAAGTCGCCGGCACGCGCACCCAGCGTCGTCCGCGAGAGCGTGCTCGTGCTCGCGAGCATGCCCATGTAGTCGTCGACCGACTGCTCGTAGGGCACCGGGTGCGTCGTGCGTCCGCCGTCGCGGGTGAAATGGCCCGAGCGCTCGAGGGATCGCACCAGGTCAGCGAATTCGAGGTGGTGCGGGTTCGGCGAGAAGGCGCGGATCAGGCCGAGGAGCTGGTCGCGCCACTCCTCCTTGGGGTAGACGCTCTCCGAATTGACGATCGCGAGCACGGCACCCGGCGCGAGGGCCGCGCGGAAGCGTGGCATGACCAGGTCTGGATCCATCCAATGGATGCTCGACCCCGACGTGATGAGACCGTACGGCGGATCGAGAGGGGCGCTCTCGGCGGTGCCTTCTATCCAACGGATCCGCTCGTTGTCGCTGCCCGGCATCCGGCGCGCTTCACGGAGCATCGCGGTGGACGGATCGACAGCGTCGACACGCTTGGCGAAGCGGGCGAGTCCGAGCGTAAGCGCTCCCGTCCCGGAGCCCGCATCGAGCACCGTTCGCGGCTCGACCAGGAGTCCTTCAAGGATCTCGAAGATCTCGCGTGGGTAGGGCCGACGGAACCGGTACTTGCGCGCGACCTCGTCGTCCTGAAAAGCGCGGCCGAGCTCGCGCGGATACGCCGGACTCATGCGATCGCCTTCTCGAGGAGGTCGAGGGCCGCGCCGACCGACGCGAGGCGATTGCCCTCGCGGTCAAAGGGCCACTCGTACTTTTTCACCACGGAGTGATCGTCGCTGTCCACGGCGACGTACGTGAGCCCGACCTTCTTTCCGGGCGTCGCACCGCCAGGGCCCGCGATGCCGGTGATGCCGAGGCCGATCTTCGCACCGAGCCGCGCACGCGCGCCGCGAGCGAGCGCCCCCGCCACGACCGACGACACGGCCCCGTGTCCGTGGATGAGGTCGGGCGCGACGTCGGCGAGGATGGTCTTCGCCTCGTTCGAGTAGACGACCGCGCCGCCTTTGAAGTAGTCACTCGATCCGGCATGCGCGGTGAGCACCGCCGCGAGGAGCCCGCCGGTGCAGGACTCGGCTTCGGCGACGGTCAGCTTGCGGCGGCGCAGGCGCGAGTGGATCGTGGCCATGCGCTCCTCGAGCTCAGGCAGGGTGGGCGGTCGTTTGGCGGGCACGAAGGACGAGTCTGACGCCAGAGAGGACGGTGAGCGCGGCGGCCACTGCGAGCAGTGCATTCGCCGCCGGACCGAGGCCGGCCGAGGGCCACGCGGCCCCCGCCAGAAGGGCGAGGACGGCGGCGACCTGCAGCACGGTCTTGGCCTTCCCGTCGACGCCCGCGCCGAGCACATGTGGCGACCGGGCGCGGACCTCGACGGCGACGAGCTCTCGGCCGAGGATTAGCAGGACGGCCCACGCCGGCGCGATCTCGCGCAGCGCGAGGGCGAGAAGCGTGCCGACCACGAGCACCTTGTCGGCGAGCGGATCGAGCGCCGCTCCGAGCGCCGTGGTGCCGCCGCGGCGCCGAGCGAGCGGGCCGTCGAGCGCATCGGTCGCGGCGGCGATCGCGAAGACGATGAGCGCCGCGGACACGTCGCCGAGGGCGATGAGGCCGATGAGGGGGATGACGAGGAGGGCGCGCGCGGATGTCAGTGCGTTCGGGAGCGTCACTGCGCTACGAAGGTGCGCTCCACGACCTCACCCTGCTTGCCGAGGCCCGCGATGAGCTGGCCGTTGTAGATGACCTGTGCCACCGCTCCGTTCCCCGCCTTGATCCGGACTTCCTTCCCGATGAACGCGGCCGTCTCGCCGTCCTTGTACACGCGGCCGCTCCCGGGCACGTCCGCGCCGTCGACCGTCGCGAGCAGCCAGGTGTCGCCGCCGCGCACGAACACGTTCACCACCGCGGCGGTGTAAACGACCACGACGTTTCGGGTCTCCTCGACCGTGCCGCCGGATGCCGTTTGCGCGGTGACGCGGAACGACTGCGGCCCGGCGGGCATGTAGTACCGGCTCTGAAACGTTCCGTCGGTGCTGACCGGGACGGCGATGTTGTTGATGAGTAGTCGCGACACGGAGCGGTCGACATGCCCGCTCACGAGGATCGAGACATTCGTGAGCGTCGACCCGGCGGCGGGCTGGTCCACGACGAGCTGCGGCGCGGGCCCGACAGCCGCGGTCGGGGCGGGTTGGTACTGGATCGTGCGGATGACCTTGTTCGTCTTGCCCGCCGCCTGGACCTCGACGAGCAGGTGATTCGACCCGGGGCTGAGCACGACCGACGCGCCGAAGGTGCCGTCGTCCGCCGAGTGGATATCGACGAAGTCCGGTCCGGGAATGAGCGTGACCGTGACCCGCGCGCCTGGGACGGTGACGCCGCGCACGGCGAGGTCGGCGCTGGCGGTAAGGCCATCCGATGACGGGGCGGTGATCTCAAGCTTCGGCGGCGTCGCGAATGTCGTGAACTGGTAGTACATGTACCCGAGGAACGATCCGACGAACGCGATGATCAGCACCGGGACGAACACGACGGGCCGGAAGATCAGGCTCTTGTGGACGACCGGGCGATACGGCTTGAAGCTGCGCTTTGGAGTCGGCTCGGGCGGTGCGCCCCCGCGCTCGTGTTGAAAGAGCACGACCATCTCGTCGGTCTCGAGCTCGAGGTACTCGGCGTAGTTGCGCAGGAACCCCCGCGTGTACACGGCTCCGGGGAGGGCCGGGTAGTCCCCCGCCTCGAGCGCCGTCAGGAACTTCTCGCGGATGCGCGTGTCGGCCGCGGCCTGCTCGAGGGTGATGCCCTTGCGCTCGCGCTCCGCCCGAAGCTGCTCGCCGAGGCTAGGCATCTGCCTAATCTCGCGGCTCAGGGGCAGGGGCCCCTGGGCGCGAAGCGACCGCGGAGACACGCTCAGGGCTGATGGTCTCGCTCCTCACGGCAAAGCCGCTCGTCGCTCGTCTAGGCATCATCCTTCGCCATTCCGTAGACCTCGCGCATCTTGCCCGGTCCCTGCGAGGGACCGATGACGCCGTGCTGCTCCATGACGTCGATGAGCCGTCCTGCGCGCGCGAACCCGATCGTCATCTTCCGCTGGAGCATCGACACCGACGCCTGCCCCGCGCGCTGGACGATCTCGACGGCCTCTTCGTATCGGTCGTCGTCGATCTCGTCGCCGCCGTCGTCGCGGACGCGCGCGCGCTCCTTGTCCTCGATGATCGAGAGGTCGTAGTGCGCTTCGCGCTGCTGTCGCCAGTGGCGGATAACCTGCTCGATCTCCGCATCCGATACGAACGCGCCCTGCGCACGGACGGGCTTGGCCGCGTCCGGCGCGAGCCAGAGCATGTCGCCGCGACCAAGGAGCTTCTCCGCGCCCGTCATGTCGATGATGGTGCGGGAGTCGACCGACGAAGCGGTAGCAAAGGCGATACGAGCGGGGACGTTGGCCTTGATGAGCCCGGTGATCACGTCGACCGAGGGGCGCTGGGTGCCGAGGACGAGGTGGATGCCGGTCGCGCGCGCCAGCTGCGCGATCCGCGTGATCTGCTTTTCGACCTGGATCGGTGCCTGGAGCATGAGGTCGGCGAGCTCGTCGATGATGAACACGACGTACGGCACCCGGTCCTGGCCCTGGTGCTTCTCGTTGTACGAGGCGATGTTGCGGGCGTTGGCGCGAGCGAAGAGGCGGTACCGCCGGTCCATCTCGCTCGTGGTCCAGTAGAGAGCGTTCAGGATCTGCGGCGAGTCGTGCATCACCGGGACGACGAGGTGCGGCACGCCGTTGAACCCCGGGAAGTCCACCCGCTTGAGGTCCCCGATCAGGATCCGGACGTCGTCGGGTGTCGACTGAAGGAGCAGGCTCGTCAGGATCGCGCCGATGCAGACGCTCTTGCCAGATCCGGTCTGGCCGGCGATGAGCAGGTGCGGCAGCTTCGCGAGGTCTGTGACGATCGCCCCGCCCGCGACGTCCTTCCCGAGCGCCACGGTGAGCTTCGACGGCGAGCCCTTGAACTCGGCGCTCTCGGCGACGTCGCGGACCGAAACCAGGCCGATCGCGAGGTTCGGGATCTCGATCCCGACGACGCTCTTGCCGGGGATGGGCGCCTCGATCCGGAGCGTCCGCGCGGCAAGCGCGAGCGAGAGGTCGTCGGCGAGCGCTTCGATCCGCGAGAGCTTCACCCCCGCGGCGGGCTTCAGCTCGTAGCGAGTGACGACCGGCCCGACGAAGACGTCGACGACGGAAGCTGCGATCCCGAAATGCGAGAGGGTCTCTTCGATGACGCGCTTGTTGCGGATGAGCTCGTCTTTTCCAGACCGCGCCGCCGATCCCTGATCAAGCTCGTCGATGGCGGGCAGAACCCACGGCTTCTCAGGCGGCTCCGCGTGGAGAACTCCTTCGGCCGCGACCGCGGCGGATGCGAGTCCGGCCGTAGATACGGCGAAAGGCTTCCTTTGAGCGTCGGACGTCGGCGATGGGTCAGCTTCCGAGGGCCCCCGCCGGGGGGTGGCGCTGAGGCCCGTGAGGGTTTCGGCTCCCCCCGGTAGAGAGGGTTTCGGCGCCTGAGCCGCAATCGCGGGCGGCCGCGCCGGCTTCTCTTCAGGTATGTGGATCCGCATCTGCGGCGCTGGCTCCTCGTCGCCGTCGTCGCCGAAGCGGTCGAATCGCGAAGCCGTGCCTCCAGGAATAAGCGT
>VBIZ01000007.1 GCA_005880575.1 Chloroflexota bacterium | reverse complement strand
CGCTCTCGGTCTTCGTCCCGTCGATCGTGACCGGAACGCCCTCCTCGAAGCCGATCTCGATCTCGCGAGGCGTCGCCGGCGCCTCGTCCGGGTCAACGGTCCACTGAAAGACATCGCGTGGCGGCGCGCCCCACGGATCCTCGAGGACTCCCGCCTCGATCGAGCGGCCCCAGAGGTTCATATCGACGCTGTACGGACTCTTCTTCGTGGCCTCGACGGGAATGCCGTGCCTCTTCGCGTAGTCGATCTCCTCGTCGCGGGTCATGTTCATTCCGCCGCGCATCGGTGCGATCACGGTGAGATCCGGAGCGAGCGCGCCGACCGCGAGGTCGAACCGGACCTGGTCGTTCCCCTTTCCGGTGCAACCATGTGCGACGAAGCGAGCGTTCTCAGCGCGGGCCGCATCGACGAGCAGCTTCGCGAGCAGGGGACGCCCGAGCGCGGTCGCGAGCGGATAGCGATCCTCGTAGAGAGCGCCAGCCTGCAGCGCGGGCCACACGAAGTAGCGAAGGAAGATGTCACGGGCGTCCTGGACGATCGCCTTGCGCGCGCCGCTCGCGATCGCCTTGCGCTGGACGGCCTCAAGATCGCCCGTGGCCCCGAGGTCACCGGTGCAGGTGACCACCTCGAAGCCGAGCGTCTCGCGAAGCCACGCGACCGCGACGCTCGTGTCGAGACCGCCCGAGTACGCCAGCACGCAGGTCTCACCGGCGTACTGCTTGCTCATTTCGCTCCCTTTCGCGCGATGCCGAACGTCGTCAGCCGACCGAGGAGCGCTCGCGCGTGACGCTCGTTGGTGGCGGCGATGAAGACGGTGTCGTCTCCCGCGAGGGTGCCCACGGCCTCATCGAGGCGCGATGCGTCAAGCGCGGCGGCGAGCGCATTCGCGGTTCCCGGAAGTGACCGCAGCACGACGAGATTCGTGGCGAGCGCGCCTTCCACTGGATAGTCCTCGCAAAACCGGCGCAGGCGCTCCATGCCTCCGCCCGGCGCGGCCGCGGAGGGCGGCGCGTACGCGTGGGTGCCGTCACGCGCGACTTTGACAAGCCCGAGCTCCACGATGTCCCGCGAGACCGTCGCCTGCGTCGCCGCGAAGCCCGCGCCGCGCAACGCGCGTACCACGTCGGCCTGCGTCGAGAGCCGCTGCTGCGAGACGACGCGAAGCAGGGCCTGCTGCCGATGATGCTTTCGCGCGAGCGTTTCCCTCATGCGGCGGCCTCGAAGACCGTGCCGACCTGCTCGCCGGCGAGAAGGCGCTCGACCGCGTCCAGGCCGCGCGTCGCCACGATGGCGGCGCGGCATCCGGCCGCGGCCGCGATGAGGCACGCCTCGACCTTCGGCAGCATGCCCCCTTCGATCGTTCCGTCGTCGACGAGCACGCGCGCCTTCTCCGCGTCGAGCCTCGCGATGACGCGTCCGTCCTTGCCCCGCACACCCGGCACGTCGGTCACGAAGACGAGGAGCCGCGCGCTGAGACTCGCGGCGATCGCGCCGGCCGCCGCGTCGCCGTTCACGTTGAGGATCTCGCCCGAAGCGCGGTCCAGCGCGGCCGGCGCAACGATCGGAACGCGGCCCGCGTCAACGAGCTCCTCGACGAGGGCGCTGTCCACCAGGGTCACGCGGCCGACGAAACCAAGCTCGGGGTCCTCCCGTTCCGCGCGCAGCATTCCGCCGTCGATCCCCGTGAGGCCGACCGCCGGCACGCCGCGCGCGAGCAGCGCCGCGACAACGCGCCCGTTCGCGAGGCCGCCCAGGACGGCGAGCGCCACATCGCGCGTTCCAGCGTCGCTGACCCGAAGGCCGCGGACGAAGCGTGTCTCCATGCCCAGGCGCTCGGCCCACTCGCCAACGAGTGGCCCGCCGCCGTGAACCACGACCATCGGATGGCCGGCGTCGTTGAGCGCGACGACGGCGTCGAGCGCGGCATCGTCCTCGGCGCCGACCGAGCCTCCGATCTTCAACACGAGCAGATCCCTACGTGGTGTAGTCGGCATTGATCCGCACGTACTCGGCCGAGAGATCCGTGCCCCACGCGTGCGCTTTTCCGCTTCCAAGCCCGAGCTCGACCTCGATCCAGACCTGCGGCTGGCTGATGATCTCTCGAACCCGTTTGGCGTCGTATGCGCGAGGAGATCCGGAGTCGAACACGACCACCTCGCCGATCCGCACGGTCGCGCGGGTGGCATCGACCTTCGCGCCCGAGCGGCCTGCCGCGGCGAGGATGCGGCCCCAGTTCGGGTCGGCCCCATGGATCGCCGTCTTCACGAGATTCGATGTCGTGATCGTCCGCGCGGCTCGCTTCGCATCATCGTCAGACGCGGCGCCTCGGATCATGACCTCGAAGACCCGTGTCACTCCTTCGCCGTCGGCGACGATCTCCCTTGCGAGCGATTCGCAGAGCGCGCTCGCTGCGCTCTTGAACGCGGCGAGGTCCTTACCACGCGCTTTGATCGCCGACGCTCCGTTCGCGAGCACCAGCAACGTGTCGTTCGTGCTCGTGTCGCCGTCCACGCTGATCGCGTTGAAGCTCGTCTCGGCTGCGTGCGGGACGATGTCACGAAGCGCCTCGACTTCCACGTCCGCGTCGGTCATCACGAACGCGAGCATCGTGGCCATGTTCGGATGGATCATCCCCGCGCCCTTCGCGACACCTCGCAGGTGCACCGTGCCAGAGCTGAGCGGGAGCTCGACGCCGATCGATTTCGGCTTTGTATCCGTCGTCATGATCGCCTTCGCGACGTCGCTCCACTCGCCCGGCCGCAGGCCCATGCCCTTGACCGCCTTCATGATCCGCTCGACCGGGAGCGGTACGCCGATGACTCCGGTGCTCGCGACCGCAACCTCGTACGGGTCGCAGCCGATCCGCTGCGCCGCAGCGCGAGCCATCATCACCGCGTGCCGTTCGCCCTGCTCGCCGGTGCACGCGTTCGCATTGCCTGAGTTCACGACGATCGCGCGAAGGCGTCCCTGTTCCAGATGGCGACGCGTGACCACGCAGGGAGCAGCGATCACCTGATTCGTGGTGAAGACGCCGGCTGCCGCGCAGCTCCGGTCGGAGACGATGAGCGCGACATCCGTCCTCGTCGGCGTTCCGTCCCTGACACCCGCGGCAGCGGTGCCGACGGTGAATCCGAGAACGTCTCCGGTCACGGCCACAGCGGGAGCGCTTCGAGGCCCATCGTCTCGGGATAGCCAAAGCGTGCGTTGAAGTTCTGGAGCGCCGAGCCGGCCGCACCTTTCACCAGATTGTCGAGCGCCGCGAACGCGACGAGGCGCGCGTTGTCCTCGTCGACGACGGCGTGCACGAGGCACCAGTTGCTGCCGAGGGTGGCCTTCGTCGCGGGATACGTGTCGATGACGCGCACGAACGGCTCCTCGGCGTATTCGCGGGCGTATGCCTGCGCCACGTCCCTCGCGGTCTTGCCGGAGCGAAGCGGTGCGTAGCACGTCGCCACGAGCCCGCGGTTCATCGGAATGAGGTGCGGTGTGAACGTGAGCCGCAGCTGCTTGCCGAGAAGCGCCGCGGCCTCCTGCGCGATCTCTGGGGTGTGCCGATGCTTCGGCACGCCATACGGTCGAACGCTCTCGTCGATCGTCCCGAAGAGGTACGCGTCCTCGACCGAGTGCCCCGCCCCGCTCACGCCGGACTTCGCGTCAACGATCACGTCCTCCGTCACAAGACCTGCTTTGAGCGCGGGAGCGAGCGCGAGGAGCGCCGCGGTCGGATAGCAGCCGGGATTCGCGACGAGGCGCGCAGTCCGGACCCGATCCCTCGTCAGCTCCGTAAGGCCGTAGACCGCTTCCTTCAGCAGGTCGGGCGCGGGATGCGTGTAGCCGTACCAGCGCTCGTAGAGCTTTGGATCGCGAAGGCGGAAATCGCTCCCGATGTCGATGACCGTGCGGCCGTCTCGAAGCCAGTCCCGCGCCTGCTTCGCGGCCTCGCCGGCCGGAAGCGCCGTGAACACGACATCGGCGTCGCCGACATCAGACCCTATGACGAGCGAATCGGGCGCCCCGTGCAGGTGTGGTTGCGCGGTGCGGAGCGGCTCGCCCTGGTGCGACCGCGCCACGGCCGCCACGAGCCGCGCCTCGGGGTGTCGCAGCACCAGACGGGCGAGCTCCCCACCGGCATAACCGGTCACGCCGACGATGGCGACTCGAGTTGGCATAGACGAAGGATTATGCGGTGTCCTGGATAATTATGCAACCACGGCGATTTGGAGCGCTGCCATTCGCGCCTAGGGAAAGATCCCTCGCTTCGTGATCGCACTCGCGACTCGCTCGACGGCGACGATGAATGCGGCCGCGCGGAGCGGGCTGTCGTACGCCTTCGCTTTCGCGAGCACGAGCTCCATCGCCCGCCGCATGTAGATCTCGAGCCGCTTCTCGACCTCTTCGAGCTCCCAGTAGAACTGGGCGCGGCTCTGGACCCACTCGAAGTAGCTGACCACAACGCCGCCGGCGTTCGCGAGGATGTCCGGCACTATCAGCACGCCGCGCTCCGCGAGCATTCGATCGGCGTCCGAGGTCACCGGGCCATTCGCGCCCTCCACGATGATTCGCGCGCGTATCTCGTGCGCGTTGTCGCGGTTGATCTGACCCTCGAGCGCCGCCGGCACCAGCACATCGACATCCATCGCGAGAAGCTCCGCGTTAGAGATCCGCGTGACGCCCGCGAGCCCCTCGAGCGTCCGCGCGGGATTGCGCCGCACATGTTCGACCGCCCGCGCGATGTCGATCCCATCGGGGGCCGCGTAACCACCGCTCACGTCGGAGATCGCTACGATCCTGCACCCCGCTGCTGCGAGTGACGTGGCCGTGACGCTCCCGACGTTGCCGAAACCCTGGATCGCGACGCGTATCTCGCGCGGCTCCTTGCCCTGACGCCGCACGACCTCGAGCGTGACGAAGGCGACACCGCGACCCGTCGCCTCCGTCCGGCCACGCGACCCACCGAGCTCAATCGGTTTGCCGGTCACAACCTCGGGCGAGTGCTTCCCGGTCATCATCGTGACGGTGTCGACGATCCAGGCCATGGTCTGCTCGTCGGTGTTCACGTCAGGCGCGGGGATGTCCTGCTCGGGTCCGATGATCGGAAGGATCGCGGCCGTGTAACGCTTCGTGAGGCGCTGGATCTCGTTCCTCGAAAGCATCCTCGGATCGACGGCCACGCCGCCCTTGGCGCCGCCGAGCGGAAGATCGGTCACCGCGCACTTGAACGTCATGAGCATGGCGAGGCCCTGCACCTCTTCGAGCGTCACGGACGGATGGAACCGAATCCCGCCCTTGCCCGGACCGCGACCGGTCGAGTGCTGCACGCGGTACCCGGTGAAGACCTCGAGCCTGCCATCGTCCATCGTCACGGGCAGCGCGACGATCAGCGTGCGCTCGGGCTGCTGTAGGAAGCGGTGCATCCCGGGGTCCAAATTGAGAGCTTTGGCGGCTCGGTCAAGCTGCGACAGGGCGGATTGGAGGAGGTCGTGGCCGGGGTTCGCGGGGCTCGGCATCTTGAGCACGGTCACGAGGGCCGCAGACTAGCAGCCGTGACCGATGAAGACCGTGCGTACATGCGCCGGGCGCTGCGCCTCGCCGCGCGGGCCGCGGGCCGGACGAGCCCCAATCCCCTCGTCGGGTCGGTCGTGGTGCGGGACGGCACGGTCGTCGGCGAGGGGTACCACCACGCGGCCGGCGAGGCGCATGCCGAGGTCAACGCGCTTCGCATGGCAGGCGAGAGCGCGCGCGGCGCGACGCTCTACACCAACCTCGAGCCGTGCGCGCATCAGGGCCGTACTCCGCCGTGCGTCGATGCGATCCGCGAGGGCGGTGTCGCGCGCGTCGTCGTCGCGATGCGCGACCCCGATCCGCGCACCGACGGGAAGGGGATCCGCGCGCTGCGCGCCGCCGGCGTCGAGGTCGAGGAGGGCGTGCTGCGCGACGAGGCCGAGCGCCTGAACGCGGGATTCGTGTCGCGCATCGAGCGCGGGCGACCGTCCGTGCTACTGAAGCTCGCCGTGACTGTGGATGGCCGCGTCGCCGTTCCGGGTCGACGGTACCTGTCGGGAAAGCAGGCGCTGCGCGAGGTCCACCGCCTGCGCGACCGCACCGACGCGGTGCTCGTCGGAATCGGCACCGTCCTCGCCGACGACCCGGCGCTCACCGTCCGCGAGGTCAAAGGACGCGATCCGCTACGCGTCATCGTCGATGCCGATGCGCGCACGCCACCCGCGGCCAAGGTCGTCCGCGCGAAGGATCCCCAACGTACGGTGATCTTTGTCGCGCGGGATGCAGACGTGCGCCGCACGAACAAGCTCCGCGAGGCGGGCGTGCTGCTCGCCACCGCTCCTCGCGCCGACGGCGGTCTCGATCTCGGAGCGGTGCTGCGCTGGCTTGGAGAGCACGGGGTCAACACGGTGATGAGCGAGGCCGGCCCGCACGTGGCAGGCGCGCTTCTGCGCGGGGGCCTCGCCGACCGCGTGCTGCTCCTTCTGTCGCCCATCGCGGGCGGCGACGGACCGCCCGCACTTGAGGGCGTCCCCAAGGCGAGCGACCTGCACCACGTGCGCGTGCGCAAGCTGGGGAGCGACCTCGCAGTGGAAGGAGTGCTGGGCTAGATGTTCACCGGCATCGTTCAAGAGATCGGGACCGTTCGGCACGCGGCGCCGAACGCGTCGGGGCTCCGGCTCGAGGTCGCATCGTCACTCGTCACGCAGGACCTCGGCATCGACGCGAGCGTAAACGTCGCCGGCGCATGCCTGACCGTCGTCGAGCGGGACACGCATGGCTTCGCGGTCGATCTGGTCACCGAGACGCTCTCGCGGACCACGCTCGGGCGCGCGATGCGCGGCACGCGTGTGAACCTCGAGTCCGCGGCGACGCCAACGACGGCGCTCGGCGGCCACTTCGTGCAGGGACACGTCGACACGACGACAAAGCTCCTGGCCCGCCGTGACGAGGGCGGCGGCGCGGCGCGATTGCGCTTCGCGCTACCGAAGGCCCTCGCGCGCTACATCGTGATGAAGGGTTTCATCACGATCGACGGCGTTTCCCTGACCGTCGCCGGTCTCGGGAAGACGTTCTTCGAGATCGCACTCATCCCGCACACCGCCGAGCGCACGACCCTGGGAGCGCTCGCGCCGGGGGATCTCGTCAATGTCGAGACCGACGTCCTGGCGAAGTACGTGGAGCGTCTCGTCAAGAGGACATGACCGGCTCTCTAAACTGAAGCCATGGCCAAAGTGACGCGCGTCAGTCCCAAGAGACCGAGAGTGGTCGCACCCGCCGGCCCCTTCGCGTCCGTCGGCGAGGCCATCGAGGACATCCGCCGCGGAAAGATGGTCATCGTGGTCGACGACGAGGACCGCGAGAACGAAGGGGACCTCACGATGGCCGCGGAGCTCGTGACGCCGGAGGACGTCGCGTTCATCCGGAAGTACGCGAGCGGTGTGATCTGCGTGCCCATGACCGCCGAGCGCCTTCAGGAGCTCGACCTCCCTCAGATGGTCTCGCGCAACGAAGCGCGCCTCGGGACCGCGTTCACCGTGAGCGTCGATGCCCGCGAGGGAGTGACCACCGGGATCAGCGCCGCCGACCGCGCGCGGACCATCAAGGTGCTGGCTGATCCGCGGACGAAGGCGCACGACGTCGTGAAGCCGGGACACATCTTCCCGCTCCAAGCGCGCGACGGGGGCGTGCTCGTTCGCGCCGGTCAGACCGAGGCCGCCGTCGATCTATGCCGTCTCGCGGGCCTCTCTCCGGTCGGGGTGATTTGCGAGATCACGAACCCCGACGGGTCGATGTCGCGGATGCCCGAGCTCAAGCGGTTCGCCAGGCGTCACGGCCTCCGGCTGATCACGGTGAAGGACCTGATCGCACATCGGATGGCCCAGGAGCGCCTCGTCGAACGCGTGGCCACGGCGAAGCTGCCGACGGAATACGGAGAGTTCACGGTCCATGGCTATCGCGCGAAGGTCGGCAATACCGAGGCCGAGCACGTCGCGCTCACGATGGGGGACGTCGCGAGTGGGGCGCCCGTGCTGGTGCGCGTGCACGACGAGTGCCTCACCGGCGACACGTTCCACTCCGTGCGCTGCGATTGCGGCGAGCAGCTCGACGTCGCGCTGCGGCGCATCGCGGAGGAGGGTCGAGGGGTCCTTCTTTATCTGCGGCAGGAGGGACGCGGGATCGGACTCATGAACAAGCTACGCGCGTATGCCCTGCAGGATCAGGGGCTGGACACGGTGGAGGCCAACGAGCGCCTCGGATTCAAGGCGGACGAGCGCGAGCGCGGCGTCGGCGTGCAGATCCTTCTCGATCTGGGGGTGCGCCGAGCCAGGATCCTCACCAACAATCCGCAGAAGCTCGTGCCGCTCTACGGCCTCGAGGTCGTCGAGCGCATCCCCATCGAGGTCCCGCCCCGCGCGACCAATCGCGAATATCTCACCACGAAGCGGAAGAAGATGGGCCACATGCTCACTGTGATCGACAGAGAAAGCTAGGGAGCCACGTGCTCCGCGCGCCACTTCTCGGCGCTCGTTACGAGCTGTCTGTCGCTGCCGCCGCGGAGGCGGCCGTCGAGGGTCGACAACGGCCCCTTGTCCTTGAACGTGAACACGACCGCGACCCCCTCGAAATGCTGGGTCGTCGGAGCGTCGACTGTCCTCACGTCCGTGACCGACGACCACGGGCGGTTGTCGTCGAAGAACGGGACCGGGGTCGTGATGTGAAAACCGCTCTGGTCGATGATCGTCTGAACCCGCAGGCTCGGCAGGGTGACGACGACCGCGGCAAGAAGCACGGCCGCGGCGATGGACGGATTCAGCACGATCGCCGCGAGGGCACGACGCGCGAGAACGACCGGCTTGCGTCCGCCCTCGTGCCAGCCGCGTAGCGTCCCGCGAGCCCAGGCCGTCGCAGCCTTGCCCATCGCGACCCGGACGATCCCAGCCGCCACCATCGCGGCGGCCGCGAAAGCCGCGGCAAGGACCCGAGGATCGAAGCCCGAGAGCGGGTAATCGAGGAGATATGCGCCCGGCGCGATCGGGCTGCGTGTCGCGATCGCGAGGGCATCGGGGAGTATCGCGGTGAAGGTGAGTCCCGCGAGCCCGAAGACGAGACCGACGACGGTGGGAACGAGCGGGTCATCTTCATCGTGAAAGTGATCGCGCAGCGAGTCGGTCGCGTTCTGTAGCTCGAGGAAGGAGCTGCCGGCGAGGTCGAGGCTTCCTCCGCTCGCCTCCTTCACGACGCGTGCGAGGGGACCGGCGAGCGTCGGCTCCGCGACGCCCTCGACCGGGATCCCAAACGCAACTGGCCGGCCCTTCGTGCGTACGACGACGCGACCGCGGCGCGTCTTGATATCGCGTACATCGGTCCACGCCACGTCGATCGGCTCTTTCGCATTGATGCGGAAGCCCAGCTGCTCGAGCGTGATTTGCAGCTTCTGCTCCGGATAGCCCATGACGATCGGGCCGCGAAGCAGGACGCCGCTCGGAGGAAGGATGAAGCGCGGCTTGGGCGCGGGCTTCGCCTTCTCCGGTCGTACGACGACCGGCTTGGCAGCCTTCGCCGCTTTGACCGCCCTCTCCGCCTTCTCCTTCTTCGGCTTGGCGACCTTCTCCTTCTTCGTCGGCATCGCGGGCGCTTCGACCGCCTTCACCGGGCTCGGCATCGCCGCGGCGAGCGGCGGCAGCGGCGGCGGCGCCTCGCGGAGTGGCGCTTCGGGAGCGGCCGGCGCGACCGGCGCCGTATAGGACGGCGGCGTGTATACGGGTGGCGTGTACGGCTTCGCCGGCGGCGGCGTCTCCACAGGAGTCGGTGCGGGCGGGGCAAAGGACTGCGGCGGCGGGGTATAGGTCGGCGGTGCGAACGTGGGCGGCGCGGGCTGCGGCGGGGGCGGAGGCGCGGGCGCCTCGGGCGACGGCGTGCCGCTGAACTTGCCCATGCCGGGGAACAGGTCGCCCACGGTTAGCGGCCTGTGCGCGGGCATGTGCACCGATGGCGTCGGCGATGGCGTCGGCGATGGCGTCGGCGATGGCGGAGGCGGCGGGGGCGTGGGGGCGACGGTGGGCGCGGTCGGGATCACCCAGTCGGCCGGCTTTGGCGGCGCCGGCGTCTGCCAGTCCGTGGGCTTGGGCGGCGCGGCTGTCTCCCAGTC
>VBIZ01000209.1 GCA_005880575.1 Chloroflexota bacterium | reverse complement strand
AGACCGATGTATCCGGAAGGCGCGTATTGCGTTTGCAGGCCGCCGATGCGCTCGATGGTCGCGACCATCGGAAGGGATGACCGCTCGAGCAGGAATTGCCTCGAGAGCAGCGCTCGATTGAGCTCCCGGGTCGTCAGTGTGCGTTCCGTCACGGCTCGAGCGGGAGTAACTCGAAGGATTGGCCTGCAGCGCTTCGTACCGCGCCGAAATGCCGCCGGTCCAGGGTAATGATCAGCCGAGTGCGAAGCCGTTCGGCAAGGACAACGACCGATGCATCGACTCCACCCAGTGGAAAATCGGCGTACTGCTCAACCAGGGCACCGATGCGTTTCCAGTCAGCAGGCTCGGGCGTTCGGACATCGAAGTCCGCGAGCGTCGCCACGAATCGGGCTTCGACTGTGGGACCAAGACGCGTGCCGATCAAGTAACAGGCTTCGGCGACAACCAGGGCCGGGACAACAAGCCGAAGTCCTGGCCGCTGCAGGGCTGCTACTGAGCGACGATGGTCCTGGTCGTCACGGTCAACAGCCGCGTAGAGCGGCCCGGTATCAACGACCGCGACGCTTGGTGGCAGGCTTCTTCGGTCCTCCTAGCTCGCGGGCCAGGATGGATTCCGCCTTACGGGCTGTGTCTCGCTTACCGCTCCCCCCTAGCCCGACGAACGGGAGGCGTTTGGCCGACGATTTCCCACCGGACAGATACTCGATCAGCGCCTCTCGAACGATTGCCGCGGTCGAGCGGTTACGACGGCGCCGTTCGTAGTCAAGCTGATCGGCCAGGCCGTCCTCGAGAAGAACTGTGGTCCGACGCATATGTGCATATTAGCATATCGCCCTCCGCGATTGACCGCGCGGCTTAGCTGCTGCTAGCGGCGGCGGCTGACACGCTGGTCGCGGCCGCCGAATCCTCGGCATGGAGAAGGATCAGATACCAGGCGAGCAGGACGAGCAGCGCCGTATCGGGAATGTTCGCGGCGTCAGGCGCGATCTCCACCGCGCCGTTGGCTTTGATCAGGCCATGGCGTCCCTTGATTCGGATTAGCGGTTTTTCGTTTTCCTGCCAGACCCATTCGGATTGCCAGAAGTTCGCAGAGGAGAGTCGCTGGGCGTGACCGTCCGGGAACTCGAGTGTCCCGCCGCCGACCCAGCGCGGATGAAAGGTCGCGAGATCGGCATCGGACCCGGCCGTACGTACCGTCACCCGGGGCTGCCAGAAGCCCTGGCGTTTGAAGGTCCAGTGGCCGTCAGCGGCCTCAGCATCGGCCAGCGATCCGCGCTGGAACTTGAGGATTGCGACGACGTCATCGCCGGCGCGCAGCTCATGCTCGCGCTGGAAGGCGGCCGGCTGGGTCCAGAGCAGCTCCTGGCCCGCCATCTCGGAAATCGACCGCACGGCGTCAGTCTAAGCAACGGCAGCGGGAGCAGAGACTATCAGGGCGCCTAGGCAATTTGGCCTAGTCCTGATCGAACGAGGCGGGCTAATTGTTACGACCCAGCACCTATCTGCCTAACGCCTAGGTGGAAAGCACACCTTCCTCCATCGGGGCAGTACATACCTCCGTGGATCGGGTTCGCTGGCGCCCGGGGCGGGTCGATGGGCCGTCGGTGACCGCCATCATGATCGTGGTCGGCGCCACGCTGATCGTGGCCGGCTGGGCGCTCCACATTCCCCTGCTGACCAGCTTCCTTCCCGGCCACCCGGCGACCAGGCCGATCAGCGCCATTGCGTTCATCCTGGCCGGGGCCTCCCTCTGGTCGCTGAAGCGATCTGAGTCGGATCGGCGCGCACGTCTGGCCGCTCGGGCCGGCGGGCTGGTGGTGACGGCCATCGGTCTGCTGTCGCTGCTGGCGTATATCGTCGGGTGGCCCTTCGAGGTCGAAACCCGACCCCTAATTTCGAGTGCGGCCAGCTTCGCGGTCGTTGGCGTCGTTCTGTTCCTACTTTCGGTCCGGCGGCCAGGCCCGACGGCGGCCGCGCAGCTTCTTACCCTGCCGGTGCTATTTGTAGCGCTTGCCGGCTTCGTAGGCAATCTGCTCGGCGCAAGCACCCCATCCTTTCTAACCTCGGAGCCGTTGGCCAGCGGATTCCCAGCGACGATCCTGTTCCTCCTGCTGTCGCGCGGCATCCTGGAACGGGATCCCGACCACGGACTCATGGCGGTAGTCATGGCCAGGCGCCCCGGCGGCATCATGGCCCGCCGCTTGCTGGTTGCATTCACCTGGATCTCCCTGGGACTGGGCTGGCTCTTGCTCATGGGGCACCGTTCGGGCCTCTACGAGGATGATCTTCTGGTCACCCTGTTCGTCAGCTCGAACATCGCCCTGACCAGCGTGGTGGTTTGGAACTCCGCCCGATGGCTCAACCGGACCGACATCAAGCGGGAGCGGGCGGAGCAGGAGCTCGGAAGTGCGGCCAGCGAGCGCCAGCAACGCGGGGCGATGATCCAGTCGGTGCTGGAGAGCATCGGGGACGGCGTGATCGTTGTCGACCCAGGCGGCAAACGGATCTACAATCTTGCCGCCAAACGTATCCTCGGCATCGATCTCAGCGGCCTTGCCGTGAGCGAATGGACTCAGAAGCTGCTGGTCTTCCGGCCAGACCAAAAGACGATCTTGCCTCCCGATGAGTTCCCGACGGCAAGAGCGTCGCGGGGTGAAACCGTTGACGATATGGAGGTCTTCGTTCAGCATGCCGGGGCTCCGAAGGGCATCTTTGTCTCGGCCTCGGCTCGTCCCATACGCGACGAGCTAGGCGAGTCACAAGGCGTGCTAGCGATCTTCCGAGACCTGACGATGCGCAGGCGGGCCGAAGAGACGCAGCGGCAACTCGCCGCCATCGTCCAGTCAACCGACGACGCGATGTTTTCTGTGGACGTCGAAAGCCGGGTCACGGCATGGAACCCGGGTGCCGAACGGCTCTTCGGATTGACGGCCGAAGCGGTGATGGGGCGGGATCCGTGGCCAGGCGTGCGTACCCCGGAAGCGATCGAACGCCGCGAGAGGGCGACTCGCGGCGAGCGGATCGAACCGTACGAGACCGAGGTCATCGGGCGGGGCGGCCGGCGCGTCCCGGTGCTGATCAGCGTTTCGCAAATGAGGGGTGCCGACGGCCAGGTCGTGGGCGCCGCCGTCAGCGTCCGGGATATCACGGAGACCAAACGCGCGCAGGAGGCCCGACTCCGGCTCGCGGCGATCGTCGAGTCATCGTTCGACGCCATCATCGCCAAGGATCTCAACGGCACGATCTTGAGCTGGAATACGGGAGCCGAGCGCTTGTACGGGTATGCCGACTCTGAGGTGCTGGGAAAGAATATTTCGCTTCTGACTCCGCCGGACCACGCCGACGAGATTCCCACGATCCTGAATCGGATCAAGCTCGGTCAGCAGGTCGAACATTACGAAACGGTGCGACGCCGGAAGAACGGAGAGACAGTTGCTGTTTCCGTCGCTGTCTCGCCCGTATACGACAGCAGCGGCGCGATCGTTGGCGCGTCGGTCATCGCGCGAGACATCAGCGAACAGCGGCGCGCCGAAGCCGAGATTCGGAGACTGAACACCGATCTCGAGCGCCGGGTCGCCGAGCGGACCGCGGATCTCGAGGCGGCCAACACCGAGCTCGAAGCCTTCACTTACAGCGTCTCCCACGACCTGCGGGCGCCACTCCGCGCGATCCATGGTTTCGTGCAGCTCTTGACGCAACGCCACGCAACCCAGCTCGACGCGGAAGCCAGGCGGTACCTGGAGCGCGTCTCGGCCGGCAGTATGCGGATGTCACAACTGATCGACGACTTGCTGGCCCTCTCGAGAATCAGCCACCAGCGGCTCGAGACCCGCATGGTATCGACCTCCGACATCGTCAAACGAGCCCTTGCGCAACTTGACCCGATGCTGCAGGGTCGCGCTGTCGAACTCTCGATCGAAGCGCTTCCCGATTGCGTCGCCGAGCCGACCTTGCTCGAGCAGGTGTTCGCCAACCTCATCGGCAACGCGTTGAAGTATTCGCGGGGGCGGGAACCCGCACGAATCATCATTGGCAGCCGATCCGATGGCGACGCGAGTGAAACGGTCTTTTTCGTCAAGGACAACGGCGTCGGGTTCGATATGCGTTACGCCGACAAGCTCTTCGGGGTCTTTCAGCGGCTACACCGGCCGGAGGAGTACGAAGGCACCGGCGTGGGCCTGGCGATCGTTCACCGGATCATTGGGCGACTCGGAGGCCGCGTGTGGGCGGAGGCTGAACCCGACAAGGGCGCGAGTTTCTTCTTCGCCCTGGGAGGTGCGAGGACATCGGTGTCGAAGGCAGCCTAAAGAACATGCCCGAACCGCTCCGCGTCCTGATCGTCGAGGATCAGCCCGACGATGCCGAGCTCATCGCGGAGTACCTGCGTGACGCGGGTCTGACCGCGGTCTGGGAACGGGTGGACACCGAGGCCCGCTTTGCGGCCAAGCTGGATGCGGGTTTTGACCTGATCATCGCCGACTACCACCTGCCCCAATTCGGTGCCCCACGCGCGCTTGACGTACTGAAAGAGCGAGGCCTCGACATCCCATTTATCGTCGTCTCCGGGACGATCGGTGAGGATGCCGCCGTCGCCGTGATGCGCAGTGGCGCACGCGACTACGTATTCAAGGAGAACCTTTCCCGGCTGCGGCCGGCCGTCGAACGCGAAGTCCGCGCCGCCGCAGAAAGAAAAGCCGCACGCGTGGCGCAGGGCGAATATTTGCGGCGGCTGGCAAGCATCTTCGATTCCGCCCTCGACGCGGTCGTCACGATGGACGCCAACGGCGTCATCACCGATTGGAACCCGATGGCGGAAACGGTCTTTGGCTGGCCAAAGTCCGAGGTCGTGGGCCGACCGGTCGCGGATACCATCATGCCCCAACGCTATCGGGAGGCTCATCGCCGGGGTCTCCGCCACTTTCTGGAGACTGGCGAAGGGCCGGCGCTCAACAGGCGGCTGGAACTAGACGGTCTTCATCGCGACGGCCACGAATTCCCGATCGAGCTCTCCATCGGGGGCACGCCATCCGGTCATGGCTATGTCTTCAGCGCATTCGCGCGGGACATCGGTGAGCGGCGACGTGCTGAAGAAGCGGTTCGGCGGCTCGCCGCCACGGTCGCGACCTCGACCGACGCCATAATTTCGGCGGACCTCAACGGTTTGATCATCGACTGGAATGCGGGTGCCGAGCGCATGTACGGCTATGCAGCAGAGGACGTGATTGGTCGGGGCCTGGCGATGATCGTGCCCGACGACCGATTGGATGAGCTACGGGTGGCTATAGATCGGGTGATTCGCGGCGAGCAGATCGCTCAGCTTGAGACCGTCCGCCGGCG
>VBIZ01000006.1 GCA_005880575.1 Chloroflexota bacterium | reverse complement strand
CTCGACCTGGAACTGTTTCGACTCGTGTAGGTAGATGGCCTGCTCGTGGAGCAGCACCTGCGCGGCAAAGCGGTCGATCTCGCCGATCACCCGGGCCTTGCCGTCGTGGTGCTCTGACCCGACGGTTCGCGGGGCCGGCCCTGTCGTGTCGACGATGACGACGTTGTCGTTCGTTGCCGTGCGCAGCGACGTCGTCTCGGCGGGGAAGGCCTGATCGGACCAGTGGTATTTCCCGCCCGACTCATGGAGCACGCCCTGCTCGTCGAGATACGAGAGCACGCCCGGCGTGTCCTCGGTCCCGAACCGCTCGCGCGCCTCGAATGGGATCTCGAATGCGGCGCACTTCAGGTGATGCACCAGCACGTGAAGGTTGTCCGGATTCACGAGACCGGCCTCGGGCGAACGGTCGAGCACGTACCCCGGATGCTGGACGACGTATTGATCGATCGGGGAGGACGTCGCGACGAGGAACGCCGCCGACAGATCCTCGCGCCGCCCGGCGCGACCCATCTGCTGCCAGGTCGACGCGACCGTCCCGGGATAGCCGAGGAGGACGGCGGCCTGGAGCGCGCCGATGTCGATGCCGAGCTCCAGAGCGTTTGTCGACACGACGCCACGGACGGAGCCGTCGCGGAGGCCTTGCTCGATCGCGCGCCGCTCCGATGGGAGATACCCGCCGCGATAGCCGCGGATCAGGTCCTGAGGCCACTGCGGCTGCGGGAAACGCGAGCGAAGGTAGGTGAGCAGCAGCTCGGTCTCCACGCGCGAGCGGGCGAATGCGATGGTCTGCACGCCCGACGCGAGAAGGGTCGCCGCAATATCGCGTCCGGTGAAGAGCGCGCTCTTGCGGATGCCGAGGGACTGGTTCACGACGGGAGGGTTCACGAAGGCGAGGACCTTCTCGCCTCTGGGCGCGCCATTGCGATCGATGACCACGACGTCGTCCTCGACGTGCCGGCGCGCGAGCTCTTCGGGATTGGCGATCGTCGCGGAGGTACAGATGAAAGTCGGATGCGATCCGTAGAAAGCGCACACCCTTCGCAGCCGGCGGAGCACATTCGCGACATTCGATCCGAACACGCCGCGATACGTGTGCAGCTCGTCGAGCACGACGAAGCGCAGGTTCTCGAAGAGCTTCACCCACTTGGTGTGATGCGGGAGGATGCCGGTGTGGAGCATGTCCGGGTTCGTGATGACGACATGCCCGGCGCTGCGGATGGCCGCGCGCACCGCGGGCGGCGTGTCGCCGTCGTACGTGTAGGTCTTGAGGTCGATGTCGACATCCTTCGCGAGGCGCATGAGCTCGGCGAGCTGATCCTGGGCGAGCGCCTTCGTCGGAAAGATGTACAGCGCGCGGGCCGTCGGATCCTTGGCGATCGCGTCGATGACCGGCAGGTCGTAGCAGAGGGTCTTCCCGCTCGCGGTCGGTGTGACGATGACGGTGTGCTTTCCGGCGTGGGTGCTCTCGAGCGCGTCGGCCTGGTGTGAGTAGAGCGAGAGGATCCCGCGGCGCCGGAGCGTCGCCGAGATGCGTCCGTCGAGCCATGCGGGGTACTCCGCATAGCTCGCTCGTCGCGGCGGGATGCGTTCCCACCGCGTGACCATCCGGCTGAACTCAGGGTCCCGCGCGAGGCCGTCGAGGATCTGCTCGAGGCTTACGCGCGCTGGAAATCGAACGGCCGTTCGCATGACCAGCGGACGATATGGAACGGGTGTTCTGACGTCAAGATGACGCCCTAATCGGGCCTTTCCATGCGTTCATTTCCTCGTGGGAAGGCTCGTTTCGCTCGTCGCGACGCTCGCGCTTCTGGTGCCTCAGGGTCAGCTGGCTTCCGCTTCGGCGATGCCCGAGGCGCCGAACTGCCCGATCTATCCAAGCAACGACGTCTGGCACTCGAGCATCCAGAACATGCCCGTGCATCCGCAGAGCTCGACGTGGCTTGCGAACATGGGCGGCTCGTCGCGGCTCCTTCATCCGGACTTCGGCGGGCCGTACGGCTACCAGCTTCAAGTGGTGAGCAACGCGACGCCGACCACGCGTCTCGCGTTCGACTACGCCGACGAAAGCGACGACGTGCCATATCCCTTCACTTCGAGCACGCCGATCGAGCCCGCGTCCGACGCGCACGCGTTCATGCTCAACAAGGACACCTGCGTTCTCTACGAGCTGTTCGCAGCGTCGTGGAACGGCGGTCGCCCGACCGCGGGCTCGGGCGCCGTGTTCGATCTGCGGTCGCACGCGCTCCGTCCTTCGGGATGGACGAGCGCCGACGCGGCTGGGCTGCCGATCTGGCCGGGCGTGCTCCGCTACGACGAGGTCGCGAGCGGCGTCGTCGATCACGCGATCCGCTTCACGGCGCAGCGCACGGACCGAAGCTTCGTGTGGCCGGCGCGCCATCAGGCCGGCGCCGCGCGCGACGCATCGCTTCCGCCGATGGGCGCGCGCTTCCGCCTGCGAAGCGACTTCGACGTCTCGGGATACAGCGCGCAAGCGCGTGTGGTCCTCACCGCCATGCAGCGCTACGGGCTCATCCTCGCCGACAACGGATCGAACTTCTTCTTTCAGGGCCAGGTCGACTCGCGCTGGTCCGATCAGCTCATCAGCGAGCTGAAGCGGATCCCGGCCGGCGCATTCGACGCCGTCGACGCGTCGTCTCTGATGGTCGATCCCAACTCCGGCCTCGCTCGCGGCGCGAACGGCGTGCCGCTCGAGAGTGGATGGCACTCGCGCTGGCTTAGCCAGTCGGACTACCTCGTGATGTCGCCGGGCCAGGTCGCGACCTTCTGGATCAAGTTCACGAACACCGGAACTGAGACGTGGGACCGCGGCATCTGGGGCCGGCAGGCGAACCTCGGCCTCAACGGCGACGACAAATCGCCCTATCGACTCGGCATGGCCGCGAACTGGCTGTGGGACGACCGCATCGCCACGACGACCGTCCCCGCGGTCCTACCAGGTGAGGTCGCGGAGTTCCGCTTCGCCGTGCGCGCTCCGATGACGCGTGGCACATACCGGCTGAACCTGCGGCCGGTCATCGACGGCACCGTGTGGATGGAGGATCAGGGAGTCTTCTGGCTGATCGTGGTGCCGTAGCCGCGAGCTATTCGCGGCGGCGCTCGTCGACCGGACGCAGCAGCAGGGCGCCGAGGGCGTAGTAAAGGAGCGCGAACAGGAACGCGACGCGCGGACCGAACGAGAAGTCGAACGCGCCGACACGGTCCATCGCCACGCCACCGATCGCGATCGCTATCGGGCCCGCGGCCCCGGTCACCACATTCGAGATACCCATGTATCTACCGCTCGTGGCCTTCGGGACGATGTCCGTCATGAGCGCCCAGTCCACGGCGAGGAACGCGCCCGCGGCGATGCCGACCGGGATGACGAACACGATCGCGACGAGGATGTTCGGCGCGAGCGCGACGCCGAGCATCCCCACCGACCCGAGCGCGCAGGTGAAGTACACGAGCGTCTTTCGACCGAGACGGTCTGAGAGCCGGGCCGCGGGAAACGTCGTGACCGCGGTCGTCACGGCGATCATCGCCGTCGCGACGTTGATCCAGATCCCGATCTCGGCGTCGGAGAGGCCGATCGACCGGCTCATGTAGAAGAAGATCAGGTCGGTCAGCGTGACGGTCGCCATGAGAACGAAGAGCCGCGAGCCGAGGAGCCACACGAAGCTTCGCTCCTTCAGGATGTCGAGACCCCAGGCGCTGGTGGCGATCTGGAGCCACGAACGTCCGCCGCGCGCGACCGCGGCGCGGCCCTCGTCCACCGTGAAGATGGTGACGATCGCGGTGGTGAGCTCGAGGAGGCCGAGACCGATCGTGGCGGTGACGAAGCTGCCGGTGAAGAGTCCGATCGACGCTATCGCGACGCCGCCGATGCGGCCGAGCACGATCATCACGCCCATGAGGCCGCTCGCGAGACCGACCTGCGCGGCCGGCACGAGGTCGGGCACGTACCCCTGGAAGGGCCCCTGCGCGAAGTTCGACGAGATCTGAAGTAAGACCACGAACGCGACCACCGAGATGTACGTGTTGGACGTGGCGATGCCGGCGAGGAACACGACATCGAGCACCGCGCCGATGGCGATGTACGGCTTGCGCCGCCCCCACCGCGTGATCGTGTAGTCGGAGATCGTCCCGATCGTCGGCTGCACCACGATCGCGACCGCCGCGCCGAGCAGCGTGAGCAGCGCGAGACCGGAGCCGGCGTTCGCCTTGCCCACGAGGTCGTCCATGCGGCGCTGCAGGATGACGTTGTTGAGGCCGCCCCAGATCGCGTTGATGCCGAACCAGTAGATCGAGAGCTGAAAGATCTGGAACGTCGGCAGCGTGCCGACAGGCCTGCCTACCGTCGCGGCCGGAGCGGCAACCACACCCACGGCCGAAGTATCCGCGACCCGGCAAGGGCTCCACGGCCTGCTAACGTCGGCGGATTGAAGGAAGCGCTGTGAGACTCGCTGCGATCCGGCATCGTGCCCGCGCCCCGTTCGTGCAGCCGCTCGCAGGCGATCGTTTTTACGTACGGCTGCTCTGCGAAGCCGGGGATCTGGCCGCGGTGCGCTGCCACTTCGCGGACAAGTACGCGCCGGGCCTCGAGGGAACCCTCCCGCTGGCGCGTGAGACCACGGATGGGATCAGCGATTACTGGTCGGTCGTCCTCCCGATGCCGACGTCGCGCCTTCGCTATTTCTTCGAGCTCACCGACACCGCGGGCGTCACCCGCTTCCTGAACGAGCACGGGTTCGTCGAGCAGCGGCCGGCGCGCAAGCATCACGCCGGTCATTTCTTCTATCCCTACGACCTTCCGGTCGACCGCTTCGCCCTCCCGCCGTGGATCGCCGGGCGGACGTTCTACCTGATCTTCCCCGATCGGTTCGCGAACGGCGATCAGATGAACGATCCGGCGTGGAAGCGGCCGTGGGGCGAGGCGCCGACGGTGAAGTCCTTCTTCGGCGGCGACATCCCCGGCATCCGCCAGAACCTCACGTGGCTCACGGACCTCGGTGTCGGCGGCCTGTACCTGACCCCCGTGTTCGAGGCGCCCTCGAACCACAAATACGACCCCGCCGACTACGAGCGCGTCGATAAGGGCTTCGGCACGAACGAGGACCTTGCGGCGCTGGTGCGCGACGCGCACGAGCGGGACATCCGCGTGCTGCTCGATGGAGTCTTCAACCACTCGGGGGATCGCTGGTTCGCGTTCAAGGACGTTCGCGAGAAGGGCCCCAGGAGCAAGTACCGCGACTGGTTCTTCCGCATCGAGAGCTTTCCGGTCGACTTCGACGCGGTGAACTACGAGACGTTCGCGAACCGCGCCCGCAGCCACCCCAAGCTCAACACCGCCAATCCCGAGCTCCGCGACTACCTGGTCGGCATCGGTGAGAAGTGGATCCGCGAGGCGGACATCGATGGGTGGCGTCTCGATGTCGCGAACGAGGTGGACCACCGCTTCTGGCGCGCGTTCCGCGACCGCGTCAAGGCGGCCAAGCCCGACGCGTTCATCGTGGGCGAGACGTGGCACGACGCGATCCGCTGGCTCGACGGCGCGCAGTTCGACTCGGTCATGCACTACCCGTGGCGCGACGCCGTGCTCGAGTACCTGCGCGGTGAGATCCCGCCGAGCCGCTTCGCGGGCCGCACCGCGGGACTCCGGAACATGTACGACATCTCCGCGACGCCGGGCCTCATGCACCTCCTCGGCAGCCACGACACCGCACGCATCCGGACCGAGCTCGGCGGGAGCGCAGATCGTGCGCGACTCGCCGCGGTGCTGCTCCTGACCGCGACCGGCGCGCCCCTCGTCTACTACGGCGACGAGGTCGGGATGGAAGGCGCCGAGGACCCGGACTCCCGCCGCTGCATGGAGTGGGACCCGGCGAAGCAGGACGCCCGGCTTCTCTCCACGCATCGGGCACTTATCCGCGCCCGTCGCGAGCGGCCCTGGCTTTCGTGGGGGGCGTTCGAGGACGTGGCCGTCGACGACGAGCGGCACATCTACGCCTACCGGCGCTCATCGACGGGCCCGCTCGCATCGGAGGACGCGCCACGCGACGAGCTCTACGTCGCTATCAACACGGGTGATTTCCCGACCGACGTATGCCTCCCCGCGGGCGAGCGCACCGACCTGCTGAACGGCAAGCGAGCGAGCGGCGGTGTCACGGTGGGCGCCCGGGACGCCGCCGTGCTCGTGCCCGCCTGAACGCCATCCCTCCGACTTGACAGCCGACCCCTTGACCTGAAAACTCGCGCCTGAAACCTTTCATGAAAGGTTTCACACGCGCGGGGGGAAGGTTTTGCGCAGGGTCACCATCCATGACGTCGCGGGGAAGGCGGGCGTCTCCGCGGCCGCCGTATCCCACGCGTTCAACGACCCCGAGCGACTGCGCGCGACGACCGTGGAGCGGATCCTCGTCGCGGCACGCGACCTGGGGTATGCGCCGAATCCACACGCGCGAGCTCTGCACTCACGCCGCGTCGGCGTTCTCGGCGTCCTCTTTCCACAGCCGATCGCCACGGTCTTCGCGAATCCCTTCTTCGCATCGTTCCTCGCGGGGATCGGCACCGTCACCGACGAGCAGGGCATCGGCCTGCTCACCGTCACGCCGCTCAGGGGGTCTTTGGAGCACGCCATAGCGTCGGCTCCCGTCGACGGGTTCGTCATTATCGGCCTCGACGAGCGCCACGGCGAGGTCGCGCCGCTCCGAAAGCGCGGTGTGCCTTTCGTCATCGTCGACGGGGATGCGCAGACCGCGTCCTCGGTCAATGTCGACGATGAGTCGGGTGCCTACGCCGCGGCGGATCTGCTGCTCGAGCGCGGCCACCGAGACGTGCTGGTACTGACCTTCGAGACGCCGCAGGAGCACCTCGACAATCCCCGCTACGGGGTCGGCGGCCGTCGCCTTCGTGGCTACCGTCGCGCCTTTGCGGACAGGTCGCTGCGGCTGCGAAGCGAACGGCTCATCCCGACCCCGGTCACGCTGCATGGTGGTGACGAGGCGTTCAGCGCCGCATGGGAAGGGGGGACCCGGCCGACCGCGGTCCTTGCCGTCAGCGACATCATCGCGATGGGCGCGCTGCGGGCCGCACGTCGATTGGGCGTTCGCGTCCCGGAGGATCTCGAAGTCATCGGTTTCGACGACATTCCCCTCGCGGCCGCGAGCCAGCCGCCGCTCAGCACGGTGCACCAGCCCATCCCGGAGAAGGGCCGCGTCGCCATCCGTCTTCTCATTCGCGAGCTCGACGAAGGCGGTCCGCGAGAGCGGATCGTGCTTCCGACCGATCTCGTCCTGCGTGAATCGACGAAGGGAGGGAGTGAAAGCGGATCGAAGCGCAGCCTGACGCGCGCGGCCGAGAACCTGGCCGCTTCCTAATCTGACGGGGAGAGAAACCTCTATGGGAAAACTCAAGAAGATCATGCTCGGCGCGGCGGCTGCGCTCATCGTTTCCGCCTGCTCGCAGCCCGCCGCGGCACCATCGGCGTCGCCCTCGGCGCCGCCGACAGCCACAGCCACTACGGCGGCGGCGGTCAGCCCGACCCCGACGCCGACCATCAAGCCGGTGCTCTCGAAGGAGGGCACGCTCACGATCTGGGTCGACGGTGCGCGCACGAAGATGGTCACGGACCTCGGCAAGAAGTTCACCGACAAGTACAAGGTGGCCGTCCAGGTCCAGGAGCTGGGCTTCGGCGACATCCGCGACCAGCTCAAGATCGCCGGTCCGGCCAAGGAAGGCCCGGACATCATCATCGGAGCGCACGACTGGCTCGGCGAGCTCGTCAGCAACGGCCTCCTGCTGAACCTCGACCTCGGTGCGAAAGCGTCGAGCGTCGATCCTGTCGCGATCAAGGCGTTCACCTACGACGGCAAGGTCTACGGTCTTCCGTACCTCGTCGAGGCGGTCTCGCTCATCTACAACAAGGACCTCGTCCCGAACCCGCCGAAGACCTGGGACGAGCTGAAGACAATCGCGAAGCAGCTCCAGGACGACAAGAAGGTGGAGCAGGGCTACGTGATGCAGCAGGGCGACCCGTACCACACCGAGCCGCTCCTCACCGGCTTCGGCGGCTACATCTTCGGCCGCGACGCGGCCGGCAACTACAACCCCAAGGACCTCGGTCTCGACAGCGCCGGCGGCGTCGCCGCCTACACCGAGATCGACAACATGGTGAAGTCGGGTCTGCTCCGCAAGGACACGACGTACGACCTGATGATGGGGCTCTTCAAGGAGAAGAAGTCCGCCATGTTCATCTCCGGCCCGTGGACGCTCAACGACCTGCGGGCGGCGAAGGTGAATTACGGCATCGCGCCGATCCCGACGATGAAGAGCGCACCACGGCCGTTCGTCGGCGCGCAGGGCTGGATGGTCAGTGCCTTCGGCAAGAACCAGCTCCTCGCAAAGACATTCCTCACCGAGTTCGTGGCCACCGACGAGGCCATGCAGTCGCTCTACGACGCCGTGCCGGCGGCCTCAGCTTGGCTTCCGGTCCGGACCAAGACGCAGGACAAGGACATCCTCGCGTTCGCGGCGAGCGCCGCGGGCGGCGACCCGATGCCCGCGATCCCGCAGATGTCATCGGTCTGGGAGGCGTGGGGCAAGGCCATCACGCTCATCTTCCAGCAGCAAGAGAAACCCGATAAGGCGGTCAAGGACGCAGCTACCACGATTCGCCAGAAGATCGGTCAGTAGCGTCGCGAGCGGGGCGCCGCGAGGCGCCCCGCTCGGTCTCACGCACTCGACCGCGACGATCGTCGGGCTCATGCTGCTCGACGCCGTAGGGATTTGGTTCACCTACGGGCTCATCGCGCACGACGGCGCCTTTGTCGCGACGATCGTGTTGCTCGTCCTGGGCGTCATCAACGTCGCGTTCATCTTCGAAGCGCTCGCGCCGCTGCGGTGGATCGTCCCGGGACTCGCGCTGATGGTCGTGTTCGTCCTCTATCCCGTGATGAACACGGTGAGCGTCGCCCTCACCAACTACGGGAACGGCCACCTCCTCACGAAGCAACAGGCCATCGCCCAGTTCGAGAGCAAGTACTACTCGCCGCCCGGTGCGCCGACCTACGCGTGGCGGGCATATCGCTCTTCCGACGACACATTCCTCCTGTGGCTCACCGATCCGCAGGGTCAGAGCTTCATCGGCGATCCGAAGAGCGGCATCGCGGCGGTCAGAGCGGACGACCCGCGCTTCGGACCAAAGGACGACGACGGTCTACCGAAGACGATCGGCACATACACGAAGCTCTCGCGGCTCGAGGTGTTCCCGTACCTCAGCACGCTGCAGTCGTTCACGCTGCAAGCGCCTCTAGGGATCCTCCGGATCGTCTCGCTCGACGCGGCGCCGGTCGCGATCGCGAAGTACGCCTACGACCCCGTCCGCGACGTGCTCGTCGACCGGGAGACCGGCACCGAGTACCGCAACCTCGACGGCACGTTCACCGCGGCCAACGGCGAGGAGCTCGCGCCGGGCTTCTCCTCCTTCGTGG
>VBIZ01000005.1 GCA_005880575.1 Chloroflexota bacterium | reverse complement strand
GCTACGCGTCGGGCCATGCGACCGTCGCCGCCCTGGCGGGCGTCACGCTCGGCATACGGCGCGGCGAGTTCGTTGCCGTGATGGGGCCTTCCGGTTCCGGCAAGTCCACGTTGCTGAACGTCGTCGCCGGGCTCGAACGACCGACCGGCGGCTCGGTTCTCGTCGACGGTGAGAACCTCGCCAAGCTGGACGAGGAAGCCCTCGCGCGCCACCGCAGCAAGCGCGTAGGCATGGTGTTCCAGGCGTTCAACCTGCTCCCCCGCTTCCGCGTCGTCGAGAACGTCGCGCTGCCGCTCGCGTTCTCGGGTGTGCCAAAAGCCGAGCGGCTCCAGCGGGCCCGCGCGATGCTCGAGCGCCTCGGCATGACCGCGCGCGCCGACCATCGCTCGAACGAGCTGTCCGGTGGCGAGCTGCAGCGCGCCGCGGTTGCGCGCGCGCTCATCGGCGATCCGGCGATCCTGCTCGCGGACGAGCCGACCGGAAACCTCGATAGCGTCAACGGTGCCGCGCTGATCGCGCTCTTCGAGGAGCTCCACCACCAAGGCCAGACGGTGCTGCTTGTGACGCACGACGCGCAGATCGCCTCGCACGCGGAGCGCACCATTCACATGCGCGACGGCCGCGTGGTGGCCGAATGAGCTTCAGGGATCTGCTCGGGATGTCGCTCGGCAACTATGGTCGCGCGCGACTTCGCTCAGGTCTCACCACGGCCGGCGTCGCGATCGGCACGGCGCTGGTAGTCCTCTTGATCGCGCTCGCGACCGGCGCGGAGGACAACGTGCGCCGCTCGATCTTCTCGATCGGGGATCTGCGCCTGGTGACGGTCCAGCCGTTCCAGCCCGGCGCGAACGGCCTCTCGGCTGTGCCTCGCACGATCACCGACGACACGGTCGCGAAGCTGAAGCGCGTCGCGCACGTCGACGGGGTGTACCGGCAATTCGACGCGCCGCTCGGCATGGTCGTGGAAGGCGGCGACGACGCCACCATCCGGCCGCAGGGCATCGAGCCGGACGCCCCGATCGATCGAGGCGACCTCCTCGCCGGACGGCACATCGAACCCGGGGACCGCGCCGTCGCGGTGATCCCGGGGAACATCGCGCGCCTCGTCGCCCCCAGCGTCGGCTCGGCGGTCGGGAAGACCGTCACGATGCGGGTCGGAGGAGCGGTGAAGCTCGGCAGCACGCGCATCGGCGGGAGCGGGACGCCGCGCGATTACGCCGTGAAGATCGTCGGCGTCTTCGACGAGCAGGCATCGCAAACGTCGTTCCGCATCCCGCTCGAGGACGCACTGCTTGCAGGCGCGGAGAACCGCGGGCTCACGCCCGCCGCCATCCGCGAGACGACGGGATACAGCGGCCTCGCCGTCGAAGCGGACGATTCGACGAACGTGGCGGAGATCGTGAAGGCCGTGCAGGAGCTCGGCTTTTCTTCGTTCTCGCTCAAGCAGGTCGTCGAGCAGATCGATCAGGGCTTCGGCGTGTTCAAGGGGATCCTCGGCGGTATCGGCGGGGTCGCCCTGCTCGTCGCGGCGATCGGTATCGCGAACACGATGGTGATGTCGGTGCTCGAGCGGACGCGCGAGATCGGCATCATGAAGGCGGTCGGTGCGTCGCCGCGCGACATACGAGCGCTGTTCCTGGCCGAGGCCGCGTACGTCGGGGTGTTCGGTGGGATCCTCGGACTCGCGCTCGGCCTCGCCGGCGGTCAGCTCATCGACCGCATCATCCGACAGCTGAATCCGCGCACGAATCCCGCCGCGATCTTTGTGGTCGGCCCGGATCTGGCGCTCGGCGCGCTGGCGCTCGCGCTAGGGGTCGCGTTACTCGCCGGATTCCTGCCCGCGCGCCGAGCGATGCGGATGTCGGCGCTGAGCGCCCTTCGGTACGAGTAAGCACCTACGAGCAAATAGAGAACGGCCCCGTGATGGATTCCATCACGGGGCCTCGTTTTTAGAGATCGGCTGGACTACGCAGCGAGGCCGCGCGCCTTGGCCGTCGCTTCGTCGACCGCCTCGAGGTCGATCTCGATCTTCACTTTCTCGCCCACCAGCACGCCATTCGGGATCGGCATGTTCCACGTGAGGTCGAAGTCGCCCCGGTCGATGGTGAGAGTCGCGGCCGCACCGAGGTGCCTACCGCCCTGACCGTTCTCGACGACACCGATCAGCTCGATGTCGAAGCTCACGGGGCGCGTGATCGCGCGGATGGTCAGGTCGCCGCTCGCCGTGTAGCGGCCGTCGCCCTTGGGGAAGATCGCGTTGCTCTTGAACGTGACCTCCGGGTACTTCTCCGCGTCGAAGAAGTCGGCCGACCGGAGATGGCCGTCGCGCCTCTCGTCGCCGGTGTTGATCCCCTTCACCGCCGCCGTGACCTCGAAGTCACCCTTCTCGGGCTGGGCGGGGTCGAGTTCGATACGGCCGCTGACCTTGCCGAGACTGCCGCGAACGGTGCTCAGCATCATGTGCCTGACCGAAAAGTTCACCGCGGTATGCGATGGGTCGATGTACCAGAACATTTGTTTCCTCTCACCGGTTTGTAGCCGGTTTTAGTTGCTGATACAATCAACTAGTTGCCTACGCAAGTTATTCCGGTTGCCCGGAAACGACGCCTCCAGCCCAATGAGTTTCGGGCCTGGCGGGCGTTCATGCTCGCTTCCGTGGTGGTCTCTCGGGCACTCGACCGCGATCTCCAGCGCCAGGCGGGTCTGACCCTCGCGGAGCACCACCTGCTCGCGATCGTCAACGAGTCCGACCCGCAGGGCATCCGGCCGACCGACCTCCAGCTCCTATCCACGCTTACAAAGAGCGGACTCACGCGGGCCGTCGATCGCCTCGAGGCACTCGGCTTGATCGCAAGCCGGGTCTGTCCGACGGACGGTCGCGGGCAGCTGCTCGTGCTCACAGCCAAGGGACGGCAGAAGCTTCGCAGGGCCGCGCCCGAGTTCTTCCGATCGGTCGCCCGTTACTTCGCCGATCATCTGACCGATCGCGACACCGAAACACTCACGGTCGCTCTGGAGCGCGTCGCCTCGGCTGATCGCGCCTAGAAGGGCCCGGCGAGCTCCGGCGGCGCGAACAGCAGCGTCGGCTGCTGCCACCACATATCGACAAGGGTTCCGCGCGCCTGGCCCATAAGCGCGGCGATCGTGTCGGGTGGCTGATCGCCGGCCGCCGCGACGACCACGACCTGTCCCGACCGCAGCGCCTTCGCGTAGCGGCGGGTCACGTCCTTCGGCAGGCCCCCGTTCATCAGCTTCTGGAGCCGGACCATGAGCCCGGTCCAGCCTTTGCCGGGAAGCCACGCGCGGTCGCCGGCCACGAGCTCGGCGCGGCGCCGGTCGCGTGCGATCACCGAGATGTCCTGCTCGTGTACTCCGGATTCGCGCAGCAGCGTCACCGCCGCAACGGCCGCATCGTCGTCCTCGAACGCCGCGGCCGCGACCATCCCGCCCGCGAGCTCTTGCAAGTACGAGGTCGTCGCCATCGAATGAATCCTAGCTACAGGAAGGCCGAGACCCGAGCGAACGCTTTTGCCTGACTCACAGGGCGTGTGACTATCCAGGGCCATGAGGCGATGGGCGGGTGCGCTCTCTACCTTGGCCGTGCTTGGGCTTGCCGTCGCGGTCGTGGAAGCGGTCGCACCACGTCTCCGCCCTGACTTTCCCGCGTTCGTCATGACGATCGAGCAGTGGGACAAAGTGCGCGTCTCTTACGGCGATGGCCGGACCGTTGGAGGCACGTCGGTGTATCGGGTCGAGTACCACCGCCGGGACGACTGGACTTGGACCCTGGTGAAAGACGATGTTGCTTCACTGGAGCCGGGGCAGGGCGTTGCATGCCGTAACGGGAGATATGGCCAGCTCGATGCGGCCGGCAACTTTACGGCAACGAGCACCGATCCAGCCATGTGCAACGGAGTCGGTCGCTGGATCCACTACGGCATCGCATCGTTCTTCCCGTGGAAGAGGGAGGTGGCAGATGGGCTCGTCACCTACACCGATCCAGGCGAGCGGGTCGTGTTCGATCTCGCGACCGGCCTCCCCCTGCTGTACGAGGCAGGACTGACCACCGGCTCGGTGGGACATCGCGAGGTGTTTCGGGTTCAGCGGTAAGGAGGAATCGCCGGAATCACGCTCGCCACGCCAGGACAGGAATCCGCATCTCCTCCGGACTCATGCCGCCGTGAGAGCCGCGGTGGCGGAAGGTCTGGCCCTCCACTTTGACGATGCTCGCGGCGCGATCGCCGCCGAGCATCGCGAGGACATCGCCGATCCGTTGTCTCGCGGTTTCGGGGTCGCCGCGTCCGAAGAGACCCGCCGCGATGGCTTCGTCGCGATCGAGAAAGAAGAACGTCTCGGGGTAGCGGCGCTCGAGATGCTGCTTCACTCGGTCGGCCTGATCGGTGTGCAGGAACGCAAGACGCGGCTCTCCGGCGATCGGGTTCCGCAGAAGGGAACGCAGCTGCTCGTCGCCGACGAGGTCGATGAGCTTTTCGGGGTCCGTGAACGCGTGGCCGTGATCGGCCGTGAGCAGCACGAGCGTGTCACCCGGCGGTCGTGACCCGATCGCGCGTTCGAGGGCCCTATCGAAGAGCGCCGCCTCTGTGGCGTGGTCCGCCGACTGCGGGCCTGAAACGTGCGCGACGGAGTCGATGCCGGCCCAGTACGCGTATACGTACGCGGGAGCGTCGCCCCAAGGCCGCCGCTCGAGTAGGTCGTGAAGCCGCACGCTCATCGAGGACGGCAGGTAGTACGCGGCGAAATTGGCTTCGGCTGCGTGCATGCGGGTCATCGCCTCATTGCGGAAGATCTCGGGCTCGATGACCCAGGACTCGCCCCCGCGCTGCCGAAGGCGCCGGTGGACGCTCGGAACCTTTGCGTACTCGCGCGGGTCGATGCGCTGATCGTCGAAATACGAGCCGCGCCGGTTCACGCCCGGCCCCCAGCGGAGCATCTGGGTGACCTGCGCGAATTCCTCGAGCCAGACGAAGTACGCGAGGTTGCCGTGCTCCTGCGGCGTTCGCGCGGTGTTGAGCGTCGTGATCGCGGCGGCCGTGGTCGAGGGAAAGATGGTCGTCGCCTCGATGAGCTGCGCACGATCGTGACGCCGCGCGCGTTCCACGATCGAGGCCACGAACGGCATGTCGCCCGCGGCGGTGAGCGCCCGCAGCTGCGCCAGGCCGAGCCCATCCGCCAGAACGAGAACGACCTGCTGAACTCCCTCGCAGAGCGCCGGCTCGAGCGCGCGAAGTGGCGGTGGGTCGGTCTCATCGCGCACCCCGAGGACGTCGAGGACGGTGGCCGCAACATTGAGGAGGCCCCCGCCGCCGTAGTCCGGTGGAACGAAGCCGCGCGCGCGGAGACGCTCGATGAGCGCTTCGGGCATCGGCGGACGATACTGCCTGGACCGTGAGGACAGTCTTCGAGGTCGATGGCCTCTTTGACGGGGCGCGGACGATGACGAACGCCGCGATCGTCGTCGACGGTAGCGACGTCGCGTGGGTCGGTCCGCGGAACGCGATCCCAAAGACGCCCCCGGGCGAGCGCACCGAGATCGCCCCGTCCCCGGGCCGCTTCGTGCTGCCCGGGATGATCAACTGCCATTGCCATCTCACGCTTGACGGCGACCCGAACTTCGGCATGGAGGTCCGGCAGTCCGACGCGCTCGCGACGCTGAAGGCATTTCGCAACGCGCGCTCGGCGTTGCACGCCGGAGTCACCACCGTGCGCGACCTCAGCGCGAACGGGTCGATGGTGATCGACCTCGGCCGCGCAATCGATAGGGGCTTCCTCGAAGGCCCCCGGATCGTCGCATGCGGCCGGGGCATCACGACGACCGGTGGGCACGGCTTCGAGGTCGGGCGCGTCGCGGACGGTCCCGACGAGGTGCGCAAGGCCGTCCGCGAGCAGGTCGCGGCCGGCGCCAAGGTGATCAAGCTCTTCTCGACCGGCGGCATCCTTGGCGACGGCGCGCCACCCGAGGTGTCCCAGTACACGCCGGAAGAGACGGTGGCAGCGGTGAGCGAAGCGCACAACGCCGGGCTTCGCATCACGACGCACGCGCACGGGTCGGGTGGGATGCGCGTCGCGGCCGAGGCGGGGATCGATTCGATCGAGCACGCGACGCTCCTCGACGAGAAGACCGTGCGCGTCATAAAGGAGCGCGACGTGGCGATCGTGCCCACGCTTCTCGTGGTGCATTCGCTTCTCGAACACGCGGACGCGCTCGATCCGATCATCGTCGCGCGCACCCGCGCGGTCTCCGAACGGCACCGCGAGGGCGTGCGGATGGCCCACAAGGCGGGCGTGCGCATCGCGACCGGCACCGACGCCGGTGCGCCCTTCACCCGGCACGACCGCTACGCGATGGAGCCGGTACTCCTCACGGAATGTGGTCTGTCGACCGAGGAGGCCCTCGTCGCCGCGACGAGCCGCGCCGCCGACGTTGTCGGCCTCGAGAAGGCCGGCCACATCGGTGCGGGCTGCTGGGCCGATTTCGTCTTCGTGGATGGCGATCCGCTCAAAGACTTGCGCGTGCTCGGCTCTCCGAAGGGTGTCTACGTGAGAGGAGTGGCCGCCGTCTAGATCGCTTCGCCGGTCTCCTCGCGCCGGATGCGGACCGCACCGTGCTCCTCGAGGATGCGGCGAGCGCGCTCAAGAAGGTCTGGCGATCCGCTGACGGTCACCAGCGCTTCGCCCCGGTCGATCGCACGCTCGTAGCTCTCGTACTCTCCGCTCTGGAAGAGCTTTGCGCGACCGACCAGCGCGCCGATCGCTGCGAACGCGAAGACCAGGGCCGGGGCTCCGATGACGATCCCGACGAGGCTCTGCCGGATCGCGTCCCCTCCGACGAGCACGAAGGTGAGAGCGACGAAGGCGCCCACGATGGCGCCGGCGATCGCACCCGCCCCGCTAAACGAACCTGCCGCCTCGCGCGCCTGGCGCACGTTGTCGGCAACGACGCCGACATGGTCCGGCGGGATCCCCGCCGCATCGAGCGCGGTCGCGGCGGCGACCGCCGTCTCGTGATCGGGGAACGCCGCGACCAGGGATTTTTCCTTGAGCTCCTCTTTGAGGTCTCGCATCAACCATCGAAGTGCGCAGAACTCGTGCCTAGTCCGGGTGGGTGTGTCTCCGGCCAGCCTCCTCGAGCGACAGGCCAAGCGACGCCTCGTCTGAGATCGGCGCGGAGCAGACGGTACCGATGCAGACGTAAGCGGCGACGCGATCCGTCGGGAATCCGAGCCGCCTCAGCATGTCATCGTCGCGCCGTGCCCCACGATCATCCGCGCGCCCGGGCACGAGTCGGTGAAGGGCGCGCGCCGGGTCGGTCGCCGCGCGAGCGCGTCGCCAGAGGGCGGATGCGACCGCGTCGTCAGCAGGCCCGACCACGGTAACGACGAGCGGCTCGGCGAGCGCCCGCGCGACCGCGTTCGCATAGCTCGCCGCGAACTGGCCCCACTGGCGGTACTCGCCGACGAACCCGCGTAGGGCACGCACCGCGAGCTCGCGCCACTCATCCTCCCCGGTCAGCGCCGCCAGACGCAGGAGCCCCTCGGCAGCAAGGGCGTTCTCCTCGATCGGCCGCTCGCGGCGCGCGAGCCGCCCCGGTTCTGCGCCCCGACCGGCGGGGGCATCGAAGAAACCACCGGCCTCGGGGTCGGCGAGCCGGTCGCGCAGCGTCATCGCCATCCTCGCCGCCCCGCCGAGCGCACCGGAATGCAGCCCGGTCTCGTAGGCGTCGAGATTCGCCGCCAAATTCGCCGCGACGTCTCCGAGAAGGTCGACGACCTTCGACCCATCGTCCGAATCGGAGTGCTGAAGAGATTTGGCCTGTGCGTCCCACAAGCCACGCGCCATGGCCCCCATCGCGTCGTGCGCACGCTCGTCGAACGCGGCGTCGCCGAGCGCGGACCATGCGGCCCAATACGCGGAGGCCGCGAGCGCGTTCCAGCCCGTGTACGCCGTGCGGTCCACGAACGGCGCGACGTGCTTTGCACGTTCCTCGACGGAATCCAGCGTGTAGTAGTGCTCGTCGGCGTCCTGCGAGCCGGCCCAGAGCTTCTTCTCGGGCTGCCATAGGGTTGCGTCCATCCAGCGGATCACGTCGCGCACCACGCGGTCATATCCCGCCGTCGGAAACGAGCGGTGCGCTTCCGCGTAGATCGAGAGAAGCTCGGCGTTGTCTTCGAGCATCTTCTCGTAGTGCGGGATCTCCCACTGCCGTGTCGTCGAGTAGCGGAAGAAACCGCCTTCGACGTGGTCGTACATCCCGCCGGCGGCCATCGCGCTGAGCGTCCGATGGAGCATCGTCGTGATCTCCGGATAGCCGAACCGGCGATGCTCGTCGAGGAGGAAACGGAGAAGCTTCGGCTGGGGGAACTTCGGCTCGCGCCCGAACCCTCCGAACTGCGGGTCGTACTGACCACGCACGAGCGAACCGACCTGATCGACGATCTGAGCGCTGATGTCGCCCGACTTCGGCGCGCGGGCCTCGTTCTCTTTCTCACGTAGCTCGGCCACGCGCTGCGCGAGATCCACGCGTTGCGAAGACCACAGCTCCGCGACCTGCGCGAGGGATGACCGCATCGCATCGGGCGGGACGTATGTGCCACCGTGCACGATCTCGCCATCCGGCGTGAGGAACGCCGTCGTCGGCCAGCCGCCCATGTTGTAGCGCCGGTTCACGTCCGGTCGCTCGTCGTTGTCGACGCGGATCGGCACGTAGCGCTCGTTGATCAGCCGGATTACCTCGGGGTCGCTGTAGCTCGTCTCGTCCATGACGTGACACCAATGGCACCACACCGCGCTGATCGCGAGGAGAACCGGCTTGTTCGCGACCTGCGCTTCCTGGAAGGCCTTCTCGCCCCACGGCCGCCATCCGATCTCCGCGGCGCGGTTCGGTCGCGGCGAGAAACGGAAGGTCATTCCGGAATCTCATCCAGCTCGATCTTGTTGTCGAACGGATCGAACACGTAGATGCGACGCCAGCCAGGAATGGGCTCTGCCTCTTCGAAGCGCGCGCCGCTCGCGCCCAAGGTCTTCACCGTCGCGTCGAGGTCGTCCACGCGGAGCGCGAAATGCCGGCGCGGGTGAAGGCCGAGCTCGCGATCCGCTGAGAGATGGACGTGGCCGGGTGGCGCCGCATACCAGATGCCTGCGCGGTCGCGCAGCGTCACCGGCCGCTCCAGCTCGGTAAGCCCGAGGGTCCCTCCGTAGAACTCTCGAGCTCGGGCTTCCTCGCCAGGCGGGTAGAACACTTGCGCGTGATGCAAGGAAATCCCCACAAATCCGAGTTTAGGCGTGCGGAAATCAGGTGTTTTTCGCTCATTTCGTGGGCTATCATTTGTTTCAACGCGACGGAGGTGCTGACTTGGCGATCGAGCAGAGCCCGACGACAACCGAGATCCCACTCGTTTCACTCACGGCGAAGGCGACGGACAAGCTTCGCGAGGTGCTCTCGAAGCAGGAACGGCAAGACCTCGCCCTTCGCGTGTACGTCACACCGGGTGGATGCTCAGGGTTCTCGTATGGGATGACGTTCGCCGACGGCACCGAAGAGGATGACGCGATCGTGGAGCAGGGCGGCGTTCGCGTCGTCGTGGACCCGATGAGCGCGATGTACCTCAAGGGCTCGGAGATCGACTTCGTCGACGCCCTCATGGGCGGCGGCTTCGCGCTCCGCAACCCGAACGCGGTCTCGAGCTGCGGCTGCGGTCAGTCGTTCCGCACGGCCGAGCAGTCCGGCACCGCGAAGGCCTGCGCCCACTAGCACCCTCGCGGGCCAGTCGCGTTCTCGCGCGATCGGTATCTAGCGGATGAATCGCGCCCTCCTCGTCGTCGACATGATCGAGGACTTCGTGCACGAGGGTGGCGCGCTGTACTGCGGCCCGTCCATGGCCCGGATCGTCCCGGTGATCCAAAAAGAGCTCGCCCGCGCGCGCGCAGCGTCCGAGCCGATCATCTACCTCACCGACAACCATGTGCCGGGCGATGCCGAGTTCCAGATGTTCCCGCCGCACGCGCTCGCCGGGACGAAGGGCACGCAGATCGTTCCTGAGCTCGCGCCGCTCAAGGACGATGTCGTCATACCGAAGCGGCGGTTTTCCGGATTCTTCGGGACAGACCTCGATATCACGCTGCGCGAGCGTCGCGTCGACACAGTCCGGCTCGTCGGTGACTGCACCAACATCTGCGTGCTCTACACAGCGGCCGACGCGCGGAACCTCGGCTACGCCGTCGAGGTCGTGGAGAAAGGCGTGACCTCGTTCGACGAGGAAGCGCACCGCGACGCGCTACGCGAGCTCGAGAAGACGCTCGGGGCAAAGATCCTGCGCTAGCCGAAAGCGACCCGCGCGGCGAGCGCGAGGATGATGAGCGAGCTCACCACCGCGGTGATGCGCTGCAGGCGGGGCGTCAGGCGTCCGTGAAGCATCGCTCCCACGAGCGCGAGGAATTCCTGCCACGAGAGCGACGACAGGACCGCACCGGCTACGAACGCGGCGCGGCTCGCGAAATCGGCCGACACCTCGGGCAACGCGATCGCGAGCGAAGCGAAGTAGATGACCGTCGGTGGGTTGAGCATCGTGAGCCCGAGGAACAAGAGGTACGTGCCGCCCGTGCTGGTCGAGCCAGACTCGCGGTCGATCGGCTGCGGCACGGCGAGCAGACCGCGCACCGCGATGATCGCGAGTGCGGCACCCGCGACGAGGCGAGCCGCCGGCAGGACCGGCGCGAGGAGGGCGGACGCCGCCGCGCCGAACAGCATGGCGATCGTCGCGAAGATCAAGTCGGCTGTTGCCGTCCCCGCGCCCGCCGCCGCGGCCGCTCGCAGCCCGCGACGGACGCCCGTGCGCACGATCAGGATCGCGATCGGCCCGAATGGGATGGCGATCGCGTACCCGGCCGCCACGCCGAGAAGGAACGCCTGTCCCACTAGACGTTCGTCTTGCTGAAGCGCTTTGCCTTCATCTCGAAGCGCGGGAGCGTCCCCGGAGCGACCGCTTCGACCGCGCAGCGGATGCCAAGCTCGCTATGGATCGCGCCGGCGACGCGCTCGGCGACGTCCGCCGGCGCCTCGATGGTGCATCGGAGCTCATCCATCTCGCGCACACGCGCCAGCGCGACGCGATACTCGCCGACATGATCGAAGCGGCGGACGATCGCTTCGATCGCGCTCGGAAACACGTTCACGCCGCGCACCGTGACCATGTCGTCGACGCGGCCGGCGATCCCTCCGGCGAGCTTCACCAGCGTCCGCCCGCAGGAGCACGCCCCGCGCACCGCATTCACCCGATCGCCGGTGCGATAGCGGATCACGGGCATCCCCCATCGACCGAGGTTTGTCAGGACGAGCTCGCCCTCTCCCTCGTCCCTCGCTTCGCCGGTCGCGGTATCGAGAATCTCCGCGATGAACTCCGACTCGTTGATGTGGACGCCGTCACGGGCCGAACACGAGAAGCCGTACGCGCCGACCTCGGTCGCGCCGGTGTGATCGAACGTCACCACCCCCAGCTCTTTCTCGATCCGATCGCGCGTCGCCGGTATCGAAGCGCCCGGCTCGCCCGCGTGGATCGAGACACGCAGAGCCGATCGCGCGAGATCGATGCCCTCCTCCCGCGCCGCCTCGGCCAAGCGGAGGGCGTACGTGGGCGTGCACATGAGAACGGTCGCCTCGGTGGCTACGATCGCCGCCACACGCTCGGTCGTCGTCATCGCTCCACCAGTCAGGCACATCGCGCCCAGACGCTCGGCTCCCGCGAACGCCGACCAGAAACCTACGAAGGGCCCGAACGAGAACGCGAAGAAGATGCGGTCAGCTGCGCTGACGCCGGCTGCGCGATAGATCGGCTGCCAGCACTCGCGCCACCATTCCCAGGACTCGGCGTCATCGAGGATTCGGAGCGGCCTGCCGGTCGTACCGCTCGTCTGGTGGAGCCGGACGTACTTCTCGATCGGATAGGTCAGGTTCGTGCCAAACGGCGGGTGCGCCGCCGCGTCATCAGAGAGCTCGGTCTTCGTGGTGAAGGGAAGCAGGTGAAGCCCGTCCTCCATGACAGACAGATCGCGGGTGTCAGCGATGCCGGCGACGTCGAGCTTCCGTCGATAGAAGGCGTTGTTGAGCTGCAGGGCCGGGAGCCTCCCCGCGAGGCGCCGCCACTGGGCTTGTCGGCGGGCCTCCCGGGTCCAGGTCTCGAAGGGCTCGAGTGGGGTCATCGGTGCGCGGAGTCTACCGACGAAAGGGTCGAGGATCGGTCTGACCTTTGCATTGCAGAGCACTCTGTGATACAAACCACACGTCCACGTCAACAAGCGGAGGTGTGCCGGATGAACGCCGACGAAGCGCGCGAGAGCCTGGCCTTCTCGGAGTACGCGAGAAAGCGAGCGCGCGACGACATGGGACGCCCGTGGCTCGCGCTCGTGCTGCTGGCAAGCCTCTCGGTCGTCAGTCTTTCGCTCACCGACGCCGCGACCTCGCCGACGGCTCTCTTCTGGGTTTTCGCCGGGCCGCTCGGCGCCGGCGCGATTGCCCTCTACGCGTACCGGCGCAATCGCTCGAGCGGGATCGAGAGCAGCCCGCTCGCGTACGTCGCGATCACGCTGGGACTGCTCATCCTCGCGTACACGGCCGGGAAGATCGGCTTCGCGTTCCAGGTCCCGGCGGCCGCGCGCTTCGGTCCGGCATTCGTCGCCGCCGCGGGCTACTTCGCCCTGGCATGGATCGAGCGCAGCTGGATGGTCGCGACGATCTCCTTCGCGCTCCTCGCGGTCACCGTGGTCATCATCGGCTTCGATCTCAGCTCGCAGCAGAGCAAGGCCCTGGTGTTCGGCCTCTACGGGATCACGCTCCTCGCGGTCGGATTCAGCCTGCGGGTTGCTCGGAAGCCGGTCCTGTGACCCACCCGAGCTCGGCGCTCGACGACACGATCCATCAGCGCGTCCGGCTGGGGATCCTGGCCGTGCTCTCCGAGTCGCGTCGCGCGGATTTCGGGTACCTCCAGGATGTGCTCGAGGTCACGGCCGGGAACCTCTCGCAGCACCTCGCGATCCTCGAAGACGCGGGCCACGTCCAGATCACCAAGGCGTTCGAGGACAAGCGGTCGCGGACGTGGGTCACCGTGACGCGTAAGGGACGCGCCGCCCTCGCCACAGAGGTCGCGACGATGCACGCCCTGCTGGATGGGATCGGGAGCGGCCAGCGCCCCTGATCTAGCCTTCGTGTACCATCCGCCGTACGCGTATGGCAGAGAGTACGGCGGCAACGCGACCTGTCCCAGCGGTCGACAAGGCCGCGCGCGTCCTGCGTGCCCTCGCGGAAGGCGGACGGCCCATGGGGATCAGCGAGCTGGCTCGCGCGCTGGACGTTTCGAAGGGAACCCTCCGCGACGTGCTCCTCACCCTCGCTCACTTCGGTTTCGTCGTGCGTGACCCCGACACACGCTTCCGCCTCGGCCCGGAGCTGCGCGCGCTCGCCAACGCGTCCGCGCCGGATCTTCGTTCCCTCGCGCAGCCCTACCTGGTCTCGCTCATGGAGAGCTTCGGCGAGACGGCCATCCTCGGCGTCGTCGTCGATGGCAAGCTCGAGATCGCGGCGCGCGCCGAGCCCGCCACCGACCTGCACATGACGGCCCCGCTCGGACGAAGGCTCCCGCTCGACAAGGGCGCGCATGGAAAGGTTCTCGCGGGACGTGCGGAGGTCGGCTACGACGACCAGGAGCTCTTCGCGGGGGTGCGCGCGGTCGCCGCGCCGATCGTTGATGCCAAGGACCACCGGGTCGCCGTCGTGATGGTCGTCGGCTTCAAGGAGCGCGTCGACCTTCGCACCTTGCGGCGCATCGGCGAGCGCTGCGTCTCCGCGGCGCGCGCCGTCTCTCAGAGGATCGGGGCGGAGGCGGCGTGACCAAGCAGCTCCTCACCCTTCGCGTGAACGGCGAGCCGCGAACGGTCGCAGCCGATCCACACCACACGCTCCTCGAGGTCCTTCGCGAGGAGCTCGGCCTCACCGGCACGAAGCACGGATGCGAGCTTGGCGAATGCGGCGCGTGCACGGTGCTCGTCGAGGGCGTTCCGGTCCTGGCGTGCCTGACTCTTCCCGCCCTGGTTGGAGATGCGGACGTCACGACAGTCGAGGGGCTCGCTACGGGTGAGTCTCTCCACCCGCTACAGATCGCCTTCGCCGAGGAGGGCGCGGCCCAGTGCGGCTACTGCACTCCCGGAATGCTGATGACGGCGAAGGCGCTGCTCGATGCCACAGCTCGTCCCACGCGCGCCCAGATCGCCTCCGCGATCAGCGGCAACCTCTGCCGGTGTACGGGCTACACCGCCATCTACGAAGCGATAGAGAAAGCGGCCACCCGCTCGTGAGCGAGTTTTCGGTCATCGGGCGGCGACTGCCGAAGGTCAATTCCTGGGCGCACCTCACCGGCCAGGCGCGCTACGCGGACGATCTCTTTCTCCCGCGCATGCTGTACGGGCGGCTTCTCCGATCAACCAGGCCGCACGCGCGCATTCGCCGAGTCGACGTGAGCCGTGCGCTCGCCCACCCCGGGGTGGTGGCGGTCGTGACCGGTGCGGACATGCCCGAGAAGATGGGGATCATGCCGTCGACGCAGGATGAGACGGCACTGGCCGTGGATCGGGTTCGGTACGTCGGCGAGCCGGTCGCGGCGGTCGCGGCGCTCGATGAGGACACCGCGTTCGACGCGCTCTCGCTTATTCAGGTCGACTACGAGGATCTCGAGCCGATCTTCACGATCGAGGAGGCCCTCGAGCGCGAGGACGTCAAGATCCACGACGAGGCGAAGCGCGCCAACGTCTTCAAAGAAGTCCACCTTTCGTTCGGCGACCTCGAGGGCGGCTTCGCCGCGGCGGACCACGTCCGCGACGACTGGTTCTTCTTCGAGGGGAACACGCACGCGCCCATCGAGTCGCACAGCGCGGTCGCCTCGTTCGGTGCCGACGACAAGCTCACGCTGTGGACCGCAACGCAGGTCCCCCACTATCTGCACCGCGAGCTCGAGAAGGTCCTCGGTCTGCCCCGCTCGCGCATTCGCGTGATCGCGACGCCGAACGGCGGTGCGTTTGGGGGCAAGAGCGATCCCTTCGGCCACGAGTTCGCGGCCGCGCTCCTGTCGATGCGCACGCGCCGTCCCGTGAAGATCACGCTCGATCGCGAGGAGGTCTTCTACGCGCACCGCGGCCGGCACCCGGTGAAGATGCGGATCCGCACCGGTGTGAAGAAGGACGGCGAGATCACCGCCGTGCATTACCAGAGCTGGCTCGACGGCGGCGCGTACGCGTCGTATGGGATCGCGACTACGTACTACACCGGTGCGCTGCTCACGGTGACCTACCGCATTCCCGCATACAAGTTCGACGGCGTGCGCGTCTACACGAACAAGCCACCCTGCGGTCCGAAGCGCGGGCACGGCACGACCCAGCCGCGCTACGGCTTCGAATGCCAGATCGACAAGATCGCGGAGGACCTCGACCTGGACCCGCTCGAATACCGAAAGTCGATCCTACAGCCGGCGAACAGCCGCACGGTCAACGATCTGCGCATCACCTCGATGGGTCTTGGCGAGTGCTTGGACTCACTTCAGCGCGCGACACGCTACTCGGAACGGCGCGGGCAGCTCGGCCGCGGCAAGGGCATCGGGCTCGCCGGAAGCGCATACATCTCCGGCGCGGGCCTGCCCATCTACTGGAACGAGATGCCGCACTCGGGCGCCGAGATACGCATCGATCGCGGCGGCGGCGTCACCGTCATGTGCGGAACGTCGGAGATCGGCCAGGGCTCCGACAACATGCTCGCCTCGGTCGCGGCCGAGGCGCTCGGCGTCATGCCCGCCGACGTGCACGTGGTGTCCGGCGACACGTCGCTCGCGCCGGTGGATCTCGGGAGCTACTCGAGCCGCGTCACGTTCATGGCCGGCAATGCCGTGAAGGACGCCGCGATGAAGCTCCGCGCGCTTCTCGTCGCGGCCGCGGCGGAGAAGCTCGAGGTCCCAGTCGACCGTGTGCTGGCCGCGTATGGCCGCCTCTACGACCGCGCCGATCCGGCGAAATTCGTCACGTTCGCGGACGCCGCGGTGCTCGCTGAGTCCAAACATGGGACGCTCGTCGCAGCTGGGAGCTACAAGCCACCCCGGGGCATCGGCGGGTCGTTCAAAGGCGCCGGCGTCGGGCCGACACCCGCGTACTCGTACCAGGCCGCGGTGGCCGAGGTGACCGTCGACATGGACACCGGAATGGTCACGGTGGACAAGGTGACGACGGCGCACGATTGCGGGCGCGCGCTGAACCCGGCGAACGTCGAAGGCCAGGTCGAGGGCTCGGCCTACATGGGCTACGGCGAGATCATCGGCGAGGAGCAGGTCTTCCGCGGCGGCCTGCACAAGAAGCCGTCGCTTCTCGACTACAAGATCCCGACCTCGCTCGACACGCCGGTGCTCGAGGCGCTGATCGTCGAAAGCGTCGACGAGGAGGGCCCTTTTGGCGCGAAGGAAGCGGGCGAAGGGCCGCTCAACCCGGTGATCCCGGCGATCGCGAACGCGGTCTATGACGCGATCGGCGTGCGCTTCGACGAGACACCGATCACCGCGGAGAAGATCCTGAACGCGCTCGGAAAGCGCGATCGGCGAGGCGAGCAGAAGACGCGGATCGGGCCCGACGGACTTGACGCCGGCAAGGGCGACCCGAAGCGCGCACTCCGCCGGCTCACTGCATCGACGGACGCACGCGACCGCAGGCGGCCGGTGAGTTAGTGCTGCGCCTGCCGCGCTTCCGTCTTCTCGAGCCGCGCTCGTACGGCGAAGCGGCGCAGCTCCTCGCGGAGAACGGCGCGGGCGCCCTCGATCGGACCCGGGGAACGCCGACGCTGCGCGTGATGCTCGTCGCGGGCGGCACCGACCTCTTCCCGAACATGAAGCGGCGACAGTTCACGCCGGAGGTGCTCATCTCGCTCGCGCGCGTCCAGGACGCGGCGGGCATCCAGCGCAACGGCCACCTCGACATCAGCGCCGGCACGACGCTCTCCGCGATCGCGCAGGACCCCGGAATCCGCGAGCGCTCGACGGCGCTGGCCGAAGCCGCGGAGGTCGTGAGCACGCCGCAGCTGCGCAACATGGGCACGATCGGCGGGAACATCTGTC
>VBIZ01000004.1 GCA_005880575.1 Chloroflexota bacterium | reverse complement strand
GCTTCTCGGCCTTGGCGAGCTCGCCGCGCTGCATCGCGCGAACGCCGGCCGCCTGGGTCAGGAGCGCGCGCCCGCGCGCGTGACCTGTCCGCTCGACGACCGCCTCAATGCGTTCGACGAATGGCTGGTCGTCGATCCGCCAGCGCGCCGCGGCGAGGACCCCGAGCGGCCCGAAGAGGGCCTGATCCACGAGGCCTTTGGGATATCCCGCGCTGCGTATCGCGTGATAGCTGGACTCGCTTTCCCTCATGCCGTAGTACGCGGACACGAAGTCGCAGGTCGCGATATCGGCCGGGCTCGCTTCGCTGTCGATGAGCTGCTCGCGGTAGGTCTTTTCTTCCGGCATGCCCATCGCCGCCGCGGCGGCTGCGGCCAGCGCGAGCGTCGCGTGCACCTTTCCGGTCGGCAGGAACTGCTCCCGTCGGGCCGCGCTCGCGAGCACCCCCGCGAAATCTCCGGAGAGGAGGCGCCCCAGGCTCTCCATCTGCAGCGACACGGCGCCCAGACGGGGCTTCTCGGTCTCGAGCGCGAGGTCGCGCCCTGCGGTCGCGTGTTCGATCGACTCGTGGAAATCGCCGAGGACGAGGGCTGAGACCGCGATCATGTTGTGCGTGTCGATCAGCTCGTCGCTGTCCTGTAGGGACTTCGCGATCGGCAGCCGGCGCTGGTTGTGCGCGTACGACTCGCGGAAGTTTCCGAGCTCGCCGTACGCGTAGCCCACTGCGTCGAGGCAGAGCGAAACCTCGCGAAGAAGCCCGAGCTCCTCGGCGATAGAGAGGGCTTCCTTCGCGGTCGCGAGCGCTTCCTCCCAGTCGGCGTCCGTCGGCTTGGGCCTCTTCCGCGCGAGGAACGACTTCGCCGCGAGCAAGAGGACCTTCTGGCGGCTGCGCTGCCCGTTCACGATCGCGAGCCCGCGGGCGACGAGACCTTCGAGATCCGGATACTTCGCGTCCCACCGCGTGCAGAGCTCGGCCATGTGCGCGATGACGTTTCCGACCTCGGGGTTCTTGGGGTCGCGCTCCTCGAGCATCGCGAGCGCGCGCTCGTATGCGGCGAGCGCCGCGTCGTTCTCGCCGCGGAATCGGCGCACGCGTGCGATGAGGAACAGCGCCTTGATCGCGTCGTTGAACTGGTCGAGCTTTTCGTAGAGCTCGAGCGCTTGCTCGGCCAGCTGCAGCGCCTCGACGTGCGCATGGATCGCGGTGGCGCGCTCCGCCGCCCTCCACGAGTACACGGCGGCCTTCTCCGGCACTTCCCCGAGGAGATAGTGGTGCGCGAGTGCCGGCAGGAAGTCCTTGATGCCCTCGCCGAGCACGGTTTCGTACGCGACCGCGACGCGCCGGTGCAGCTCTATTCGGCGGCGGACGAGCAGCGTGTTGTACGCGACCTCCTGCACCACCGCATGCTTGAAGCGGTACCTGCCCTCGCGCCGCTCACCCGGCGCGGCCTCGAGCACGAGATCGGCCGCGATGAGCTCATCGACCGAGTCGGCGATCCTCGCGCCGCCGGCCTCGCGCAGGACGCGATCCCCGAAGCGCTGCCCGATGACCGAGGCGAGCTGGATCGTCTCTTTCGCGGTCAGCGGTAGCCGATCGATCCGTGCGGCGACGACCCCATGCAGGGTCGCCGGCACCTCGAGCGCGGCCGGCCGCTCGCGCAGCTGCCATTCGCCCTTCTCGTCCTTCGCGACGGCGCCTGACTCCACGAGCGAGCGGATCGATTCCTCGACGAAGAACGGGTTGCCTCCGGCACGCGCGACGATCTTGTTGCGAAGCTCGTCGGGCATCCAGTCGAACGTCGCGTCGATGATCCGTGCGGCCTCCTCGTCGGAGAGCGGCTCCAGGACGAGCTGGCTGAAGTTCGTCCGCACCGGTCGCGGCTCCGGCGAGCCCGGTCCGGCCCGCTGCGCGAGGAGCAGGAGGATCGGCACGCGCGAGGCTCTGGATGCGACGAACCAGAGAAGCTCGAGAGACGCCGAATCGGCGAAGTGCAGGTCCTCGAGGACGTAAAGGAGCGGTCGCTCCCGAGCGAGGGACGCGATGACGTCGTAGACGATGATGAACATCGACCGCTTCCACTCTTCCGAGTCGCTCGGAGGCTCGGTCGACCCGGCGATGTGAAGGAACTGCGCGAGGGTCGGCGCGACCAGCTCGGGGTTGGCGAAGTTCAGCTCGCGCAGCTTGTCCGGGAGCTTCGCCGAGGCCTCCGGGTCATTCGGATCGATCCGCAGCTCGACGAGCAGTGGCTCGATGAAGCCGGCGTAGCTCCGCTGATTCACGCGCGAGAACGTCCAGCGAAGCACGCGCGGTGCATCGGTACGCACGCCGTCCTCGGCGGACGTCGCGAGGCCGATGAATTCGGTGAGGAGACGGCTCTTTCCGATGCCCGGCTCGCCCGCGATGAGCACGACCTCGGTGCGGCCGACTCGCGCGGATTGGAAGGCGAGGTCGAGTCGGGACAGCTCCATCCAACGGCCGATGAGCGGAGCCTGGATATCGATCGACGTTCGTGGCGTCGTGCGCTCACCGGTGAGCGCGTACGCGAGGATCGGCCGGTCCTTGCCCTTCATCTCGATCGGGCCGACCTCGCGGAAGCTGAACTCCCGGTTGGTGAGCCGGAATGTCGCCTGCGTGACGTAGATCTCGCCGGGCGCCGCGGCCTGCTGCAGCCGCGACGCGGTGTTCACCGTGTCGCCCATGACGCCGTACTCGGCGGGAGCGCGGACCGCGCCCGCGACGACCATGCCGCTGTGGATGCCGATCCGCAGGCCGAGCTCGATGCCGAGCTGCGCCTTCACGCGCGCGGCGTGCTCGGCGAAGAGCTTCTGCATCCCGATCGCGCAGCGCAGCGCCCGCTGGGGATCGTCCTCGTGCGCGATGGGCGCGCCGAAGATCACGAAGATGGCGTCGCCGATGAACTTTTCGATGGTCCCGTCGTACCGGAGCGCTTCCTCGGCGAGGTCCTCGAAGATGCCGGAGACGAGCATCTGCAGCTCTTCCGGATCGAGATCCTCCGCGAGCGACGTGAATCCGACGAAGTCGGCGAAGAGCACCGTCACCAGACGGCGCTCCTGATGCTGAGTTGTCGTTGGGGTCTCTGAGACCAGGTTCCGGCACTCCCTACGGGCGGTTCATGCAGTATCGAGCGCGATCGCGCTCACCGGTGGCCCAACCTTGCGCAGGCCACAGAAGGCATCTCTCAGGGTAATGTCGGGCGCAATCCTTTCGGCCAGGCGTAGAGCTCCTCGGTCCGGAGCGCCTCCAAGACGGATTGCAGCGCGACGGCCGTCTCGATCGCCGTGCGGGGCCGTTTTTGCGGGTCGCGGGCGAGGCAGCTCATGACCACCCGCTCGAGCATCGGTGGGAGATCCATCGTGTCGTGGAGGGGTTGCGGGTCTTCGACGAGCTGCGGATAGATCTCTGCCTTGTCGGTCGCGTTCGGGTCGCCCTCCGGGAACGGGCGCATGCCGGTCAGGGCCTCGTACATCGTCGCGCCAAGACCAAAGAGATCGCTCTCCGGGCCGACCACTCCGTGCATGAACTGCTCCGGCGGCATGTACGCCGCGGTCCCCATCGTGTGCCGGAGCTTCACGGGTCCTGCGAACGCCTGCGCGAGCGAGAAGTCGAGGAGGCGGGGCGGGTCACCCATCGTCACGTTGTCGGGCTTCACATCGAGATGCAGAACGTGATTCGAGTGCATGTACTGAAGCGCCGAGAGCATGCGTATCCCGAGGAGACACGTTTCGGGAATGCTGACTTCGCCGACGGACTCGAGATGCCCGGCGACGGTCTGCGCGCCGATGTACTCGAGGACCATGTAGGGCCGCGGCGGCGCTGCGCTCCATCTGAGGAGCCGCACGAGGTTCGGGTGCTGCAGACGTGAGGCGATCGCGATCTCGCGTTCGAATCCGTCCATGACGCGATCCTCGTGAACGCGGTGCGGGCGCATGACCTTCGCCGCGACCTGACAGAAGAGCTGCCGATCCCACGCGCGGAAGACCTCATAGCGCGATCCCCCGCCGAGATCGCCGATCACCACGAGGGATCGGTCGATCTCCTGGCCCGCGGCGAGTCGCCAGCTCTCCTGCGGCGGCGCTACTGCATGTGCCACTCGCTCACTCTCCGAGCGAGCGACGGATGCACGCGCTGTGCCTCGCCCATGAAGAGAGGGCTCCCAGCGTGGGAGCCCTCCGCTGTGGCGCGTAGGTGCGCTATTTCCGCCGCTTGGTCGGCAGGCGGAGGAGGAACGAGGCTCCGAGAGCCACGAGGGCCGAGCCAAGTCCGAGAAGCCCGCTGGTATCGCCCGTGTTCGTGGATGGGAGATTCGAGACGCCGGCGGCTGCTGTGCCGCTTTGTGGCGCCGTCTGGAATCCCGCCACCGCGGTCGGAGCGCTCGCCGTTTCGGTCGTAGTGGCGGTGGGCGCGGTCTGGACGGAAGCCACCACGCCGTTCGGCCCGAATCCAGGAGCCCACGTGATCGCACCCGCTGGGATCACGTTGGTTGTCGTCGTTTGCGAGTTCTGCGCCTGGGTGCTCTGCGCGTGGCCGCTTACCGAGATCGCCGCGTTGAGCTGAGCATTCGCGGCGACTTCTGCGGCGATCATCGCGTTCAGGTTCGCGGCGGCTTGCTGCGCGGCCGTGACGGCCGCTGCGATCTGTGCCGCGTTGCCCGACGCGAGCGCCGTATTCAGGTTGGTGAGCGCGTTCTGCGCCACCAGCAACGCGGCCGCGAGATTTGTCTCGGCGGTCTGCGCCGCGTTCAGTGCCGTTGTGAGAGCGGCGATTTGCCCTGCCGTGAGATTGCCGGCGTTGAGGTTGAGCAGGTTCTGAGCGGTCACGATGGTGGCACTGATCTCCGTATTCGCCTTCGTGCCATTCGTGATCGCGGTGGTAAGACTGCCCGTGTCGCCACCGTGATCCGTTCCGCCGGTCGACACGGTGCCGGATTCGTTGGCGGTGTTGGTCCCATTTCCAGTGTTGCTCGCGGCCTTGCTCGCCGAGTTCGTGCCCGTGTCCTTCGAGCCGTTGCCGCTCGCCGAGCCGGTTCCGGTCGCGGAGCCCTTGCCCTTGCTCTTCGAACCGGTGCCCGACTTCGAGCCGCCGTTCTTCGACTTCGAACCCGACTGGATCGTGTTCATGTCGGGGCCCGCTTGTGGGCTGACGCTTCCGTTGGTCACCTGCGAGCCGTTCGACTCCGCGACATTGGCTTCGACGGAGCCCCTCGCCTCGACCTTCGCCTTCGCCTTCGCGTCAGCGTCGACCTTCGCCTTGGCGTCCGCGTCCGCCTTTGCCTTCGCGGCGGCGCTCGCCTTCACCTGTGCGTCGGCTTTCGCCTTCGCCGCAGCGTCTGCCTTTGCTTGTGCCTTCGCCTTCGCGGCGGCGTCGGCTTTTGCCTTGTCGCCGCGGTCACCCTTTTCGCCGTGCTTTCCATCCGACTCGAGCTGACTCGTGCCGATCTGCTCGTAGTACGCATTTGCCATCTCGACGCGCGCGAACACGACTGCGATCGCGAACGCCGAGACGACGATGAGCTTGAGCGGTCGCATTTCCAGCCTCCCGTTTCATTGGCGCCCGGTCGTTCGGGCACCTTGCAACGGGGCGTAGAGGGAGCAGGCACGTCTCCACCGGCGTCCGCCCACCGTAACGGGAAAGCCGCGGTATGGTCAGGGATCCGTAACGGCTCGAAAGCTCAGCACTGGTGAGACCAGATGTGGTACTCCCTGAGGGTCGGAGCCTCACCCGGCGGGTGGATCGTCCGCTCTATGTAGATAAGCTCGAATGTGTCGAGCGCGCTCTGTCCCGGTTGCAGATGGAAGTTGCGAAGGCGGCAGAACGAGCGTCCAAACTCGAGCCGATAGTCGCTATAGCCAGAGTTCGCGATCCGCTCGAAGACTTTCACCCAACGCGTGTAGAGCGGATCGGACCAGCGGGGCGCGGTGCTCACCGGTCCACCGGTCAGCAGGTCGTACGTCCCGCCGTCGGCCAGCTTTGCCGGCGCCAGCATCCAACCGTCGGCCTGTGCCGGATCCGGAGAGAACATGTCCCAACGCTGGTCGAGCGAGGAGAAGGCGAGGACGCGCGCAAGCTCGCCCTGCGGTCGGTACGACGCCGCCCAAGACGGAAGCGCGCTGGCGAAGGCGATGCCGGTTACCGCGAGCAGCATGAGCGCAGCGGCGATCCGTACGGCTCGTTGCTCGCGAAGACCGATGGTGCGGCCGGGCACGACGGACATCTGCCTCAGCTCGCGTCTCGCAACGCCCGCGGCCGCCGCCGCAACTCGCGGCGAGAGTCGCGGCGCGACGCGGAGCTGAATTCGGTCGACGAATTCGCGAACCCATTCGGCCGGGAGGAAAAGGATGAGAGTCGAAAGCATGATCACCGGGAAGTTACCGACGTTCATCATCGTCAGGATCCCGCCGTGCAGGAATGCGGCGCCGACGACCGCGATGAGCCGCGTGATGCGCGAGGGGATCATGGTGATGGGAAGGAAGAGAAGCTCGACGGCGAGCGTCCCCCAGCTCATCAGATGGACCACGATCATGTTCGTCGCGAGCGGATACGCCCAGGATCGACCGAAGGTGTGCTCGAGCTGGAGCGCGTAGAAAGTCGCGGTGCCGTTCTTCCACAGCACTCCCGCCATCTTCTCGAGGCCCGTCATGAGGTAGATCCAGCCGACCTGCAGCTCGAGAAGGCGCACCGGCAGCGCCGGGCCGCTTCCCGTGACCTGCTCCCCGCGCGCTTTGCGCGTAGCCGCATCCACCGAATAGAGATCGCCGCAATTCGTCAGCGCGAGCCAGAACGGAACAAGCCGGAAGACGATGTCGCTGCCATCGAGCAGCAGCGGGTTGCGCCACTCGAAGCTGGCCACGCCGACAAACGCGAGGACGCATGCTGTCCGGGTGTGCCATCCGAGGGTGAGCATCACCGCGACGACGAGGCACGCGCCCCAGAAGAGAGCGATCTGCCACCACGTGCCCATGCCCGTGATCAGCGAGAACCGATCGGGGAACTGGGTTACCAGGAGCGACCGTGGCATGAAGCCTTGGTCGGTGAAGAACGCGGCGAGGTTCGGATACAGCTGCCAGAACCAGTTGAATAGCTCGATGCCGTAGACGATCCGGAAGAGTGCCACCGGCGCGAGATCCGCCCGGCCGATCCAGAACTCTCGGAGTCGTCCTACCGGTGACAGTCTGCGTTTCTTCAGCACTTGCTTCCTCTCCGGGCGGGCGACTGTGCACGCGTCGTGCCTTGGAGAACGAAGGGAGCCCCCTTTCGGGGGCTCCCCAGCGCAAGGCTTGGGCTTTTCAGCCCGGAGCCAGCTAGTTCATTCGGCTGGCGGGCTTCCAACGAAGCAGGCCGCCGCCGATCGCCATGAGCGCGAGTCCGAAGATCACGAGTGCGCCCGTGTCGTGGGATTCGGTGCTGGTCGACGGCAGGTTCCGCACGCCGGCCACGCCGGTCTGTGGTGAGCTCTGGAAGCCGGCCTGAGTCGTCGGCGACGTCCCGGTCGTGCCACCCGACGAGCTCGTCGTCGAGGTGCCGGTCGTGCCGCTCGTACCGGTCGTTCCGCCCGTGCTCGTCGTTCCGCTCGTGCTTGTTGTGCCGGTCGTGCCGGTCGTCGAGCCCGTGCTCGTCGAGCCACCCGTCGAGCTGACGCTGCCCGTCGTAACGGTTCCAGTCGTCACGCTGCCCGTCGTGGAGCTGCTTGACGTACTGGTCGATGAGGTCGATCCAGCACTTGTGCTCGTCGTCGTGGTTCCCGAGGTACCGGTGGTCGCGCTACCGGTCGTTCCGCTCGTGGACGTGCTCGACGTACCGGTGGTTTCGCTACCGGTCGTCCCGCTCGTCGACGTGCTCGACGTTCCGGTCGTCGCGCTGCCGGTCGTGCCGCTCGTGGACGTGCTCGATGTACCGGTGGTCACGTTCCCGGTCGTCCCGCTCGTCGATGTGCTCGTGCTACCGCCGGTCGTGCCGCTCGTCGACGTGCTTGTCGACGTGCCTGTGCTCGTCGAAGTACTCGTACCGGTTGAAGTGCTTGTCGATGTGCCCGTAGTTCCACTGGTGGAAGTGCCCGACCCACCGGTCGTGCCTGTCGATGTTCCGGTGCTCGTCGAAGTCCCGGACGTTCCGCTCGTTGCGGATCCAGTGGTCGAGCCACCCGTCGTCGTGGTGGTGGTCGTTGTTGCGCCGGTGGTCGTCGTCGTCGTCGCGCCGGTGGTCGTGGTGGTCGTGGTCGTCGTTGTGGTCGTTGCGCCGGTGGTCGTCGTCGTCGCACCGGTCGTTGTCGTGGTGGTCGCACCCGTGGTGCTCGTCGAGGTCGCACCAGTCGTCGCACCCGTGGTGGCGCCGGTTGTTGTTGTTGTCGTCGCACCCGTGGTGCTCGTCGAGGTCGCACCAGTCGTTGCGCCCGTGGTGGCGCCGGTCGTTGTTGTCGTCGTCGCACCCGTCGTGGCGCCGGTCGTTGTCGTCGTGGTCGCACCCGTGGTGCTCGTAGAGGTCGCACCAGTTGTCGCGCCCGTAGTGGCGCCGGTCGTCGTCGTTGTCGTGGCGCCGGTGGTCTCACCGGTTGTGGCACCCGTCGTCTCACCCGTGGTCGCGCCAGTCGTCGTTGTCGTGCTGGTGCCGGTCGTCGTCGTCGCTCCGGTGGTCGCACCAGTTGTTGCGCCGGTGGTCGCACCGGTGGTGCCGCTCGTCGTGGTAGTTGTGCTCGTGCCGGTCGTCGTCGTCGCGCCAGTGGTCGAGCCGCTGGTCGTGCCAGTCGACGTACCGGTGGAAGTACCGGTTGTCGTGCCGCCCGAGGTGGACGTGCTCGTTCCGGTTGTCGTCGACGTGCTCGTGCCGGTCGAAGTCGACGTCGACCCGCCGGTGGTCGTGCTCGTCGAGGTCCCCGTGGTGCCCGTCGTCTCGTGGTCGCACTCGACCCAGAAGGCTTTGTGCTTCTCGCCGCCGTGAGCGGCTACGTTCTCGACGAAGAGCTTGTAGTGGCCCTCCGAGAGAGCCATCTCAGCCGAGTGCCACTTCCCGTGTGAGTCGGCGCTCCATGTGCCATGCGCGATAACCGTCTCGTTGTTACCCGTCGACTCCCAGGTGACGATCTTCCACGTTCCGTGCGCATCCGCGTGGAAGCCGAAGCCGAAGATGTGGAAGGTGCAGACGTGACTGTCCTCGTCCTGATCCTCTTCGTTGTCCGTACTGCTGACGATCTTCACCGTCCCGCGGTTGTCTTCCTCGCCGCCGGTGGTCGACGTCCCGGTGGTCGTGCCGCCGGATGTGGTGGTCGACGTGCCGGTGGTTGTCCCACCCGACGTGGTCGTCGTCGTGGATGTTCCGGTGGTCGTCCCGCCGGTTGTGCTCGTTGACGTTCCAGTGGTCTTGCCGCCGGTCGTGTCCTCGCCGGTCGTCTTGCCGCCGGTCGTGTCCTCGCCGGTCGTGCTCGACGTCGACGTTCCTGTGGTCGTCCCGGTTGACGTTCCCGTGGTCGTCCCGGTTGACGTTCCCGTTGACGTCCCGGTGGTCGTGCCACCGGACGTGGTTGTCGAGGTCGACGTTCCGGTGGTCGTCCCAGTCGTTGTGCTGGTGGAGGTTCCGGTCGTCTTGCCTCCGGTCGTGTCTTCGCCGGTCGTCTTGCCGCCGGTCGTCTCCTCGCCGGAAGTCTTGCCGCCGGTCGTGTCCTCGCCGGAAGTCTTGCCGCCGGTCGTGTCCTCGCCGCCCGTGCTCGAGGTCGACGTTCCGGTGGTTGTCCCGGTCGACGTCCCGGTGGTCGTCCCGGTTGAAGTGCTCGTCGAGGTCCCGGTGGTCGTCCCGCCGGTTGTGCTCGTCGAGGTCGAGGTCGTGCCTGATGTGTTCGACGCGCAGCTCTTGTTACCGCCGTTGACTCCGGCGATCAGCCTGCCCTGCGCGCTGTAGAAGTTGTTCGAGCCGGCAGGTCCGAGGTGCTCGATGACCTCGCCGCGGACAAAGTCGACTTGGAAGAAGCAAGACGGGACCGCAACGCTGACTGTGTGCATCCCGCCGGTGAACGTGACTGTGACGCGTGCGAATACCTTCTGCTGATTCGCGGTGTGCTCGTCGAACTCAGCCGAGGGTGCCGTGTAGCTGACAAGGGAGACGGTCGCCTTGCAGTTCTCTGCGACGGTGAAGCTGACCGACGCAGTACCGCCCTGGACCGCCCCGGTGATCGCGCTGTGCCAGGTGATCATGTCGTTTCCGCTGAACTTGCACGTCGCGCCGCCGGTCGATGTTCCCGTCGACGTCCCGGTGCTCGTACCTGTCGACGTGCCGGTCGATGTCCCGGTGGTCGTACCGGTCGACGTGCCAGTCGATGTAGCGGTCGTCGTGCCGGTCGAGGTTCCCGTGGACGTGCCGGTCGTCGTACTCGTTGACGTCGCGGTCGTGGTTCCAGTTGACGTACCGGTTGACGTGCCAGTGGTTGTCCCGGTCGACGTACCGGTAGATGTGCCCGTGGATGTCCCGGTCGACGTACCGGTAGATGTGCCTGTAGATGTTCCGGTCGTTGTAGATGTCCCAGTCGATGTGCCCGAGGTCCCGCTACCGGAAGTGCCGGAGGTCCCGCACTTCACCTTGAAGACCTTCTGCTTGTCACCGCCGGGTGTGGTCGGACTAGTTTGCTTCACGAAGAGCTTGTACTGGCCGCTCGGGAAAGGCTGTGGCAGTGGGCGGGCGTCGAATTGCCAATCCTTGTTGCTGCCGCGTTTTTCGGCTTTCCACGTCCCATCGCTCTGGGTCTTCGTGAGCGGTCCCCCGCCCGAACCCCACCCCTCGATGTGCCACGTTCCGAGCGAGTTCGCGTCGAAGCCGAAGCCATAGATGTGGAAGCGACATACATGGGGATCGTTGTCCTCGTCGTCTCCGCCGTCGCCGGAGTCGTTGATGATCTTCACGGTGCCGTTGTTGCCTGGCGGGCTGTTCCCGCCACCGGCGTACGCGGTCGTCGCGCCGCTCGTGGCGAGGAACAGCACGGCGATACTCATGAGGATCGATATGTATCCAGCTGCCTTGCGCATACTCCTCCGCACTGCCTTTCCTGAGATGGGCATGAGGCCCTCGCATCGCGAGAAAAGCAGGGGTCGCTCCATTGCTTCGGAGCGAAGTAACGGATCGTCGTTCGCAGGAACCCGATCTGGTAACGGAATCGCGACATTTCAGCCCTCGGGTTGATGAAGGCGCGCCATCTCCGTTGATCACCCTCATGGCGCGAACTAACCGGCAGCCATTTACGCGACGGCTAAACAGAAACGCGAACGCGCGTGACGCGGGACTAGTGAACGGTCGAGGTCGGTGCCAAGCGCGAGGACCAGTCCGCGATCCGTGACACGGCCTTCTCGAGGTTCGCGAGCGAGTTCGCGTACGAGAGCCGCAGATATCCCTCGCCCCCTGCGCCGAAGCACGTGCCTGCGAGCGTCGCGACGCCGGCCTCGCCGAGGAGACGATCCGCGACCTCAGCACTCGAACCCAGACCGAGGCCGCGCACGTTCGGGAAAACATAAAACGCGCCCTGCGGGGTGCGGCAAGTAATGCCTGGCACTCCGTTCAACCCTTTCACGACGGCATCTCGTCGGCGCCGGAACTCCGCGATCATTCGATCGACCTCCGGCGGACGCGATGTGAGGGCCACGGTGCCGGCGCGCTGCACGAACGTCGCGGTGCAGGACACGGAGTTGGTGACAAGCTTCGCGACCGGTTCGACGAGCGCTCGTGGAAAGACGCCGTACCCGAGGCGCCATCCGGTCATGGCGAATGTCTTACTGAACCCGTCGAGCAGGATCGTGCGCTCGGCCATACCTTCTTCGACCGCGATCGAGCGATGCTCGCCGTCGTAGACGAGCTCGCCGTAGATCTCGTCGGCGAGTACCCAGAGATCTCGCTCCCGCGCGATCGTCGCGATGCTGCGGATCGCGTCGCGCGAGAGCACACCGCCCGTCGGGTTGTTGGGGCTGTTGAGGACGAGCACCTTCGTTCGAGGGCTGACCAGGCGGCGAAGCTCATCCAGATCGGGCTGGAAGCCGTTCTCCTCGCGGAGCGTCAGCGGCACGCCGCGCGCGCCCGCGAAATCGATCATCGACGCATAGATCGGAAATCCCGGGTCCGGATAGATGGCCTCGTCGCCTTCATCGAGCAGCGCGAGGAGCGCGTAGAACATGATCGGCTTCGCGCCGGGTGTGACGATGACCTGTCCGGGGTCGGCGAGGACGCCGCGCCGCTCCTTCAAATAGCGCGCGATCGCCTCGCGCAGCTCGATCACGCCGGCCGACGGGGTGTAGTGCGTCTCCCCACGCTCCAGTGCCGCGACGCCGGCGGCGACGATCGCGGGCGGCGTGTCGAAATCGGGCTCGCCGATCTCCAGATGCACGATGTCCCGCCCCTTGGCCTCGAGCGCCCGCGCCTTCGCGAGGACCTCGAACGCGGTCTCGGTCCCGAGGCGCGACATGCGTGATGCGAGCGGTCGCATGGAAGCCTGACGAGTTTAGGCCGGAAGCTTTCCTTCGACGCACGCGCAACCCTCCGGTCCGACGACCGCGGAGTGGCGCGTGCGCGGCGGCAGAACGAGACGGTCGCCGGGTCTCATCGCGACGCGTCGCCCATCGGCGAGCACGAAATCGATCGAGCCGCGGGTGCAGTACAGAACCTTGGTGTAGCCGTGGTCGTGTTCGCCATACCGATCGCCCGGCGCATTCGACCAGCCGTAAACCTCACGCGCTTCGCGTCGCAGTGCCGCCTCGATCGCACCCGGATCGGGCGCCGCTGGTCCGCCGTGGGATCGGTGTTCGATCGTCACCGGTGCCATCATGCGACGGTGCGCGTCGGCGTCGTATACCCGCACCAGGAGATCGGCGACGATCCCGCGCGCATCATCGCATTCGCGCAAGCGGCCGAGGATCTCGGATACGCGCACATCGTCGCGTACGACCACGTCCTCGGTGCCGATCCGACTGGGCGCCCGGACTGGTGGAAGGGCGCGTACACGCATCGCGATCCGTTCCACGAGCCGTTCGTGCTCTTCGGTTACCTCGCGGCGGTCACGAAGAAGATCGAGCTCGCGTTCGGCATCCTGATTCTTCCCCAGCGCCAGACCGCGCTTGTCGCGAAGCAGGCCGCGACACTGGACGTCCTATCGCGTGGTCGCGTGCGACTCGGCGCTGGCATCGGCTGGAATCACGTCGAGTACGAGGCGCTCGGTATGGGCTGGCGCGACCGCGCGCGACGAATTGAAGAGCAGATCGAAGTCCTTCGACTCTTGTGGACGCAGGAGGTCGTCGACTATACCGGCCGCTGGCATCGGATCGATCGCGCGGGAATCAAGCCGCTCCCCGTCCAGCGCCCGATCCCGCTATGGATGGGCGCGGACGAAGAGGTCGCCGTGAAGCGCGTCGCCCGGCTGGCCGATGGCTGGTTCTCGCATCTCGCGCCGAATGACGAAGGCCGCAAAGCTCTGGAGCGCTTCCGCGCATACGTGCGCGAGGCCGGTCGGGACCCCGCACGCGTCGGCGTCGAAGGCCGCGTCGCGGCGACCGGCTCGGTGGACGAGTGGGTGAGGGCGGCTCTGGCCTTCCGAGATATGGGAATGACTCACCTCGAGCTGCGGACGGCAGGATCGAGGCTCCCGGATTTGGATGCACACATCGCCGCCATGCGACGTTTTCGGGAGGTCGCACCGGTCTTCTAGGCGGGTGGCAGACCGATTGCACACCAGCCGATCGTGCGGTATCTCCGGGAGTGGGACTGGGATGGGTTCGCGCGCGCCTCCATCGTTCTCGGCGCGGCGATCCGTGCGGTGTGGGTGCTCGTTTTGCACTCCCCGATCGACCACATCTACTCCGACTCCAAGACGTATGTCGACACGGCGATCCACCTCGTCCAGCTCGCGACGCCGGACCGATTCGACGCGTTCTATCCGCCAGGTACCCGTCTTCTCCTCGCGATCCCCCTCGCGTTG
>VBIZ01000210.1 GCA_005880575.1 Chloroflexota bacterium | reverse complement strand
TGTACGCCGTGGAGCCGCAGCACGAATCGCTCGAAGAGCGGTTCCTGAGCCTTCTGGGGCAGTGAGATGAGGTCGGTGCTCGTCGTCGCGCGTCAGGTCGTGAACGAAGCCGCGCGGCGCCGACTTCTGCTCGCGCTCGTGCTGCTGACCCTCGTTGTCATCGCGCTGACCGTCTGGGGCGTGTCGCGGATCGACGACCTGCGGAACGCCGGGCAGCCGCTCTCGGATGCGCAGAAGAAGACCATCGTCTCGCAGCTCCTGATCCTCGTGATGTTCATGTTCAGCTGGGTCCTGTCGCTGGCCGCGGTGTTCGTCGCCTCCCCGGCGATCTCGGGCGAGCTCGAATCAGGAATCGCCCTCGCGATCCTGGCGCGGCCGATCGCCCGTGCCGAGTACGTCGTCGGGAAGTGGCTCGGACTCGTTGGGCTCGTGGTCGCGTACGGCGTCGCGGCGGCGGTGATCGAGCTTGTCGCCGTTCAGGCAGTCAGCGGGTACCAACCGCCGCATCCATTCGAGTTCCTCGGCTTCGTGATCGCTGAGGGAGTCGTGATCCTCACGTTCTCGCTCATGCTGTCCACGCGACTCGCCGGCATGGTCGGCGGAGTCATCGCCGCGATCCTCTTCGGCATCGCGTGGATGGGCGGGATCGTCGGCGGCGTCGGAGCCGCATTCAACAACGCGACCATCACCCATGTCGGCACCGCGACGAAGCTCATCCTGCCGACCGATGGACTGTGGCGCGGAGCCGTCTGGAGCCTCGAGCCCTCGATCGTGATCGCGGCTCAACAGCAGGCCGGACCGGCAGTCGCCGCGAACCCGTTCTTCGCCGCCGAGCCGCCGCCCGCCGCATATGTGATCTGGGCTGTCGCCTGGATCGTCGCGATGCTCGCTCTCGCGATCTGGAGCTTTCGCTCGCGCGAGATCTGAGACCGTTACCGCCTAGCGTCAGTCCTGCCTTGACGCACAAGAACGACGGATGCGCCGAGCGTCCATACCCAGAACGGCAGGAACGCAAGAAAAGTGACGCTTCCGTTGACAGACCAGAACGCCTGTGGGTCGCTGGCCCCGTACGCCGAGAAAGCGGCAGCCATGACCAGGACCGCCCCGATCCAGCCCGCCAGCGCGAGCCAGCGCGGAAGGATCTTGGTCACCGCGCCGAGGGAGCCGGCGGCGCCAAGATAGAACGCGGACGGCACCAGCCACGGAGCCCCACCGAGCAGGCGCTCGGTCTCGAACAGAAGGCGGATCTGGGCCGCGTCAGCGTGATTGCTCGCCGCGATGCCGACCACCGCGAGGGCCAGGCCGTTACCGACGAGTCCCAGTACAGTGAGGACAACTCCAGCCCCGAACACTGTCGTCGCCAGCCACTCGTGCTCCGGCGCGGCCGCGACGGCGATGGCTCTGAGACCGGCGATGAAGCCGATGAAGAGCGAAAACCCGATGAAGAAGAGCATCAACACAGTCGTGCTTGCGAGTTGCGAGTTCCTTGCAAACGTCAAGAACTTGACCGGATCGTCGACGGGCGGCGCAGATCCGGCCACCGAGGCGACGATGGCCGCCAAAATCTGCGCAAGGATCGCGGCGAGCCCAAGGACGCCGGTCCAGCGAACGACACCAGAGCGACTCATCTACAGATTCCTCCGCCCGGATTGAACCACGGTCCCGCGTCGTTTGTGCCGCCCGCGCCGCCTCTCGACACCTTGCCCTTAGCATCCGCGCGTGCCGATCGATCGCGCTTTTTCGCGGCGAGCCGGATTCCAGGCGTACCTGATTGCGGCGTTCTCACTTGTGTATGCGGTCGTGTCTCTCGGGTTCGTCCGGAATCATCCTGAAAACATTCAGGCGGCAGCCCTCGGGTGGGCTCTCATCGCTGGGGCGGGACTTTCGGCCACGATCGCGACGACGTCCGCGGCCGCGCGCATCGGTGGCGATGCGCGATGGTGGCTCACCGCGCTCGGCGTCGGGTACGGCCTGCTCTCGGCGGCGCATGGCACATTCGCGGCGATCGCGGTCGAGCAAGGCATCAACGTGACCGACCTCTCGCCGACCGATCCGCGCGGCCTCGCGACATTCGGGCTCGCCGGACTCTGGGCGCTCACGCTCGGCCTTGAGATCGTCGCGGGGAACGCGGTGTGGCCACGCAATCTCGGCTGGCTCGCGATCGTCAGCGGACTCGACCTCGTCGTCCTGTTCTTTGCGACGGTCGCGGCTTACGACGGCCTCATCCTTGTCAGCGGGGGACTCGCGTCCGTCATCCTCGTCCCGGCGTTCTGGATCTGGACAGGCCGGCTGCTTCGCGCATAGGCCCATTCGAGCGGGCCGTGCTCGCGCTTCCGGTCGTGGGCTCGCTCGCCCTGGGCCTGCCGCTCTACATATTCCCCAGACCGTTGGCGCGCTTGGCGGATCTCAGCGGCGACGACACTTTCATCTACGAGCTCGGCGGAGCGGCGATGATCGGCTACGCGGTCGGCCTCGCGCTCGGCGTTCGGAACGGGCTCTGGGCGCCGATCCGCTTCGTGGTCCTCGCGACGTACGCGTTCGTCGCGATCGCCTTTCTCGCGGGATTCGTTTCGCTCGCCGGCGGCCAGGTCATCGGGCTCGTCATGGTCGCTTCGCTCTGGGCGGTCGTGACAGCTTGGGCCGTCGCGCAAATCCTCGTCGCGCACCGCGGCGCGGTGGCGGGTCCGCGCGACGTCGCGACGTGGGTGGCGGTCGTCCTCGCACTCGCGACGCTCTCGGCGGCCGCGTTCGGCCTAGGGCCTCAGGCGCCGGGGCCGTTCGCCGCACTGATGGGCTACAAGGGGACCGACGGTTACATCTACCGGCTCGCGGGCGCGGCGTGTTTTGGCTACGCGGTCATGGGGATCCAGGAGCTCCGGTCGCTCCACTGGGACGACATGCGCCTGCCCAACGTAATGGGCCTGGTGTTCAACGGGCTCGCGTTTGTCGCCGCGATCTTCGAGATCGTCGCCGGTCGCGCGACGCTCCTGGCCATCCTGGTCGCGCTCGCGGCTGGTTTCTTCACGATCGCGATCGCCGCGATCCTTCGTCGCCGCGGGCGGTGAAACGACTCTCCCGCCTCTCGCGGGTCGCGTCATCGCGTCCGCGTTAGCAAGTGGGTCACGATCCAGGTGAAGACCCATAGCAGCGGCATTCCCAGGAACAGGATCAGGATGACGGTCGGCCCCCAAGTGTCGTTCTTGATTCCACCGAAGAAGAGAAACGCCCAGCCGGCGAGCCACAGGCCGATGACGAATACCCCGATGCTGTTGAGAAAGCTCCCGATCCTGGCGCGGGGCGATCCCACCGAGCCGAGGATGTATGCGTCCGCTGGCCGCTCTGGGTCGATGAGCAAACGCAGCGACTCGGGGTGCGGCGTCTTGATCGCGCTCCAGCTCGCGCTCCGGGTAACCACGGCTGGGGTTCCGAGGTAGGAATAGGCGTAGCTGGCGGTCCAGAACCGGCTGCCTTCCGAATCTTCCGTCCATTCTTCGCGCTCGCGCTGGGCGTCGAGGACGACGCCGTGATGCGCGAGCCGGCGTAGGACGGCGAGTCGTTTCCCCATCGAACCAATCAGTCGTTGGAGGAAAAAACCGATGACGAGACCGGGGATCACGACGATCACCGGCACGAGAACGGTCTTCACCCAAATGTCGTCGGCGACCAGCAAGCGGATAACTGTCGCGAGGATCGCCGCCCCGACGATGGCAAGGAGCGCGAACCCCAAGACGATCGCCATGAGGGGTCCGTCGCGCGCAATCAGCTTGCCGAGCGGCGGTGGACTCTCCGGCACGCTCAGTCGGCGATCCGTGTATCCGCAGGTCCGAGGATCGACCAGTGGGTCATGTCTTTGCCGGGCTTCGCACCGTGCCAGTGGCGCGTGTTCCTCGGGATCAGCACGATCACGCCGGGCACAAGGTCATGCTGCTCCGCGTCCGTGGCGATGATCCCGTCGCCATGGGTGCACATGAGGATCTGATCGGTTGTGTGCATGTGCCAGCGGTTGCGCGCGCCGGACCTGAAGTGGATCTCTGAGAGCCGCAGGTCGGCGCTGTGCTCCCCTCCGACCGCGGTGAAGGAGTCAACATCGCCGGAGAAGATGTCCGCGACGCTCCTCGTCGGTTTCCGCATCTCGGGCTTGATCACCCGCACGAGAGGATGGTCGCACCTGTCGGGCAGACTTGACCACAGTGAACGCTCCACTCGCGGTCGAGGCGGTCGGCCTCGAACGCAGCTACGCATCGGGCCATGCGACCGTCGCCGCCCTGGCGGGCGTCACGCTCGGCATACGACGCGGCGAGTTCGTTGCCGTGATGGGTCCTTCCGGTTCCGGCAAGTCCACGTTGCTGAACGTCGTCGCCGGGCTCGAACGACCGACCGGCGGCTCGGTTCTCGTCGACGGTGAGAACCTCGCCAAGCTGGACGAGGAAGCCCTCGCGCGCCACCGCAGCAAGCGCGTAGGCATGGTGTTCCAGGCGTTCAACCTGCTCCCCCGCTTCCGCGTCGTCGAGAACGTCGCGCTGCCGCTCGCTTTCTCGGGTGTGCCAAAGGCCGAGCGGCTCCGGCGAGCCCGCGCGATGCTCGAGCGCCTCGGCATGAGCGCGCGCGCCGACCATCGCTCGAACGAGCTGTCCGGTGGCGAGCTGCAGCGCGCCGCGGTTGCGCGCGCGCTCATCGGCGATCCGGCGATCCTGCTCGCGGACGAGCCCACCGGAAACCTCGACAGCGCCAACGGTGCCGCGCTGATCGCGCTCTTCGAGGAGCTCCACCGCCAAGGACAGACGGTGCTGCTTGTGACGCACGACGCGCAGATCGCGTCGCACGCGGAGCGCACCATTCACATGCGCGACGGCCGCGTGGTGGCCGAATGAGCTTCAGGGACCTGCTCGGAATGTCGCTCGGCAACTATGGTCGCGCGCGACTTCGCTCAGGT
>VBIZ01000003.1 GCA_005880575.1 Chloroflexota bacterium | reverse complement strand
GTTCGTGTACATACACACCTTGGCCTGGCGCCGCGCGCCGTTGGCGAGTGGCATCCGTCGGCGAAGCCACGCGCGCACGCGCTCCTCGTCGCGTGGGGAAGGGTTTCGATCGACGGTATCGGGATCCGCCGCGTCGCCGAAGTGAAGGCCCGCGACCTTCACTCCCTGACCGGCGACGTACGGGAAGCCGTAGAAGATGCGGTCGGTGTCCTGAATGATGTAGATCGGCAGGCGCGCGAACGCGTCACGCTCCGCGGTCGGCTCGAACCAAAAGAGGACGCTGCGCTCGACCGAGAGCTCGGGCGCGAGCTCCGGCGCGAGCTGCGACATCCATGCGCCGGCCGCGATCACGAGGTGGTTCGCGTCGAATGTTCCGGTAGCCGTCCAGACGCGGACGCCGCCGTTGGTCGATTCCCAGCGCTCGATCGGCTCGTCGAAACGGAGCATCGCGCCGTCTTGCTCGGCAAGCCGGAGATGCGTCTCGATCGTGCGCTCCGGTGCCAGCCAGCCGGCCTGCCGTTCGAACACGCCCTGCCAGCCGTCCGGCCACTCGAAGAGCGGGTATCGCTCGCGCAGGGCGGTCGCCTCGAGCACCTCGTGCTCGAGACCATGCCGGCGCGCGCTCTCGAGCGCGCCGGCGACGAGCTCGCCGTCCGGCGCCCCGGCGTAGAGCCCGCCGGTCTCCGTCAAGAGCTGCTCGCCGCTCCTGCGCTCGAGGTCGCGCCAGAGCGTCCACGCCCGCCGGAGCAGGGGCACGTAGTCGGGGTGCTCGTAATAGGAGAGCCGGATGATCCGCGACAGGCCGCCCGATGACCCGAGCGTGTGCCCGCGGGCGAATCGATCGAAGCCGAGCACCGACGCGCCGCGCGACGCGAGGTGGTACGCCGCCGAGCTGCCGTGCGCTCCGAGACCGGCGACGATGACGTCGACGGCGGCCACCTCGTTCATGACGTGAGTACTACGCGAAACGCTTGACGAACGCGAGCGCCGTCTCGGCGACCTCCCGCCAGCCGCTGTCGATGACGAGCGAGTGCCCGCGATTGGGTAGCTCGGTGATCTCGGTCACGCCCTTGTTTCCCTTTTGCTGCTTGTACGAGGCGTCCGCGATCGCCCACGGGACCGTGTTGTCCTTCGCACCGTCGATGATCAGGAGCGGCCCGCGCTCGGGGTTCTTCGTATCGACCTTTGCCTCGGTCCACGGATTGAGGTTGGCGGTCGCCGCCTGGAAGAGCGGCGCGCCCGACGCCGGCACGTGGTACTTCTCGTAGAGGTCCTTCGCCTCGTCCTCGCCGAGGGCGTTGGCCCAGCCGTATTTGAACTGCTCGAACGTCAGCGCGATCGCGCGGCCCCGGTTGGCCGGGTTGCCAAGCACCGGCGATGCCGATTTGAGCGAGGACAGCGGCAGCGGCAGCACGCCACGGAACGGCGCCGGATCGATCGCCACCGAGACGACCGCGAGGCCCCGTCCAGCGAGCATTTGCGTGATGAGTCCGCCGAAGGAATGCCCGACCACGGCCGGCTTCTTCTTGAGGCGGCCGATCACCTCGGCGAAATGGTCCGCGACCTGTCCGACCATCTTGTGGGCGAACGTCTCGGGATGTGCCTTGGCCTCCTCGACAGTTGCCGGATCGTCCGGCCAGCCGGGCGTGACGGCGGGGAAGCCGGCCTCCTCGAAGAGCGCGGCCCAGCGATCCCAGCTACTGGGGAGGAGCCAAAGGCCGTGGACGAATACGACGGGCGTCCGATCGGTCGCATTCGCTCGCTCGATCTGCTCGGTGGTGGTGCGGGATACCGCGTCGGTAGTCATGGTTGAAGACATGTCACGCTCCCCTTCTGCGCGAGTTGCGCTGAGGACAGCGTGTCACACCGTCAAAGCACAGGGACAGCCGCGAGCGCCCGTAGGATCCGCGCTCGGATCCCGCCCGCATCAAGCCCGTGCGCCGCGTTGTGCTCCTGCCATGTCCCGTACTTGCGATGCTCCGCGTTCGGTACACCGATCGCCGCTATGCGCCGCGGCACGTCGGCAAGCGCCGCCGCCACCTCCGCCGACGACGTGCCGGTCTGGTAGGGCTCGACGAGAACGACGAGCTCTCCGGCGAGCGACCCGCGCAGGGTGTCGCCGTCGAACGGCCGCGCCGTCGTCATGTAGAGCACGGTCACGTCCATGTCCGCTGTGGCCTCGAGCGTCGCGTCGAGCAGCGGCCCGGCCGCGATGATCGTCGCCTCCGTGCCGTGGCGTTCGACGTAGAGACGGCCCGGCCTGATCGGTCGAGCGAGCCGGTTCGATTGCTCCGACAGCCGCAGATAGACGCGGTCGTCGCCCATCGCCGCCACGCGGAAGAGCTGGTCCGCCTCTGCGGGATGGCCCGGCACGTAGATCCGCCATCCGGGCAGCGTCGACAGGAGCGCGACGTCTTCCGGAGCTTCATGCGTCCTGCCATACACGGCGGTGTCGTATGACCCGCCGACACTCACCACGATCGCGCCGACGTCGACATGGCCGAGGTCGAGCTTCAGCATCTCGAACGGCCGCTCGACCGCGAACGGCGCGAACGAGTGGACGATCGGGCGAAAGCCGGTAAGCGCGAGACCGCTCGCGACTCCGATCATCAGCTGTTCGCGTATGCCGACGTTGATGACCCGATCGGGGTGCGCCTGCAGGGCCCGCGACATTCCCGACGACCCGATGTCCGCGAGCACGACGGCCATCCGCTCCTCGCGGTCGACGAGCTCCGTCGCTGTCTCGTAAAAGCGCTCGCGCATGGTCGCCGTCATCCCTTTGAGTCGACGACGGCCACAAGCGCGCGCGGCCGGCCGCGATGCTCGGCTGTGAGCGCGCGCTCGAGCGCGACGCAATCGCGTCCGTCGACCGCCGTACTCGACCATCCTTCGAGCGCGAACCGCGCCGCGAGACCGCCCGGCCATCCGTGCGTCGACGACCTGTTGTCGACGGCCACGCAGATGAGCTTGTCGAGGCGGGCGCGGCCCGCGAACGCGATCGCTTCGTGGTTACTGCCTTCGTCGAGCTCCGCGTCGCCCACGAGGCAGAACACACGCGCCGGGCTGCGCCGCGCGCGGAGGCCGAGCGCCATCCCGACGCCGATCCCGAGCCCGTGTCCGAGCGAGCCACTCGAGATCTCCACACCCGGCACGAGATTGCGGTCAGGGTGATGGCCGAGCACCGAGTCGTAGCGGCCGAACGTCCGGAGGGTCTCCACGGCGATGAAGCCCTTCGCCGCAAGGACCGCGTAGTACGCCATCGGCCCGTGTCCCTTTGAGAGAAGGAACCGGTCGCGATCCGGATCGTCGATACGATCCGGGTCGATTCGAAGGATGCGGTCGTAGAGGACCCAGATCACGTCGAGAGTCGAGGTCGCGCTCGGGGCGTGCTTCTCGTCGCCGAGCTGCAGATCCATCAGGCCGCGGAGGTTCGCGTAGCCGAGCTTGGGGAGCGTTCCCGTCTGGATCATCGGCGCGAGACTAGAACCTCAAGTGCACTTTAAGTCAACTGTTATCCTCGCGACATGCCCGCGCTCTCCGACGCGATCACGATCGGCGAGCTTTCGCAGCGCAGCGGCGTGGCCACGTCGGCGCTCCGCTTCTACGAGTCCCGCGGGCTCATCGCATCGGTGCGAACGAACGGAGGCCAGCGACGCTTCGCGCGACCGACCCTCCGGCGGGTCGCCTTCATCCAGGCGGCGCAGCGCGTGGGTCTCTCGCTCGACGAGATTGCGACCGCGCTCCGCAAGCTGCCGGAGCGGCGAACACCGACCAAGGCGGACTGGGCCGTGCTCTCACGCTCTTGGAACGGACTGCTCCGTGCGCGCATCGTGGAGCTCGAGACCTTGCAGACCCGGTTGACGAGCTGCATCGGCTGCGGCTGCCTCTCGCTTAAGACGTGCGGGCTGCTCAACACCGAGGATCGTGCCGCCGGGCGCGGGAGCGGCGCGCGGTATCTCCTCGGAGACGCGCCAGGGGTCGCGGACTAGCGTCCGACGATCGGCGGCGGGAGGGGAAGGATCGTCGAGACGGGAAGCGGAACCGGCGGTGGGACCGGAGCGGCGCTGCGGATGACGATCGTCATCGTGGCCAGCGGCCGGGCCGAGGCCGTCGGCAGGGGCAGGGCGACCGGGATCGGGGCGGAGCTCGGAAGCGCCATGGCGGTCGGCACCGAGACCGCGGTGGGCAGCGGCACCGCGTTCAGTGCCGGAACCGCGACGGTTGGGACGGCAAGCGTTGGCGCGGTGAGCGCGGGCAGACTGGCCGTGGGAATCGCGACCGCCGGTAGCGGCGCGAGCGACGGCGACACCGGCGAATCCGGCGTGCGCGGCGACGCCGTGCATGCCGCGGACACGATCAGCGCAAAGGCGACAAGCGGGCGCATGTCCAATCTCCCCACGAGCGAGCGAAGCAAGTCTTTCGCCAACCAAGCGCGCCCGCAACGTAAATAGGTGGTAGTCGCGGTGCAGGGTGCACGGGCCCGTTTGACCGGTTGGGAGCCCGCTCCCTAGGCTCTTTCGTAATGCGCTTCGCCCTTATCCCGCCGATGCCGATCGCCCCGATGCCGGGGCTCGTATCGCGTTGGGGAGGCTAGTCGCAGCACTTCACACATCACCAGCAAGCATCGAGGCCTCCCAAACGGGAGGCCTCTTCTGTTTCTAGTAAGGAGATCGCCATGGCGACCACGCTCGAACGGACATCGACGAGCCGGCTCCGCGGGCTGCGCTGCCGTGCGTGCCATGTTCTTCAGCCCGCGGACGACCGCTACGTCTGCGGCGACTGCTACGGCCCGATCGAGCCCGAGTACGACCTGGCGTCCTTCGACACCGAGAGTCTTCGCGACGAGATCGAGCGCGGGCCGCTCTCGCTCTGGCGCTACGCGCCACTCCTCCCGGTCGCCCAGCCCCGTGGCCATTTCGCGGTCGGGTGGACGCCGCTCGTCGAGGCGCCCCGGCTCGGCGCCGCGATCGGGGTAGCGCGGCTCTTCCTCAAAGACGACTCGCGCAATCCTTCGCTCTCGTTCAAGGATCGGCCCGTCGCCGTCGCGCTCGCGCGCGCTCTCGCGCTCGGGCTCGACACGATCGCGTGCGCATCCACCGGCAACCTCGCGGGCGCGGTCGCCGCTGCCGCCGCGCGCAACGGACTCCGAGCGTTCGTGTTCGTGCCCGCGGGGACCGACGAGAGCAAGGTCGCGGGCGCCGCGGCGTACGGCGCGAACGTCGTCCGCGTCAACGGAACGTACGACCAGGTCAATCGGCTCTGCGCGCGCCTCGCGGACGAGGAGCGCTGGGGCTTCGTCAACTTCACGCTCCGCCCCTACTACGCCGAAGGGTCCAAGACGCTGCTGTTCGAGTCAGCCGAGCAGCTTGGATGGCGCCTTCCGGACCACGTCGTCGTCCCGGTCGGGTCCGGCGCGCTCCTCACGCGCACCGCGACCGCTGCGGCGCAGCTGCGCGGGAGCGGTCTTGTCGACGACGGCGCTCTCCGGATCCATGCCGCACAGCCCGCGGGGTGTGCGCCCGTCTCCGACGCTGTGCTCGATGGCTACCGGCCCGTGCGGCCGGTCCGCGATCCCGTGACCGTCGCGCGCTCGCTCGCGATCGGCGCGCCCGCGGACGGCGATGGGTCCGTCGACATCATCCGCGCGACCGGCGGGTCCGCCGGATCCGTCGGCGACGATGACGTGCTCGAGGGATGCGCACTGCTTGCGAGCACCGAAGGCGTGCTCGCGGAGCCGGCGGGAGGGGTGGTCGTCGCGACCGCGAAAGCGCTGGCGGTGCGCGGCGCCTTCGCCGACGACGAGGTCGTCGTCCTCTACATCACCGGCAACGGCTACAAGGGCGCGCTCACCGCGGCGTCGCTGCGACCCGCGATCGCGGCGGACGCCGACGCTTTCCGCGCTGCGTACGCGGAGGTGCTGGCATGACCGTCACGGTCCGCCTCGCCGCTCCGCTGCGCGCAGCCGCCGGAGGCAATACCACCATCGACTTCGACGTCACCGATCTGCCGCAGCTCGCGAATCAGATCGCGGACCGCTATCCCGAGCTCGCCGCTCGCGTGTTGCGTGATGGCGCGTTCGGTCGCTTCGTGAACGTCTTCATCGACGGCGAGGACGCGCGATTCCTCGCGGAGAGCGATCTACGGGGCAAGCGCACCGTTGAGATCCTGCCCGCGATGAGCGGCGGCGCGCTCGCGCCGCTGCCCCAACACGCGCGCCGCGAGGAGCACGAGGTCTACGGCTCGTTCATCGACGAAACCATCGGGATCGTGGCGCGGCAAACGCGTGACACGGTGTCGTTCGCGGTCGGGTCGCCGTCGCGCGAGGCCCTCGATCTTGTCGGCGCGGACGATCTCGCCGCGACGGTGCTCCGCCGCGAGGGCGCGACGGCGCTCGGATACGGCATCACCGAGGGCGAGCCGGACCTCCGTGACGTCATCGCCTCGGCCGCGCGGGACCGCGGCGTCGCGGCCGATGCGAGCTCCGTGCTGGTGAGCGCCGGCGCGCTCCAGGCCATCGACCTCGCGTGCCGCGTCTATCTGCGGGCGGGCGACGTCGTGGTCGCGGAGTCTCCGGCGTTCGCGAACGCGCTCTCGGCCTTTCGCAACCACGGTGCGCGCGTGCTCGAGGTGCCGATCGACGGCGAGGGCCTCGATGTGGTCGAAGCCGCGCGCCGCATCCGCAAGCTCGGCGTGCGGCCGCGCATGTTCTTCGTGGTGCCGAACTTTCAGAACCCGACGGGCGAGACGCTCTCGCTCGACCGCCGCGAGGCGCTCCTCGCGCTGGCCGCGAGCTATGACGCGGTCGTGGTCGAAGACGATCCCTACGCCGCCCTGCGCTATCGCGGCGGGGAGCTGCCGCCGCTCGCCGCGCTCGGCGGCGCTGAGGTCGTGTCGATCGGCACGTTCTCCAAGACGTTTCTTCCCGGGCTGCGCGTCGGATGGGTCATCGCGCACGCCGACGTGATCGCGCGAATGTCGCGCGCGAAGCAGACCATGGACTCCAGCACGGGAACGCTGGCGCAGCGGATCGTCCTCGAGTTCCACCGGCGCGGCGGCGTCGATGCGCACATCGGACGGCTGCGCCAGCTCTACGGCGAGAAGCAGGATCGCGCGCGGGTTGCCCTCGCGCGCGAGCTCGCCGGGACGGGCATCTCCTGGAATGACCCGGACGGCGGGTTCTATTTCTGGGTGCGTCTCCCGCGGCATGTGAAGGCACGCGCGCTCCTCGACGTCGCGCTGCAGGAGGGCGTCGCGTTCGTTCCCGGCGACGCGTTCGCGATCGACGCCGACCACGCGAACGCGCTCCGGTTTTCGGTCAGCGCGCCGACCCCGGATCGTATCGACGAAGGCGTACGGCGGCTGCGTCGCGCGTTCGATCGCGTCGCATAGCCGCGATACTTTTCGCGTGTTTCGCACTCTGAGCGAGAAGGTCTGGGAGCGGCACGTCGTGCGACGCGCCGCGGGCGAGCCGGATCTGCTCTATGTGGATCTCCATCTCGTCCACGAGGTGACGAGCCCCCAGGCCTTCGAGGGGCTGCGCCTCGCGAAGCGGCCGGTGCGCAGGCCCGATCTCACGCTCGCCACGATGGACCACAACGTCCCGACGAACGACGAGCCGGCGGAGGACATCTCCGCGCGCCAGATCGAAGCGATGGCGCGCAACGCGCGCGAGTTCGGGATCCGCTGCTATCCCATGGGCGATCCGAATCAGGGCATCGTCCACGTGATCTCGCCGCAGCTCGGGCTCACGCAGCCTGGCATGACGATCGTATGCGGCGACAGCCACACCTCCACCCACGGCGCGCTCGGCGCGCTCGCCTGGGGCATCGGCACGAGCGAGATCGAGCACGTGCTCGCGACGCAGACGATCGCGCAGACGAAGCCCGGCACGATGGCGGTGACCGTCGACGGCCTGCTCCCGGCGGATTGCGCGGCGAAGGACGTGATCCTCGGCATCATCGCGCGGATCGGTACCTCGGGCGGGACCGGCAACGTCATCGAGTACCGGGGTGCCGCGATCCGCGCGCTCTCGATGGAGGGCCGGCTCACGATCTGCAACATGTCGATCGAAGCCGGCGCCCGCGCGGGCATGGTCGCGGCCGACGACGTGACGTTCTCGTGGCTCGAGGGCCGGCCGTATGCGCCGAAAGGTGCCCAGTGGGAGCGGGCTCTCGATGACTGGCGCTCGCTCGCCACCGATGCGGATGCGCCGTTCGACCGCGACGTCGCGATCGACGCGAGCACGCTCCGCCCCTACGTCACCTGGGGCACGAACCCGGCGCAGTCGGTCACCATCGACGGCGCGGTCCCCGATCCGGACGCGCTTCCGGCGGACGCGCGCGAGAGCGCGCATCGCGCTCTGCGCTACCAGGAGCTCGCGCCCGGAACGGCCGTGCGGGATATCGCGGTCGATGCGGTGTTCATCGGGTCGTGCACGAACGCACGGCTCGAGGACCTCCGTCTCGCGAGCGAGGTCGTCCGTGGCCGCAAGGTCCGCTCCGGCTTGCGCGCGCTCGTCGTGCCGGGATCGATGCGCGTGAAAGCGGACGCGGAGCGCGAGGGTCTCGATCGCATCTTCCTCGACGCGGGGTTCGAGTGGCGCGACGCGGGCTGCTCGATGTGCCTCGGCATGAACCCGGACGTACTCCGGCCCGGCGAGCGCTGCGCGTCGACGTCGAATCGCAACTTCGAGGGCCGTCAGGGCCCCGGCGGGCGCACCCACCTCGTCTCGCCCACCGTCGCCGCGGCGACCGCGATCGCCGGCCATTTCGCGCTGCCGGCGGACCTGTAGTGGAGCCGACCCGGGTCGTGAGCGGTCGCGCGCTGCCGCTCGGGCGCGCGAACGTGGACACCGACCAGATCATCCCGAGCCACTGGCTCAAGCGGATCGAGCGCACCGGCTACGCGCCTGGCCTCTTCGAGGCGTGGCGGAAGGATCCGTCGTTCGTGCTCAACGACGACCGTTATCGCGGGGCAAACATCCTCATCGCCGGTGCGAACTTCGGCGGCGGCTCGTCGCGGGAGCACGCGGTGTGGGCGCTCCAGGAGGCCGGGTTTCGCGCGGTGATCGCGCCGACGATCGCGGACATCTTCAAGAGCAACGCGATAAAAAACGGACTCATCCCGGTCGAGCTCAGGGCGGATACCGTGTCGCGGCTCCTCGCGGCCGTCGAGGCGGATGCGAAGACCGTGATCACGGTGGACGTCGTGCTGCGGACCGTTGCCGCACCGGGCGTGAAGGCGTCGTTCCCGCTCGCCGGCTTTCTGCAGACCCAGCTGCTCGAGGGCCTCGACGAGATCGCGCTCACCCTGCGGCACGAGGCCGACATCGCCGCATTCGAGACGAAGCGCGCGGAGTGGCTTCCCCGAGTCCGTTAGCGCAACTGGGATAGCGTCCTGCCGTGCGCCCCTTTCGGTTCGCGGCGATGGCCTCGCGCGGTCGAAGCGCTGAGCACTGGCGTCAAGTCGCGCAGCGTGCCGAGGCGCTCGGGTACGACAGCCTTCTCATGCCAGACCACATCACCGATCAGCTCGCGCCGATGCCGGCCCTCGCCGCGGCGGCGGCGGCGACGACCACGCTCCGCATCGGCAGCTTCGTCTTCGACAACGATTACCGCAATCCGGTGATGCTCGCGAAAGAGGCGACGACGCTCGACCTCCTTTCAAGCGGTCGGCTCGAGTTCGGGATCGGCGCCGGCTGGAGCAGGCGCGACTACCAGCAGCTCGGGATCCCGTACGACCCGCCGAAGGTGCGCGTCGATCGGATGGAGGAAGCGGTCACCCTGATGAAGCGCCTCTGGACCGAGGACAAGGTGACGCACGAGGGACCGCACTACCGCGTCCGCGAGGCCACGGTCCTGCCACGACCCACGCAGCGTCCGCACCCGCCTCTGATGATCGGCGCGAGCGGGCCCCGGATGTTGCGCATCGCCGCGCGCGAAGCGCAGATCGTCGCGTTCGTCCCGTCGCTGAACCGGCTTGGCCTGGAGACTCTTCGATCGATGGGGACCGAGTCGGTTGAGAAACGCATTGCGATGCTTCGCCGCACCCCGCGCTTTTCCGAGATCGAGCTCAACGTCATCGTCTTCGACGCCGCCGTGACCGACGCCGCGCGATCGGTGGTCGGTGCCCTGACCGCGCGTCTCAAATCGGCTGCCACCGCGATCGTCGAATCTCCGTTCTTGCTCTACGGCTCGCGGGCGTCGATCGTCGAGGACCTTCTCGCCAGGCGTGAGCGCCTGGGGATCAGCTACTTCGCGATTCCGGGCAGGGCCATGAGAGCATTCGGCCCGGTCGTCGTGGCTCTGCGGGGGAAATGACCCCGCGGCATCCGCCCTGCAGCGATGACCGGGCATGTTGGATCTCAAGTGCAAGGACTGCGGCCAGACCTTTAAGACGCCCGCGGAGCTCGAAGAGCACACCGACCGCCTCCATCTCATCAGCAAGAAGGGCGGCGACCCGGTCGCGCCCGATCCGCCGAACGA
>VBIZ01000002.1 GCA_005880575.1 Chloroflexota bacterium | reverse complement strand
GCATGGTCGCACCGTATTGGTCTCGGGCGAGGCCGGCGTAGGCAAGACGGCTGTGCTCCGTCACTTCGTTCAACAGGCGCGCACGGAGGGTGCGCGCGTTCTGTGGGGCGAGTGCACAGAGATCGATGCGCGTCGCCCGTTCGGTCCGTTCATGGACATCGCCCGCGCCGCGAACCGCGTGGCCGAGCTCCCCGTCGCTTCGTCCGATGCGGCGACGGCTGGGGGCGATCGGTACCGCCTCTACTCCGTCTTCACGGCCCTCCTGGCTGACCTAGCGCGCGAGCGACCGATCGTGATCGTCATCGAGGATCTGCACTGGGCGGATGAGGCTTCACTGGAGCTATTCCCGCATCTCGCACGCAAGCTCCGCGATGTGCCCCTCCTGCTCATCGGAACCTACCGCAGTGACGAGCTTCATCGGCGGCACCCGCTCCGCCCCGTACTCACTGACCTGAGCCGGAATCGCCTCACCGACGACATCGCCGTACGCCGGCTGAGCGAGGATTCGGTCGCCGACTTCCTACGCGAGGCCATGAAACTGGACCGGCCGCCGACCGTCGAGTTCCGCGAGGCCATATTCGAGACCTGCGAGGGCAATCCACTCTTTATGGAAGAGGTCCTGCGCGCACTCGTCGAGCGTGGGGACATCGAGCTCCGCGAAGGGTCCTGGCGCCGGACGAAGGAGGTCGCCCAGATCGTGATCCCCGAGACTCTACGCGACGCGGTCCTCGCACGATTCGAGACGTTGTCGGTGGACGCTCAGAATGTCCTGCTGCACGGCGCGGTCATCGGGCAGCAATTCGACTTCGATCTGCTGCTTCGCGTAACCACTCGCGCGGAGGCGATCCTCGTGGGCGCCATCCGAGCGGCGATCGACGCGCAGCTGCTGCTGGAAATTACGGACGCCGCGGGGGCCGCGCTTTACGCCTTCCGCCATGCGCTCACGCGCGAGAGCGTTCTACTCGAGCTCCTCCAGCCAGAACGTCGTCGGATGCATGCCATTGTCGGGGAGGCGATCGAGTCACGCGCCGGCGACGACACGACGGTGTACGCCGAGGACCTCGCATACCACTTCGATGAGGCAGGCGATCGCGAACGCGCTTTCCGTTATCACGATCTCGCCGCACGCGAGTCATACCGTCTGTTCGCCTTCGCGCGTGCCGCCCGGCACCTCGAGCGAGCCGTCGAGCTGGCCGCCAACGGTGAACCCGCGCTCGGCGACCTTCAGCTGCGCCTGGCCGACGCCGCCAGCCTCGCCGCGACGCCACGCCGTGCACTCCGCGCGGCCGAAGAAGCCCGGAGATGGTTCGAGGAAGCGGGCGACATCCGAGGTGCGGGCCTGGCGCTTACGCGGATGGCCTTGCACCGTTGGCTCCTCGGTGAGACTTCTAGCGCCAGACAGGCGGCCGAGGACGCGGCGCGGCTCTTAGAGCCCGCCGGAAAGAGCCAGGAGCTCGCCGGCGCCTACGCGCAGGTCGCGAGGCTTGCCTACCTGGACGTCGATCTCGCCGTTGCCGTTGAATGGGGCCAGCGCGCCGTCGACATGGCGCGGGAACAGATGGCGGTGAGCATCGAGGCGGACTCTCTCATCACGGTCGGCTCCGCCGAGGGAGTGCTGGGTCGTAGCCGGGCCATCGAGCGACTGCGGGAAGGCACCGACATGGCGTCGGCGAACGGCCTGGTCGAGACCGCAATGAGGGGCTTCCACAATCTCACGGTAACGGTGCCAGCGTTCGGATCTTCTGCGGCGGAAACGCGCCGGGTGTACGAGGAGATGTTCGCCTACGCTCGCCGTCACCGCCTCCGCACGGAGATAGTCATCAGCGACGAGGCGTTCTACGTGCTCGCGACCGGCGACTGGGACGCAGTGCACAGGCTCGTACAGGAAGCCAGTGGGGAGTCCGTCTGGACCATTGGGCTTCAGGTGCTGGAGGCATTCATCGTGGCGGGCCGCGAGGGCCCGGAGCGATCGCTACCCCTCCTCGATGTGCCGCGCCGCGCGCTCCGTGAAGCGAGCGCGAGCCACAAGATCTTCGACGTGAGCATCCTGGCTCGGGTCACGCTTCTGGCCGGCGACGCTCGCGCGACGCTCGAGGATCTTGACGGTATCGCGGCCGACCTCGGGCGGGGTCTCTATCCGGAGGTCGACGAGGCCGCGGTCTGTGCCCTCGCTGCGGCGATCACGCAGGAAGATGGCGTCGCCCTCGATCGCTGGATCAAGTTCGCTCTCTCGCGGACCACGCCGGTGGTCAACGCGTGTCGACGGGTGGCAGACGAGCCCATGCTCAGGCCGAGCGCGCCGCTAAGAAAGGGGATCTCGACGTGGCGATCTCGCTCCTTGGGGAGAGCGCCGAGTCCTTTCGGCAGTCGTTCTTGCCATTCGGGGAGACCCTTGCGCGGCGTCGGCGAAGCGAGCTCCTGGTGCGGCGAAACGGCACTGGCGATCGCGACGCCGCCCAGGCGGAGCTCGCGGCGATGCTTCCGTACTGGGGCAAGGCGAAGGCGACGTGGTACCTCGGTCAGCTCCGGCTGTGGTCGAGCGAGCTCGGTCTCGACTTCCCCGAGGGGATAACCGCGGCGGCACTGCCGTCCAAGGGTGCGGCGCGCACCCAGCTGACGGCGCGCGAGCGTGAGGTGGCGGCGCTTGTCGCGACGGGCCTTTCTAACAAGGAGATCGCCGAGAAGCTCGTCATCAGCGAACGAACCGCCGAAGGTCATGTCGAGCGCATCCTTGGCAAGCTCGGCTTTCGCTCGCGAAGTCAGATCGCATCCTGGCAGGCCGGGGGCGACCCGATCCGAACGTCCTCATGACGTTCGCAGACCGCGTGACAGAATCCGGAGGTGGACCGAGCCTCGCCTAGCGCGCGTCTTCGATGAGCGGGCGCCGCGGGCTCACCATCTTTCTCGCAACGGTGGCCACGGTCGTCGCCGTGCTCGCGCTTCTCCTCATTCCCGTGTCGATCGCGATCGGCCGCTGGGTCAACGTCCTCGCCGAATTCCTCATCCTCGTCGCCTGCGTCGGCTACGTCGCGCGCGTCATGCGGGCCGATCGGCGGCGACGACGTGAGGCCGAGGCGCTCCTTCCTCCGGAGCGGCGGCCGGCGCGACGAGTCCCGCGCCGTGCGATCACGTTCCAGCTCCGCGAGACCCTCTTCGCGTTCCTCGTCTGGTTCGCGCTGGTCGCCGCCTTCAACGCGTTCGTCGTCGGACTCGGCCTCGTCCCGAATGTCGGCATCGCGATCTTCGCTGCGTTCATGCTCGCGACGCTGACGGTGACCGGCCGGCACATGATGTTCCGCCTGACGGCAGAGGAGGACACACCGCCAGGGCGCTGAGCGCGTGGCGCCGCTAGAGTCCGGCGAATGGATCTCGGGGTTCAGATCGAGCCGCAGTTCGGCTTCAAATTCGAGGAAATCCTCGCGATCGCGAATGATGCCCGGGCCGCGGGATTTACCCGCCTCTGGGTATCGGATCACCTCTTCAACGATCCCGACGCCGTCGCGACGGATTGCCTCGAAGCCTGGACCCTTCTCGCCGCGCTCGCCGTGAGGACCGAGGGGATCCGGATCGGCGCGATGGTGACGTGCCAGTCGTACCGCAACCCGGCCCTCCTCGCGAAGATCGCAGCCGATGTCGACGTCATGAGCGGCGGCCGCCTCGAGTTCGGTGTGGGAGCCGGCTGGAAGGAGCTCGAGTACCGCGCGTACGGCTATCCGTTCCCCGACGGCCCCACACGGGTGACGCAGCTCATCGAGACACTCGAGATCTGCACGAGGATGTGGAAGGAGCCGCGTGCGACCTATCACGGGAAGCACTACCGCATCGACGACGCGCTCTGCTCGCCGAAGCCGATGCAGAGACCGCTGCCGATCTGGATCGGCGGATCCAAGCCGCGGGTCATGCGCGTCGGCGCTCGTTACGCGAGCGCCTTCAACTTCAACCTCGGCACCTCGGCGCGGACGAGCACGCTCAAGGCGGCGATGAGCCAAATGGACGAGCACTGCAGGGCCGTCAAGCGCGATCCTTCGACCCTCCTCCGCAGCTCGTTCCTCATGTCAACGGTCGGGGCGACGCCGGCGAGGAGCGACGCATTGCTCAAGCAGTTCGCCGCACAGGCCGGAGCGACGCCCGAAGATATCCTCGAACAACGGCCGGGACTCTTGAGGGAAACGCCGGAGCGCGCGCTCACCCGCCTTCGCGACTACGCCGCTTTGGGGATCGCGCACGCCAACATCATGTTTCAGCCATACGGAAGCGAGCGTGAGCAGATCGCCGCGCTTGCCGGGATCGCCCCGAAGCTCGCCTAACCATGGCGCCTCCTGCGATCTGGCTGATCAGCGGAGCACCCGGCGCCGGAAAGAGCACTGTGTCCGACGCGCTCTGCCGAAGGTTCCGCCTTGCCGTCCACATCCCCGTCGACGACATTCGGGATTGGGTGCGGTCGGGCTTTGCGAGTCCGGTGGAGTGGACGAACGAGACCGGACGGCAGTTCGCTCTCGCCAGGCGTGGTGCAGCTCGCATGGCGGCCGATTACGCCGACGCGGGATTCGAAGTGATGGTCGACGACGTGATTCGCGAATCAGATCTCAACCAATACACGGACTACATCGGAAACACGAGGCTGCGGAAGGTGCTGCTCAACCCGAGCCTCAAGATCGTCCTCGCGCGTAACGCGGCGCCCGGACGAAAGCCTTTTGACTCGAGCGTTCTTGAGGCTGCTTGCCGCGGCTTGCACCCGCTCCTCCTAGAGGAGAACACTGCGGAGCACGGATGGATTGTGATCGATTCGACCGCGCTGAATATCGATGAGACCGTCGACGCAATCATGACGGCGTAGCGACTCGCGGCGGAAGCGAGTGCCGCGGAATTACGTGCTGAGCAGCGTCGGGGTCTTCTGAGCGAGCGGCCCCTGGCCGGCGATCCATCGCGATCCCACGAGGGGCCGAGCGAAGAGGACCCCGGCGCTGCTCAGGTCCCCGACCGTGACAGGACCCGCGTCGCCGCGTCGCTTCTAGTCCCTCGGTCGTTTGGTGTGGTGATCGGTCTCGCGCTGATAGGCGGACGCGAGCGCGACGAGGAGCGGCTCGCTGAACGGCGGCCCGACGAGCTGGAGACCCACAGGCAGTCCATCGGTACCGAATCCGCATGGAAAGAAGATCGCGGGGACGCCCGCGAGATTGCCCGCCGCGATCAGCCCGATGTTCCCCGGACGCCGGTTTGGCGCCGGCGTCGCGCTCGCCGTCGTCGGCGGGTTGTCGAGCGGCTGCGTGATAGGCGTCGCGGTGATCGCCCGTCCGACGGAGAGGATCACGTCGACGTCGCGGAACATCGAGTCGAGCGCGTCCTGCAGGCGAGTTCGCAGCCGCATCGCGTGCAGGTAGTCGCGCGCCTTCGTCTCGAGCGCCGCGCGCAACCCGGCCTTCTGACGCGCATCGATGAGCTGCTCGAACCGTTTGCCCTCGATGAGCTCCGCGAAAATCTCGGCGCCTTCGGACCCGTAGACCGTCTGCACCATCGGCCCGTAAGGCATCACCGGAAGCGTCGCGCGCACGAAGTTCGGAGCGATGCGCCTGAACTCGGCGATTCCCTTCTCGAGTGCCTGCTTCGCCTCCTCCGAGGCATGGTCGGCGATGTCCTCATCGGCGAACGCGATCCGCGCTCGCTTCGCCACTGCCGCCGCCGAGCGCGCCGCCATCGGCTTGAATCGTTTCCCGCTGGTCGTGCGATCTGCGACGTCGGCTCCGGCGATCGCCTCAAGCACCGCCGCGCAGTCGTCGGCGGTTCGCGCCATCGGGCCGAGCTTGTCGAGCGTCCACGAGAGGGCCATAGCCCCTTTGCGCGACACGAGCCCGTAGGTGGGACGTAGCCCGGTGACTCCGCAGTACGCGGACGGCGTGCCGATCGAGCCCGAGGTCTCCGATCCGATCGCGAACGGCACGAGGCCCGCGCCGACCGCGGAGCCAGAGCCACTCGACGATCCGCCGGACCAGTGCTCGACGTTCCACGGGTTGCGGCCCGCACCCTGGAGCGACGCGCTCGGGTAGCGGTATCCCCCGCCGCCCGCGAGCTCGACCATCGCGAGCTTCGCCGCGAGGACGGCGCCGCCCTTTTTCAGCTTCGCGATCACAGTCGCATCCTCGCCGATGATCTGGTCGCGGTACGGCGGCGCGCCCCACGTCGTCGGCGCGCCGCGGGCCGCGAGCAGATCTTTCGCCCCGTACGGAATTCCGGTGAGCGGTCCGCCCTGCTTCTTCGCGATCGCGGTATCGGCCCGCTTCGCCTCGTCGAGCGCGCGCTCAGGCGTGAGCGCGGCGACGGCGTTGTACCGCGGGCCGATCTTTCCGAGAAGGTCGAGCGAAGCGCGCGCGAGCTCGACCGCGGAGATTCGTCGCTTCCGAAGCGCGGCGGCGAGCTCCGCCGCGGTGCAGAAGCGGATTTCGGCGAAGCTCAATCCGCTTTGAAGGTCGTCGGAGGCTCCGTCTCGATTGGAATGCGTAGTGCGCGCAGCTCCGTCGCCGCCTTCTGCACGATCTCGCGCGCTTCGTCGGCGAGCCGCGCGGGATCGTCGATGTTCCGCTCGTCCTCAGCCACCGGAGTGCGCAGGATAGCGTGCTAGGCTCGGCGAAGGAGTCGAAGGCCGTGCAATACCGCCGTCAAAGCCTCGTCGAGCGCCCGTTGTCCCCCCGCGACTACGACATGCCGGTGGGCTGGTGGGGCTGGAACTGGGAACCACCGATCCCGATGTCGATCACCGAGCTGCTCGAAGCCCGGAACATGGATGCACGCACGGCGGCGCTCTGTGGAATGGTGCTCGAGGCGCACGGGTCGATACTCATCGCCGCGGAGCAGCCGCATTCGGGCAAGACGACGACGCTCACGGCGTTGCTCGACTTCCTTCCCAACGACGTGCGCCGCATCTTCCTGCGCGGGTGGGTCGAGACGTTCGATTACCTGAAGCAGACGAGCCCCGAGGGGACGATCCTGCTCGGGAACGAGCTTTCGTCGCACCTGCCCGTGTACCTCTGGGGCCCGAAGGCCGTACGGGTCTTCGAAACACTGCGCAGCGGCTATGCGATCGGATCGACGCTGCACGCCGATAGCGCCGACGAAGCGATCGCGCAGCTGACCGGCGAGCTCGGGGTCGCGCCGAGCGACCTCGCGCGCGTCGATCTGCTCATGGTGATGCGGGTTTACGCGACGATCGCCGGCCAGTACGCACGACGCGTCGTGACCCTCCATCGCCTCACGCCACAGAACGGCAGCGGTCCCAGGCTCTTGCCGCTCGTCAGGCACCGCGAGGCGACCGATGAGCACGAACACGACGAGGACGCCGAGCTCGAGCTCGTGGCGAAGCGCCGGCACGAGGACGTCGACGTCGTCGCGGCGGAGGTCGAGCGACGGACGGAATTCCTCTGCGACCTGCTGCAGCGACGACGCCGCGATATTCCCGACGTACGGGCGGCTCTGGCCGAGTACCGTGGAGAGAAGACACCGATCGATATGCGAGGAGATCCGACCGTATGACACAACCGACGACCATCGGCGCGCTTCGCGAGACCGGCTACCGGCCGAAGACCGTGAAGGAAGAGCTCCGCGGAAACCTGATCGCGGCGCTCGCCGCGAAGCGCGAACTGTTCAAGGGAATCGTCGGTTACGAAACGACGGTCATCCCGCAGATCGAGAACGCCATCCTGTCCGGCCAGGACATCATCTTTCTCGGCGAGCGCGGCCAGGCCAAGACGCGTATCGCGCGCCGGCTCATCGAGCTACTCGACGAGACGGTCCCCGCGATCGCGGGCTGCGAGATCAACGACGATCCCTTCGCCCCGATCTGCGCGGCGTGCAAGTACCGAGTCGCGAACGACGGCGATTCGGTTGAGCTCGTATGGCTCACGCCGGACCTGCGCTACAGCGAGAAGCTCGCCACACCCGACATCTCGATCGCCGACCTCATCGGCGAAGTCGACCCCATCAAGGTCGCCGAGGGCCGCTACCTCTCAGACGAGATGACGATCCACTACGGCCTCGTGCCGCGAACCCACCGCGGGATCTTCACGCTGAACGAGCTCCCCGACCTCGCCGAGCGCGTGCAGGTCGGTCTGCTGAACGTCATGGAGGAGCGCGACGTGCAGATCCGCGGCTACAAGGTCCGGCTCCCGCTCGACCTCTTCGTGGTCGCGTCGGCGAACCCCGAGGACTACACCAACCGCGGACGCATCATCACGCCGCTCAAGGACCGCTTCGGCTCGCAGATCCGGACGCACTATCCGAAGGAGATCGCGACCGAGGTCGGGATCATGGAGCAGGAACGACAAGTCTTCGTCGACGAAGGCATAACCACCGTCGTCCCGGCGTACATGAAGGAGCTCCTCGCGGAGATCTCGCAGCTCGCGCGGCGTTCGCCCGAGATCTCGCAGCGGTCCGGCGTATCCGTCCGCGTGACGGTCGCCAACTACGAGAACCTCGTCTCGGCCGCCCTCAAGCGTGCGCTGCGCACCGGGGAGACGAGCGTCGTCCCACGCATCAGCGATCTTCCGGCGGTCGTCGCATCGACGGCCGGGAAGATCGAGCTCGAGTCTGTGGGTGAGGTCTCCGAGGAGCGCGTCATCGACAGGCTCGTGCAGCGCTCGGTCCTCAACGTCTTCAATCGGACGTTCTCGCTGGTGGAGTTCGACTCGCTGCTCGCGGCGTTCCAGCGGGGCGCGACCATGCACGTATCCCCGACGCTCTCGAGCCAGGAGTACGTGAAGCAGGCCCTGCAGATCCCCGGGATGAAGGGCGCGGTCGCCAAGCTCGGGGCGACCGGCAACCCCGCGGCGATCGCCGCCGCCGTCGAGTTCGTCCTCGAGGGCTTGCACCTCAACCGCAAGCTGAACAAGGAGCGAGGCGAGACCCGCTCCACCTTCAGGGCCTGATGCAGGACCCGGCCCCCAACGATCCGCGCAACGATCCGCCCGGGCTGGCGCAGCCTTTCAGCGACGTCCGCTACTCGCGCTGGGACGGCACGCAGCGCCTCGACGCGCTCGAGGCCGAGGAGCTTCTCGGCGCGATGGCCGACGAGCTCCTCTCGGGCGGCGACCTCGAGGACGCGATGGCGCGCCTCTCACGATGGGGCATTCCCGGACGGATGGAGGGCCTGAAAGACCTCCTCGAACGGCTGCGCACGGCGAAGCAGCGGCGCGCGCAGCGTCACGACCTCTCGAAGACGTTCGACGAGCTCAAGGAGAAGCTCGAGGAGGTCAAGAAGCTCGAGCGCGAGGGGCTCGACCGGCGGCGCAACGCCGAAGCGCCGAACGAGCAGCTGAAGGCGACGATGGAGAAGCTCGCGTCCGAGCGAATGGCGCAGCTCGATGCGCTACCCGAGGACTTCGGCCGCGCGGTGCGCGCGCTCAAGGATTACGAGTTCGTCGAGCCGAAAGCCGCGGAGAAATATCAGGAGCTCCTGAAGGAGCTGCAGCAGCAGGTCCTCGGCTCGTACTTCAAGAACATGCGCGAGTCGCTCCAGAACCTCACGCCGGAGCAGCTCGAGCGCACGCGGCAGATGATCCGCGACCTGAATCGCGCTTTGAAGGAGCGCATGGAGGGCGGCGAACCGGACTTCGAGGCTTTCCAGCGGCAGTACCCCGAGCTCGCCGGCAACGCGAAGGATTGGGACGACCTGCTGAAACAGCTCGCGCAGGGCATGGCCGCCATGCGCTCGCTGTGGCAGTCAATGTCCTCGGACATGCGCTCGCAGCTCGAGGAGCTGCTCGGCGCAGCCTTCAACGACCCGGGTCTGCAGGACGCGATGAACGACCTCGCCGAGACGCTCGGTCAGCTCATGCCGATGGACGGGTACGACCACGCGATGTCCGGCGACGAGCCGCTCACGCTGGCCGAGGCGCTCGGACTCATGGACGAGATGAATCAGCTCTCGGACATGGAGGACACGGTCCGCGGCGCGCGCAACTCCGATGATCTCGAATCGCTCGACCGCGACCAGGTCGAGCACCTCGCGGGCCCTTCAGCGCGGCAGGCGCTCGACGAGCTGCGCCGCATGACCCAGCTCCTCGAGGACGCCGGCCTCATCCGCAAGGACGGCGAGCGCTACGAGCTCACGCCACGCGGCATCCGCAAGATCGGTCAGAAATCGCTCGAGGAGATCTTCGCGACGCTCAAGAAGGATGCGTTCGGCGGGCACCGCTCCAAGGCGCGCGGCCGTGGCGGAGATCCGACGGACGAGCTCAAGACCTACGAGTTCGGCGACCCATTCCTGCTCGATCTGCCGGGCACCGTGCGGAACGCGGTTATTCGTCAGGGAGCGAAGGTGCCGGTGAAGCTCACCGCGGACGACTTCGACGTGTATCGGACCGAGCTCGTAACGCAATCGGCGACCGCGATCCTCGTCGACGTGAGCCGCTCGATGCTTTTCCGCGGATGTTTCCTCGCTGCGAAGAAGGTCACGCTCGCGCTGGACTCGCTGATCCGTTCGACCTTCCCCAAGGACGACCTCTATATCGTCGGGTTCTCCGCGTACGCGACCCAGCTGAAGCCGGCCGATCTCCCTCGCCTCACCTGGAACGAGTACGTCTACGGCACGAACATGCAGCACGCGTTCGAGACCGCGCGCACGCTCCTCTCGCGCTCACGCGGGAAGAACAAGCAGATCATCCTGATCACCGACGGCGAGCCCACCGCGTACTTCGAACCCGGGAGCACATATCCGCA
>VBIZ01000207.1 GCA_005880575.1 Chloroflexota bacterium | reverse complement strand
TCTTTTCGCCGCAGCGGATCGAGCCGGTCACGAGCCTCATCGACGCGGCGGTCGGCGCCGCGGTGTTCCTGGCGGCGCTCGCGTTCATCCTGCCCAGCGCTCTGGACCGATCCAGCGAGACGGAGCCCGCGTCGCCGAGCCGCCGGCGCGCGCTTCTCGGAACCGCGGCGATCGCGGCTGCGATCGCGATCGTGTCGCTCCCGCTATCGCGGATCGCGGCTGTCGGCTCGGGCGGATTGGGCAATATCGCGATGGCGGCCCGCCGCCTGCGCTCACGTGCCGACATCCCCGCGCCGGATCCGGCGGTGGACGCGCTCCCCGGCATCACGCCGCGGATCACGACAAACGAGAATCACTACGTCGTCGACACGACCCTCGTGAAGCCGCGCGTCCTCATCGATGAGTGGCGGCTCGAGATCAAAGGCTTGGTGCAATCCCCGTTCTCGCTCACGTATGACCAGCTCCTCGACCTCGACGCCGTCGAGCAGATTCACACGCTCGAGTGCATCTCGAACTACGTCGGCGGGGATCTGATCTCGACGGCGCTCTGGACGGGCGTGCCGCTCCGCGACCTGCTCGACCGCGCGCAGGTGAAGACGGGCGCGTACGACGTGGCCTTCACCTCGGTCGACGGGTACACCGACTCGATCCCGATCGCAAAGGCGATGGAGGACCGAACCCTCGTCGCGTATCTCATGAATGGGAAGACCGTGCCGCAGGATCACGGATATCCCGCGCGCATGCTCGTGCCGAACATCTACGGCATGAAGAACGTGAAATGGATTCGCACGATCGAGGTCGTGAACTATGACTTCATCGGGTACTGGCAGCAGCAGGGCTGGTCCGACAGCGCGAACATCAACACGAACGCGCGGATCGACCTGCCCGGACGGAACGCACGGTGGACCGGGGGCACCATCCCGGTCGCCGGTATCGCGTTCGCGGGAGCGCGCGGCATCTCGAAGGTCGAGCTCTCAAGCGACGGCGGGAAGTCATGGGGTCAGGCGACACTCGAAGCGGCGATGGGTCCGCTCTCCTGGCGGCGGTGGAGCTACGAGTGGACGCCGAACGGCGCGGGGACCACGAAGCTCATCGTGCGCGCGACGGATGGATCTGGGAATGCCGAGACGCCGATCGCGCGTTCGCCCTATCCCGACGGCTCGACGGGCTACGACTCGGTCGACGTGACCGTGCAGCGCGGCTAGGGCCGCGGCGTCGACGCGACCGTGGATCGGACGGCAACGACGCCGCCCAAGGTGCCCAGGACCGCGCCGCCGACAGCCCCGAGCACGAGGCCGACGGCGACGTTCAGCAGCGGCTTGCCGAACGCGACGTACGCGAGCCCTCCTACACCGCCGCTGATGGCTCCGGCAACAGCACCGGCGATCACACCCGGCGGGATTCGTCGTGAGTTGAATGCCACCCGGAATCCGGTGAAGCCAAGGACGACGACCGGAACGACGGCGCCCACGGCGAGCAGGGGCACCTCCGGGAGCCATGAGAATGCCGGCGCGAGTCCGAGCACCGCAAACACGATCGTCCAGACCGCCAGAACCCCACCTGCGCGTGTTCCTTCGGAGAGAGCGGTCCGCGTCATGAGGCGGATCAGCTCGGTGAGCGGTGTTGTCCGAGACTGCGCGGCCGCGGAAATTTCGCGCGCAGGTCGGCGGCGTTGACTTGCCAGAGCGCTTCCGGCTCGGCGACGCCGTGAAGCGAGAACCGGCCGAGGCTTCGGAAGGCGATCCCCTCGGCGAGACGTTCGGCGAACGAGGCGTGCGCGGCCGACGACAAGAGGATCTGACCGCCGTGGCTCGCCCAGCAGACTCGCGCGGCGATGTGAACAGCGATCCCGACGTACCCGGTATCGGTGAGCGTCGGCCGCCCGGTGTGCATGCCGATGCGAACGCGCACCTCGGCCCTTTGCGGCCAGATCTTTTCGCGGAGCGCGCGCTGGATCGCGAGGGCGGCGTCGAGCGCGTGCGTCGATCGCCGGAACACTGCGAAGAATTCGTCCGCCCGAGCGTCGACCTCGTAGCCGCTCGCCGTCCGGACGCTCGCTCGGATCGTCGCCCGCACATCCCGTAGCAGGCCGGTGTAGTCATCGCCAAGCCGCTCCAGCAATTTCGTCGAGCCTTCGATATCGGTCAGGAGGAACGTCACCATCCCGCGAGGTAGGGACCGCACGTTCGCGCCCCGTGCCTTTCGGAGCTGGCCGTCGAAGAAGCCGAGGGGCACGATCCCGTGCTTTTTCGCCGCCCGGAGAAGGCGCTCCCGGGCGCGCTCTCGCGCGGCATCGTCCTCGAAGTCCACCTGATCGAAGCGCGCGAGGGCGTTGCGCACGTGAGAGATGTCGTTGATCGGCAGACGGCGGCGCCCCTGCGCGTCGATGTAGGCGAACGCGCTATCAGGGAGGCGGGCTCGGGCGGTGGCGCTGAGCGGTGGCACGGGTCAGGTCTCCTCGGAGAGGAAAATCATAGAGCGCTAGTCTCGCTGTGTGGCGAAGCGTCGGTTCACGTTCAGCGCGACTCTGCCCCCGTACGCGCCTCCCCGGAACGAGTGGCGTCGGCGCGTTCACGCGGCCGTGCTCGAGTCACAGGCCTCGCGTGGGGTCGGCTACAGCGAGAGCGACCGTCTCGAGGTGCGGATCGAGCTCTTCCTCGGTTCGCGGCCGCTCGCGATGCTGGACATCGAGGAACGCGTGAACGACGTCATCGATGCGCTCGGCGGGTACATCGCCGGTCCGCGCAGCGTGAGGCGCATCGCGCCGATCGTGCCGAACGCGGACCAGATCCGGCGCATCACCCTCGAGAAATCGACACGCGTACCGCGCGGCCGTCCGCTCGGGCAGATCACGCTCGCGCGGTATCGCCGGCGGCGGAGGTCGTGACCGAGCTCAGTCCAGGCGCGCTCGTGTGGGCAGGCTTCGACGGCGAGCAGGTGCCGGGGCCGCTTCTCGACGCGATCCGTGCGGGAAACATCGGCGGTCTCGTTCTCTTCGCCTTCCGCGACAACATCCGCTCGAAGGACCAGGTCCGCGCGATGGTCCGCGAGGCGCAGGATGCCGCCGCGCGCGGTGGCCTGCCCCCGGTGCCGATCGCCGTCGATCAGGAAGGCGGCTCCGTCGTGCGCGTCGGGTATCGCGCGGTGTTCCCGAGCGCGATGGCCATCGGCGCGACGGGAGATCCGCGGAATGCCGAACGGGCCGCGCGCGCGGTCGCGGAGGGGCTGCTCGCGGATGGCATAACCGTGAACCACGCGCCGGTCTGCGACGTGAACGTCGAGCCGCGCAACCCGGTGATCGGCACACGCTCGTTCGGCGACGACGCCGAGCGCGTCGCACAGTTCACGGCCGCGTGGGTACGCGGCTCCGAAGGCGCGGGCGTTGCGTCGACACCCAAGCATTTCCCCGGGCATGGAGACACGTCGCTCGATTCGCATTTCACGCGGCCGGACGTCACGGTCGATCGCGCGACGCTCGATCGCCGGGAGCTCCTTCCATTCCGGAGCGCCTTCGCGGCGGGTGCGACGACCGTGATGAGCGCGCACATCCGCTACACCGCACTCGACACCGAAGCGCCCGCCACGATCTCGCGCCCGATCCTCACCGATCTGCTGCGGCACGACCTGCGGTTCGACGGCCTCTCCATGACCGACTCCCTCGACATGAGCGGCATCGCCGACATCTCGATCGAGGACGTCGTGGTCACCGGGCTGGAAGCGGGCGTGGACGCGATGATGGTCACGAGCGGCCTCGAGCGCCAGCTCGTCGCGGCCCGGTGGATCGCGGACCGCGTGCGGCCGGAACGCGTCGCCGATGCGCTCCGCCGCGCAACCTGGTTCCGCGAGCGATTCGGACGGACAGCGCTCGATACGGACTTCGATGACGAGCCGCGGCGCGACCTCTCGCGCGAGATCGCGGAGGCCTCGATCACACGTGTCGGCCCGACACTCCCCCGCTTCGACGGGAAGCTGCGCGTCCTCTATTTCGAGCCGAAGCAGGCTTCGCCGGTCGAGGAGCTCTCGACGCCGGCATCGACGTTCGAGACCGCGCTGCGGCGCCACCTCGGAGACCGAGTCGCCTTCTCCAACGACGGCCGCCTGCCGGAGGGTCCCGGGCCGCTCGTGGTGTGCTCGACGAACGCATGGTTCCAACCCGAGCAGGCGGCGCGGGTCAAAAAGGCGCTCGCGGGCGGCGGAGTGCTCTGCGCGGTGCGAAGTCCGTACGACGCGGCGCTCGTGCCCGACATGCCCGCACTCCTCTCGTACGGCGACGTGCCGGCCTCGCTCGAGGCGCTCGCCGCGGTGCTGGCCGGTACGCGGCAGGCGGAAGGACGTCTGCCCGTAGAGCTCCCGTGAAGCGCCGCGCGTTCCTGCGCGCGGCCGCCGCGACCGCCCTCGCCGCATGCGGGCCGACGACGACGCCGAGCCCGACCGGCGACGTCGTTGCGTCGATGTCCCTCGAGCGCAAGGTCGGGCAGCTCATGAGCGTGGCGTTCCACGGCACGACCATCACGAGCTCGCTCGAGGCGATGATCCGCGACCGCGGCGTCGGCGGGGTGATCCTCTACGGCGAGAACTTCACCGACGCGACCAGCCTCAAGCGACTGATCGCCGACCTCTCGGGCATCGCGCGTGACGCGAAGGCGGTCCCTCTTTTTTTCGAGATCGACCAGGAGGGCGGCGCGGTCGCCCGCATCGGCAGCGGAGCGACCGTGCTTCCGGGACAGATGGCGCTCGCCGCCACACCCGATCCGACCGCGAGTGTGGGAAAGGCGGTGTCGATCACGGCGGCCGAGCTCACCGCGATCGGTGTGAACTGGAACTTCGCGCCCGACGCCGACGTCAACGACGAGCCCACCAATCCGGTGATCGGCAATCGTTCGTTCTCGAGCGACCCCGGGCGCGTTTCGGCCTTGGTGAGCGCCGCTGTTCGCGCTTACGCGTCGGCGAATTTCCTCGCCTGCGCCAAGCATTTTCCGGGGCACGGCTCGACGACGGTGGACTCCCACAGCGGGCTGCCGCGGATCGACGCCGACCGCTCTACGGTCGAACGCGTCCAGCTCGCGCCATTCCGGTCCGCGATCGCGGCGCGCGTTCCAGCGATCATGAGCGCGCACATCGTGGTTCCGGCACTGGATCCGACGCCTGACCTTCCGGTAACGCTCTCGAAGCCGGTCCTCACCGATCTCCTCCGCACGACCATGGGATTCGACGGCGTCATCGTCACCGATGACCTCGAGATGGGCGCACTCGCGACCATCGGCGAAGCGACCGCTGGGATCCGTGCCTTCCAGGCCGGCGCCGACTACCTCCTCTTTCGCTACGACGAGAGCGCGCCGGTCGAGGCGCATCGACGCATGGTGGAGGCGGTGCGCGCCGGCGCGATGTCGACCGCGCGGCTCGACGAATCGGTCCGCCGGATCGTCAATCTAAAGCGCGCGTACTCGATCTACCTCGGCACCCGGGTCGCCCTGCCTCTGGACCTCGAGGCCAACGGGCGCGTCGCGCTCGACCTCGCCCGCGACAGCATCACGCTGCTGCGCAACCGCGGCGTGCTCCCGCTGCGCGGTCGAACTCTCGTTATCGCGCCGACGAACGCCGACGTTGCGGTGCTCCCCGGTCAGCCCGGACTCGGCGCGGTCTTCCAGCGCAAGCGTCCCGACGCCGTCGTGCAGGCGATCCCGCTCCGACCGGCCGCAACCGACGTGAGTCGCGCCGTCGCTGCGGCGGGCGACGTCGCCGCGGTGGTCGTCGGAACCA
>VBIZ01000106.1 GCA_005880575.1 Chloroflexota bacterium | reverse complement strand
TAGGTCGGAAACTGGGCGCCCGTGTCCCACGTCGACCAGCCCTGGCCGGTGTTCACGCCTCCGGCGAGGTATTGGTAGCGGAAGGCGAAGGGCGCGCTCGCCCGCAGCGCGGCCGCACCATTCGGACCGTCGGTCATGCCGATCTCGAGCGATCGGCTCGGCCACCGTGCGGGCAGCGGTGCCAGCGAGCCCGCGGGCGGCGTGCCCGGCACCGTGACGTACCAGAACACGCCGTAGTCCTCCATCCACTGGGCGCCCTCGATCAGCGCGCGGATCGACAGCCGATACGTCCCGGGGATCTGCGGCGCGATCACCGTGAACTGGAACCACGCGACCTGATTCGGGCCGACCCAGGGCGAAGGCTGCGCCGAGACGCGGTTGTAGCGCGGCCATCCGGTCGCCGGCGAGCCGGCGGTGCCGTCGCCGCCGAGCGGGCTCGCGCGGTCCTGTCCCGGCTCGGGATCCCATGTCCCGAGGTACGCGACCTCGCCCATCTTCCCGGCCGCCCACCCGCGCGTTCCTGAGTTGTAGAACGCCACGACCGCGGTGGAGCGCTCGCCCGGGCAGAGCGTCGGATAGCCGCTCTGCCCGTACCAGGCGGCGTGGAAGCCGGGTATTCCCGAGGGAACGCGTGCCGGCGGCGGGATGCCCGGCCCGGTGCTCGACGCGCACGGCGCGGCGGCGGGAAGCGTCGCGGGCGCCGCGGACGCAGCGAGCGGAATCAGGATCCCGGTGACGAGCAGGACCGTCGCGAGCTGCCCGATGACCCTCGTGGCCGAGTTACGCCGTCCGAGGTTCCGGCTTCTCTGGATCGATCCCAAGATCGGCGATGGCTTTCGCAACGAGGTCCGAACCGTACTGCTCGCAGAGCGCGAGCGCGTGTAACGAAGCCGTTGCGATGCTCTCCGCGTCGATCTCGAAGTGCCGGCGCAGGGCTTCGCGCGTGTCGCTGCGACCGAAGCCGTCCGTCCCGAGCGGCACGAAGGGGCTTCCGACCCAGCGCGAGACCTGATCGGGCAGCGCCTTGAGCCAGTCGGAGGCGGCGACGATCGGCGAGTGCCCGCCCAGGACCGTGGTGACGTAAGGCAGCCGCGGCTCGGCCTCCGGGTGAAGTCGGTTCCAACGTTCGACGGCGAGTGCCTCGTTCCGCAGCTGCTGGTAGCTCGTGACGCTGTACACGTCCGCGCTCACGTCGTATTTCTCCTGCAGCACCTCCTGCGCGCGCAGGACCTGCCGCATGATCGAGCCCGATCCAAGGAGCGTGACGCGCCGCCGCCGCCCTTCCTCGCCTGGGCGGAAGAGATAGATGCCGCGGACGATGCCCTCTTCGACGCCCTCGGCCATCGCGGGCTGCGGATAGTTCTCGTTGTAGAGCGTGAGGTAGTAGAAGATGTCCTCGCCGTCGCCGAGCATCCGCTTGATGCCGTCGCGCACGATCACCGCGGTCTCGTAGGCGAACGCCGGGTCGTACGCGCGGACGTTCGGGATCGACGTTGCGAGGATGTGACTGTGGCCGTCCTCGTGTTGCAGCCCCTCGCCGTTGAGCGTCGTACGGCCCGCGGTCGCGCCGCAGAGGAACCCGCGGCCGCGCGCGTCGCCGAACGCCCAGATCTGATCGCCGGTCCGCTGGAGACCGAACATCGAATAGAAGACATAGAAGGGGAGCATCTGCTCGCCGTGCGTCGCGTAGGACGTCCCCGCTGCGGTAAAGGACGCCATCGAGCCTGACTCGGTGATGCCCTCTTCGAGCACCTGGCCATCGATCGCCTCGCGGTAGGGAAGGAGCGTCTCCGCGTCGACCGGCTCGTAGCGCTGGCCGAGCGGCGAGTAGATCCCGACCTCTTTGAAGAGAGGATCCATGCCGAACGTCCGCGCCTCGTCCGGGATGATCGGCACGACGCGCTTGCCGACGTTCTTGTCGCGAAGGAGATTCCGCAAGAGGCGCGTGAAGGCCATCGTGGTCGACGCGGCCGCCGTTCCCGAGCCCTTCGGGAATTCCGCGAATGCCGATGCGTCGGGCTGTGCGAGCGGCTTCGCGCGGACGATGCGCTTCGGCACGAACCCGCCGAGCGCGCGCCGACGCTCGATCATGTATTGGATCTCGGGCGAATCCGGGCCGGGAAGGTAGTACGGCGGATCGTCGGTGAGCTTGTCGTCGGAGATCGGCAGCTGCAGGCGATCGCGGAAGATCTTCAGCTCCTCGAAGCTCATCTTCTTGGCCTGGTGCGTGATGTTGCGCGCCTCGACCGACGGCCCGAGCGCCCACCCCTTCACGGTCTGCGCGAGGACGGCGGTTGGCGCGCCGGTGTGGCGGACCGCGGCGTGGTACGCCGCATACACCTTCCGGTAATCGTGACCGCCGCGGCGCAGCGTGCGCAGCTGCTCGTCGGAAAGATGCTCGACGAGCTTGCGAAGCCGCGGATCCGGTCCGAAGAAGTGCTCGCGGATGTACCCGCCGTCGGCGATCGTCATGCGCTGCGACTCGCCGTCGGTCGTCTCGGCCATGCGGTTCACGAGGACCCCGTCGACGTCCCGCGCGAGGAGGTCGTCCCACTCGCGCGACCACAGCACTTTGATCACGTTCCAGCCGGAGCCGCGGAAGACCGACTCGAGCTCCTGGATGATCTTGCCGTTGCCGCGCACCGGACCGTCGAGCCGCTGCAGGTTGCAGTTCACGACGAACGTGAGGTTGTCGAGGCCCTCGCGGGCCGCCACGTGCAGCGCGCCGAGTGCTTCAGGCTCGTCGCACTCGCCGTCGCCGAGGAACGCCCACACCCGCGACTCCGTGGTGTCCTTGATGCCGCGGTGGTGCAGATAGCGGTTGAAGCGGGCCTGGTAGATCGCGGCGAGGGGTCCGAGGCCCATCGAGACGGTCGGGAACTCCCAGAACTCGGGCATGAGCCGCGGGTGCGGATAGCTCGAGAGTCCCGCTCCCGGGACGACCTCGCGCCGGAAGTGGTCGAGCTGCGATTCGCTGAGCCGACCTTCGACGAACGCACGCGCGTAGATGCCCGGCGCGGCGTGCCCCTGGAAGAAGATCTGATCGCCGGAGGCGCCGTCGTCCTTTCCACGGAAGAAGTGGTTGAAGCCGACCTCATAGAGGCTCGCGGCCGACGCGTAGGTGGCGAGATGACCCCCGATGCCTTCGTAGTGGTGGTTCGCGCGGACCACCATGGCGACGGCGTTCCACCGGATGAGCCGGCGAATGTGCAGCTCCATCTCCTCGTCGCCGGGGAAGTACGGCTCCTGCTCGGGGGAGATCGTGTTGATGTAGCGCGTCTGCGTCAGCGGCGGGAGCCCGACGTGGAGCATGCGCGCCCGCTTGAGCAGCTTGTAGAGGACGAATCGAGCGCGGTCGCCCCCCGATTGCTTTACGAGCGCGTCAAGCGATTCGATCCACTCCTGCGTCTCGTCGGGGTCGATGTCGGGTAGCTGATGCTTGAACTCGTCGTAGACATCGTGGACGTCACGCATCTACATCGATGTTAACGGCGCCGGCTGAGCCGCTCGTCGCTCGACCTAAACTTATCCAGGTGCAAGAGCGTCCACGGCGGCGGCGATTTCGCACGCGCCGCCCAAAGGCGGAGCCACGCCCGACCTCCACACCGGCGCCGGCACGCGGTCCCGATCGCCGGATCGAGCCGCGGTCGGACCGTCGCGTCGCCGGCCGTCCGCCGCAGTCGCGCGGAGACCGCGGTCGGCGGTCGCAGCGGTCGCGCGACGAGATCCGACCTGGAACGCCCTGCGTCATCCTGCTCGACTGTCGGGAGGGCGAGCCCGACCGGACCGGGGCGGCCGCCGTGTTCGAGGGCTTCTTCGATTTCGAGACGGGCGACGTGAGACGGAGCGGCGCAGGGATCCCGCGTCTGCGGGTCGCGGACGAACGCCTCTGGGGCTTCGAGTGCTGGTGGCGTCTCGATCCCGGGCGCGCGGGTCTAACGCCGGACGACCGCGAGCAATTGGAGACGTCGAAGCGTCTCCTTCGTGGCCTGCTGCGCGACGCGCGCCGAAGCGGGGCTTTTAGAAGCCTTCCGGCGAGGACCTAGGCGGGAGTGATTTTCTCCGCCTGCGGCTTGCCGCGGCGGGGATCCATCCCCTTCTCGTAGGTCACGCTCTGTCCCTCACGGAGGGTATCGAACGCGTCGCCTTCCACCTGCGACCGGTGGAAAAAGATGTCCGAGCCGTCCTCGGTCTGAATGAAGCCGAAGCCCCTGTCGCCGACGAGCTTCTTGATCGTTCCGTTGGCCACTTGTCCTCCACGTGCGCGAACACGTCTTCGTGTGTTGTTTGGAGCGAATGGTACGGCCTGGCGGCCAAGGCGGTACTAGGACCTTTCCGGTACGAGCGCGTGCCGCCCTGTGACTAGGCCGGGTGGCCCACGGCGCCGAGGATGCGCGTACTCGCGCGCGAAGGTGGACGAATAGGGCGCGCGGGGCAGGGGAGCGTATGCGCCGGCCTCGTATCCGATTCTGGCAAAAGGTGCTCGCGGCCCTCCTCATCGTGGGGGTGGCGCCGATCGCCCTCGTGAGCGTCGTTTCGACGCACAACACACGTAACGACCTGACCTCCCTCGGCGTGACGAACATCCGCCAGCGCTCCACCTCGACGGCGAACGCCATCGATGCCTACCTCGCCAGCCGGCTCGGCGACATCATCCTTGTGGCGAAGCTCCCGGACATCGTCCGTTTCGCGACAAACCTCGGTGACCAGGAATCTCGCGCCGCCGCGCGCACCGCCCTCGCGGCCGCCGCCGCCCGCGCACCCGAGTACGAATCCGTCGCGGTCGTCGACCCCAAGGGCACGATCGTCGCGGCCTCGGTACCGACCGACGAGGGGACGAGCGTCGCCTTCCGCGAGTACTTCCTCACGGCGATGAAGGGCACGCCGTACGTGAGCGACCCGTCGTACTCGGTGATCACGAACAAGCCCGCGCTGTTCTTCTCGTCCCCCGTCGCGGCCGGCGGTGTGGTCGTGGCGGTCGTCCGGACCCGCGTGAACCTCGCGGCGATCTGGGACATCGTCGAGAGCGACGCCGGCTCCGTCGGCGTCGGCGCGCACTCCTTCCTGGTGGACGACTACGGGATCCGCCTCGCGGTCTCGGAGACCAAGGGTCACCGTGACCAGGCGGAGGCCCTCATCTACAAGCCGATCGCGGCGATCGACCCCGACACGGCGAAGAAGCTCGCCGCCGACAAGCGCTTCGGGACGATCACCCCGGACAAGCTCGTCATCGACCCGCTCCCGACCCTCAAGACCGCGCTCGACACGCTGCCGCGTGGAGCGAGCGGCGATGCGGCGTTCGCCTTCGGGGGCGGAAGCGCCGAGCAGCGCGGCGTCGTCACGCGGCTCGTGAACAAACCGTGGGGGTACGTCCTGGCCGTGCCGCTCACGACGTACACGAGGGCGGCCGACAACGCCACGTTCGACGCGGCGCTGATGCTCGTCATGGGCGTCCTCCTTTCCTTCGTGATCGGGATCCTCCTCACACGCTCGCTGGTGGGGCCGCTCCGCCGCCTCGTCGGCGAAGCGACGCAAGTGTCGACGGGCGACATCGACCTGCGGGAGGCCCACTTCGACACGCGAAGCGGTGACGACATCACGCATGAGGTCGCCTCGGCCTTCGACCGGATGCTGAACGCGCTCCGCTTCTACGCGCTCGCCGACGAAGCCGGAAGCGGCGGCGAGGAGTAACCGTGAACGCGCTCGCCCTTGAGCTCTTGGGCGTCGCGAAGGAGTACCTCGGTCCGGCCGCGCCCGCGTTCCTGTCGCGCGAGCTCCACGCGATGGGCGTGAACGCGAACAACGTGGAGCGCACGCACATCCTCCCGCTCGCCGAGCGCGCGCGGCTCGCGGCGAGCAAGGTCATGGACAGCAAGAAAGCGAGCGAGTTCGCCCAGGCGCTCGCACACCAGGGTCGCCCGACCGAGACGAAGGGGGCGAACGACCACCGCCTCGCGAGCGCGGCCGCCGCGAAGCTGTTCGCGGCCGGTCGGCTCCGTCAGGCCGAAACCGCGTACCGCGAGCTCGTGACCAGGCACGGTGACGTCGATTCGTACGGGGGCCTCGCGCGAACGCTCATCTCTCTCGAGGATCGCGATGGCGCGCTCGTCGCGCTGCGCGAGGGCGCAGCGGCGTTCGCTCGCAAGAACGATCGCGTGAACGCGATCGCGCTTCTGGGGATCGCGGTCGAGATCGCGCCCTTCGATCTCGCGGCGCACCGCCGCTTCGCGGCCGCGCTCGCGAACCAGGGCGACCTCATCAGCGCCTGCCAGGAATACGCGCGCTTCATCGACACCGCTCTCGCCCAGCGAGACACACGGCGAGCCTGGCTCGAGCTCACCTATGGACGCGAAACGCTGGGCGACCTGCCGCAGCTCCTCGCGATCGCGGACCGTGTGGCCGCGGCGCAGGGCGGGGCGATGCCGACGCCGCCACCGCCCGTACGCGTCGCGGCCACACCGTCCGCGCCCGCACCGGTAGGGGCCCCTGACGGCGTAGGGGCCCCAGCGCCGGTGAAGATCGCGCCGGTCAAGACCGCGCGGCCGGCCCCGGTCGTCGCGAAGCGCGTTCCCGACGAGGCCGCAGTGGAGGCGAAGCACCGCTCCGCGCTCGCCGCGGCGGTGCAGGCACGGACGCGCCCAGAGGCGAGCTCGGCCGTGGTGCTGAAGAACGCGGAGACGATGACGCACGCCGAGCACTCGGATCTCACGAACGCGGCCGACCTGCTCGCGCGCGCCGGCCTGAACGGCACGCCGAAGCCGAAGCCCGAGCCGGCTCCATCCTCACGCAAGTCCGTCCCATTCACGCCGCGTCCACTCCCGGAGCTCGAGGCGGAGCTCGCCGGCCACGTCGCACCCGGGAATCCGGCGGGCGACGCCGCGGTCGCTCACGTGCGCGCGACGATCCTCATCGCCGCGCACGACGCCCGCGCGACGCAGACCGCGCTCGATGCGGCGCGCAGGCTCATGGCGCTGCACAAGATGCAGGCCGCGTCGGACGTCCTCCTCGATCTCATCGGCGCCGGGTTCAAGGACCGCGAGGCACAGCGTCTTCTCATCGAGATCGACTGCGAGCTCGGCCGCCGCGATACCGCCCGCGAGAAGTGCCAGCTGCTCGGCGCCGCGTACCGCCTTGACGGTCAGGGCGCGGTGGCCGAAGACGTGGAGCGCCTCGCCGCGATCCTCTAATACGGGGCCGCGACGCGCGACGGCGCGCCGGTTCCCCGATCGAGGAACGGCTTCGCGAGCAGCGTGATGACGGCGCCAGCGATGAAGCCGCCGATGTGCGCCCAGTACGCGACGCCGCTCGTCTGATCGGTCACCGCGATAGCGCCGAGCCCGTTTATGAACTGCAGCAGCGCCCAGATGCCGATCATAACGACGGCCGGGACCATGATCGGCCGCAGGAAGATGAACCCGAGAGTCAGGATCACCTTGACCCGATTGGTGGGGAAGAGCACAAGGTACCCGGCCATCACGCCACTGATGGCGCCCGACGCCCCGAGGCTCGGGATGATCGAGTCGGGCTGGCTGTACACGTGCGCGAGGCCGGCGATGATCCCGCAGACCAGATAAAAGACCACGTACTTGATGTGGCCGTAGGCCTTCTCGATGTTGTCGCCGAAGATGAAGAGAAACAGCATGTTGCCGCCGATGTGCAGCCAACCCCCGTGCATGAACATCGAGGTGAAGAGCGTGAGCCAGATCGGCATCGGTCCGGGCGCCTCGTCGATCACGAAGACGGTCCCGTCGGGGGCCGTCAGTGGAAACTGTCCGACGATGTCCCTGCCCGAGGTGATCTCCGCGGGCACGGTCGAGTACCCGTTCGTGAAGTTCGGATCCACGAGCTGGTAGAGAAAGACGATGACGTTGATCGCGATGATCGCGAGGTTGACCCAGGGAAGACCCGGCTGGCCCCCGGTGTCCTCGTCGCCGATGGGGATCACGGGCGCATTCTCACCGTGCGTGCAGACAAGCGCCAATTCGGCATGGCGGGGCCCCGTCCGGGCCGCACGGGTACGAGGCGTGCCTGACCGGATAGGTGATGCGGCTCTCGAGGTATTGCGGGCGTGAACGACTGCCGGGCGGACGCCGCCTCTGGCAGCGGCTCGCGCGCCGCGCCGGCTATCGCGGCACGGTGGCCGTCTACGGATATGGCGTCGGCGGTCGTCCCGGCGGAACCCAGCGCAAGGCCGAGCGCACCGGCGTGCAGGACGGGATGGTGCTCGCGGACTACGAGCCCGGCCTCATTCGTGTCTGGCTTCCCTGCACGTGCCAGGCCGCCGACTTCGACATCGAGCAGCTCGCCGAGGACCACGAGGACCCGGTCGCGGCGTTCGCACACGAGCTCGGGCATCACGTGCAGTACGCGCGGCGCCGGACGTACTTCAACGAAGCGGTCGCCGAGCGCTACGGCCGCCTGCTCCTTCGGGAGTGCGGCGCCCGCTGACGCGAACTACGAGACGTGCGTGAAGGTCAAACCCGGCAGCTCGGTCGCCTGAACGCCTGGCTGGAGGGTCAAGCGCGGGGCCGGCGACGATGTCGCGCGCGGCGGGTTGCCGCGACGGGTTCCGACCAACGACGGGATCGGGGTCGGTGTCGGCGGCGGCGGCGTCGCGACCGCCGATTTCGCGTCGGCCGACTTCTCGACCGGTGGCTGCAGTGGAGCGTTCGGATTCTTGAGATGCGTCGTCGCGTAGCCGAAGCCCCCGGCCATCACCAGCAAGGTCGCGACGATCGACCCGAGCTTGAGCGCGAGCTCGGACATCAGGCCGGGGCTTTCACGAAGGGCACGCGGTCGAAGCTCTGTCCGAGTATTTCCTTGGCATCCACGCCGAGATGCGAGGCCAGGATCTCCTGGTAGACGGCGCGGAAGTCGACGGAATAGGAAAGGTTGCCGAGCTGATCGAGCTTCGCGAGGCTCGGCGTCTCCCCGTAGAGGCCGCCCTTGATCCCGTCACCGATGACGAAGACCGGCGACGCGGTGCCATGGTCGGTGCCGCCGCTCGCGTTCTCCTTGGGCCGCCGGCCGAACTCCGACCAGGTCGCGATCATGACGCGGTCGGCCATGCCGTATGCGGTGAGGTCGTCGTGGAATGCGGTGATGGCCGAGTCGAGGTAGCCCATGAGCTGGTCGTGCCGGTTGAGCTCGGTGTAGTGCGTGTCGAACCCGCCAAGCGTCACGTGCAGGACCTTCACCCCCGTCCCGGTCACGATGAGCTCGGCCGCAAGCTGCAGCGCCGCGGCAAGCTGGTTCTTGCTCGAGTACACGAGCTGCACCTTGTCCGAGTAGTTGCCCTTCGGCGTGTACTTGGCGGACGAGGTGCGCAGCTGGGCCACGGTGTCGCGCACCGTGCTCATCGCGCTGTCGAAAAGGGCGCCGTACATGCCGGGGGTGCCCTTGTAGAGCGTGCCCATCACATTTTCGACGTTCTGCCCACCCTGGAAGCCGAACGTCTTCACGTCGTCGATGACCGTGAGCGTCGCCTGCAGGTCCCGCAGCATTCCGGGCACGTTCGTCGTTCCGCAGGCGCAGCCGACGAGCGGGTGGCCCGCCGAGTCGTAGTTCTTGGCGATCGCTGAGCCGAGCCAGCCATCCTGCTGCCGACGGGCGGGGTCGGCGGTTTCCCAGACGCGGATCGAGTCGAAGTGCGAGAACGACGGATTCGTATACCCGACGCCCTGGACGATCGCGACCTTGCCGGAGTCGTAGAGCGCCTTGATGCCCTTCAGGTTCTCGTGAAGGCCGACGTCCTTGTTAATCGGCTGCGCCTTCGCGGCCGCCGCGGAAAGCTGCGGGCGGAAGTCGCGGTACTGGGAGCTGGAAATGGGAATGACCGTTTGCAGGCCATCGTTGCCCCCGCCGAGCTGGATCATCACGAGCACTTTGTCGTTCTGGATCGCGGCGTTCTTCGCCGAGAGCACGGCGCGGGCGAAGACGTCGGGAACGGCGGCGTAACCCGACGCGAGGGCCTGCGCGCCGACGCCGAAGACCAGGCCGCTTCGCAAGAAATCCCTGCGCGAGAGTCCGTTCGTCCCGCCGAGCTGTTTCATCTCCGCACCTTCTTCACTTCAGCTGGAATTCCGGTGACGCGAGGAGGATCAGCCAGCGCGTCGCGTCGTCCGGGCTCGAGTTGAGGAGCTGCGCCGTGGCGGGGCTCACCACGCCGTCGAGATGGATCGTGTGCGCGTCCTTGAACGCAGGGATCCTGGCCATCCCCGTGAGCGTCGCCTGCGCGAAGTTGACGCGAGCGAGGACGTTGTTGCTGGAGATCCAGCTCGCATTGGAGGGCCAGCCCCCGACCTCGGGCGGATCGAAGAGGAGCTGCCCCATGCCCTGGCCGGCGAGGCCGATGGCTTTCGCGAGCGCAGGCGACTCGAGCGCCTTGGCCATGTGGACCATGAGCTCCGTCGGCGATTTCACGAGAGCGCGGTAGCTCGTCGGCGCGACGAACTCCGGGCTCATGAAGACGTCGCGCATCAACGACTTCACGTCGTACTTCGACTTGCGGAAGCCGTCGGCGAGCCGCTTCACGTACGCGTCGCCCGGCTGGTCGGTCACGAACTCGCGAAGGACCTTCGTGACGATGAATGGCGCAACGGACTCCTGCGTCAGGATCTTCTCGAGCGCGGCCCTCGTATCCCACTGGCGGACGTCGCCGAGGAACTTGACCCCACCGACGTAGGCGCGCTGCTGTTCGAAGACTCCGGTCTTTACCGTGTCAGGCGTGACGTTGCGCGGAGCGGGCCGGCCCTGCTGCTGCGCGCGGGCGACGAGCGCGTCGTACATCGCCTGCGTGACCGGCTCGCGCCATCCGGAGAGCGCCTTCGCGCCGGCTCGGACGTCGTCCTCGGTGAATGTGCCGACGCCCATCGTGAAGAGCTCCATCAGCTCGCGGCTGTAGTTCTCGTTCGGCGCCTTACCCGTGGATGTCCCGAGGTCGAGATAGCGGAGCATCCCTGGATCGATCGTGACCTGGTAGAGCATGTCGTGAAAATTCCCGAGCGACATCTGGCGCCAGGTCAGGTTCTGCCAGTAGATGAATGGGGTCTGGAGGTTGACCTTGCGGAAGTCGCTTGTGAAATGTCCGTGCCAGAAAAAGGTCATGCGCTCGGCGAACGGGGTCGGCGTGCGGAGCATCCAGTCGAGCCACCACGCGACGAGCTCCTGCGGCTTGATCGGCTTCTCCTGCGTCGCGTCGTCGGCTCCCGCGAGCGCCGGCGGCTCCGCGGCTTTCGTCTCCAGGAGACGGTCGACCGTCTTCTTGAATCCGTCCTTTATTGTTTGCTGGTACTCGGAGGGCGTCGCGGCGAACGTCGCGCGACGCAGCAGGTGCGCGACCTGCGCGTCGGGCTTGTCGAGCGGGGAGATCCAGTCGATGCCCGCGACGGTGGGGGACTCAGTCTGCCCCGGGAGCGACGGTTGGCTGGAGAGGTTGTACAGGCCGAGGGCCTTGGTGATCGCGAGGCCGCCGGCGGCCGCGCCCACGCCCACAAGCACGTGGCGGCGCCGTAGGCCTCTCTTCTTGATGACGGGCTTGGCAGCCGGCTCGTACATGTGACCTGTATATCGCGGGACTCGCGCCGCGGGTTCCCCCGTCCGTATTGGATCGGTGTAGTGATTGTCAGAAGAGTGTTAGCTCTTGTTCCTCGTTAGACTTTGCGACATCGATGGCGACTGGTCGGCCCTTCGGGCCTCAGCGTCGCCGTCGTCGTCGTGCCGGCGAGCGAGCTCGCCGCACGACTCCTAGGCGACGTAGCCAAGTGGTAAGGCAGAGGTCTGCAAAACCTTCATCGCGGGTTCGATTCCCGCCGTCGCCTCAGAAGCTGAATTCGCGGATCCCCGATGAGTGAGGCAAGGGTCCACCAAGACCCTTGTCATAGGTTTGGGCAGGGCTGCCTCCCGATGAGCAATCTAGGCAAGGGTCTGTCGCCTGAAGGCAACGGTCTGCGGGGCAAGGGTCTCAGCGTTCGGCGTCTTGTTCCAATTCGAGTAGTTCGGACTGGACGGTGCAGAACCTGATAGGCGTCTAACTCCTGATTAGCTGCCCTACGAATATCGCGCGCTCTCTGGTAAGAGTTGAACGTGGTCAATGCCTTATCCGTGGCGTTTCGGCTGAGAGGATCAGATGGACGATGCTCATGCGCTCAGATCCACGCGACGTCCTCGCCGAGATTCGTCTCTCGAAGGCGACCGTCCGGAAGATGAAGCAGAACCTGTTCTGCGCCGCAGCCTACAACCTGGTCGCGATTCCGGGCGCCGCGGGGCTGCTCTATCCCGCGTTCGGGCTCCTCCTGCGTCCCGAGTTTGGCGCGCTGGCAATGAGCGCGAGCTCGATCACCGTTGTCAGCAACGCGCTGCTCCTGCGTCGGACCGAAAGCGAGCTCGCGCGGGGACATAGGAAAGGGGACGCCAGCCTGTTCTAGGAGTGGCGGTGATCCTGGCTCATGTCGTCATTCAGCAACTCGGCCAGCGTTCTGGCCGAATCTGTACCGAGGATCGGATCGACGCTCTCTTGAACGATGCGTACGCAGGCGAGGCGGAACTCGCCCAGGCTCCGACCGCTCGAAACGGATTGGGTGACAAAGCAGTTGTGGAGTCCATCCACGATCGCCGCGTGAAGTCGCTTTGTCTGATCGGCGGGTAGGTTCCGCGTCTGGGCGAAGGGCGGAACGATGCGATCGGCGATCACGCCGGCCTCTATGCGCGAAAGATCTGCAACCGAGTCGAGGCCGTACCAAGCGGTGACCTCCTGAACATCGGCGTCGCTGGCTCCTGTGGTCTCATAACCGAGTTGTCTGAGGACGTCGGTAGCGAGTCCAAGGGCGCGTTCGTCGGCGGCAGACAGGCGGAGCAGATCGCCGCGATAGTCGATCTCGGTGTTGTCTATGCCTGCGAGAGCCTCCAATCGCGCCAGCACGGGCGCGATGCGCGAGCCTCAGCCAAGGCCCGGCGCGGCGCTTCAGGCAAGGCCGCGGAGACGAAGCGTGTGCACGGTCACGTCACGCATTGTCGCGCACGGTCCGTGTTCACGCCTAGGATTCGTGCAAACGCTCGGGGAGGGTCTCGGATGTACGGCATTGTTGCGCGTATGCGAGTCAAGCCAGGAATGGAGACGATGCTTACAGAAGACATGGCGCAGTACGACCAACTGAAGATTCCTGGGTTTGTCAGCACGGTCGTGTATCGCATGGACCGCGACCCGAACGAGATCTACATGGCCGTCGCATTCAAGGACAAGGACAGCCATGGGGCGAACGCGCGGAACCCCAAGCAGGATGAGCGCTACAAGAAGATGCGCGCGCTGCTCGCGGCGGATCCGGAGTGGCACGACGGCGAGATCATCCAATCCGAAACCGCGTAGCGATACGCCTGGTTGAGCGATGCCAGCGTGCTGCGTCCCCGACGGCTACGCGCAGCTCTTCGACGAGAAGAACGCTCGGACTGACGCGCGGAACTATCTGGCGAAGGGGCTAGATCCGACCGGACGGCGGATGGTCGATGAAATTCTGCGGCGAGGGGTAGCCGACGCGAGCGTGCTCGAGGTCGGCGGCGGGATCGGCGCCCTCGAGATCGAGTTGCTCCGTGCGGGCGCGGCCCACGCGACGAACGTCGAGCTCGTGGGTACCTACGAGCAGGCCGCGCGCGACCTGCTGGAGAACCTCGGCCTCGCCGGTCGCGTCGACCGGACGCTTCTCGATTTTGCCCGCGATGGTGTTCAGGTACCGCGGGCGGACATCGTGCTGCTGCATCGCGTGATCTGCTGCTATCCAGACATGGAGTCCCTGGTCCGCGTCTCGGCCGACCACGCGACCAGAATCCTGGCGTTGAGCTTTCCCGCGAACCGCTGGTGGTGGCGGATCGGGCAATTGCTCAGCCGCGTTTGGTTTCGACTCCGCGGCTGTGCCTTCCGCCTCTACCTTCACGACCCGCGCCGGATTCTGGCTATCGCCGAGGCCGCGGGTTTGCGTCCGGTCCTGCAGCGGCGAGGCTGGGTGTGGCAGATTGCGGTGTTGGAGCGTTCAGTCTCGTAGTCGCGTCGGACGCCGGGATCCGGCTGGGTTTGCGCGCGAACTGGAGGCAGTTCGCGTTGCTCGTTGTGGTCAATGCGTTCGTCGGGGCGATGGTCGGGCTGGAGCGCGCGATCCTGCCGGTCCTGGGCGAGCAGGAGTTTGGGTTGGCCTCGCGCGCCGCGCTCCTTACGTTCATCGCCAGCTTCGGCGCGAGCAAGGCGGTTACCAACCTCGCCGCAGGTGCACTGGCAGACCGCGTCGGTCGAAGACGGTTGCTTATCGCGGGCTGGCTGTTCGGCGTGCCCGTCCCGGTGCTGATCATCCTTGCGCCCGGCTGGGAGTGGGTCGTTGCGGCGAATCTTCTTCTGGGCGTGAATCAGGGCCTCTGCTGGTCGATGACCGTGATCATGAAGGTCGACCTTGTCGGACCGGCCCGCCGCGGGCTTGCACTTGGGATAAACGAGTTCGCGGGCTACCTCGCCGTCGGCATCGCCGCGTTCGCCGGCAGCGAGCTCGCAGTCGCGACCGCCCTGCGACCGCAGCCTTTTCTCCTGGGACTCGCCATCGCGATCGCTGGACTCCTGCTTTCCCTCGCCACTCGAGAATCCGTTGCGCACGCGCGCGCGGAAGCGCGAGATCGTCCTGCGCAGCCGTCGCGGTCGTTCCGCGACGTCCTCATCCGGACGACGTGGCGCGACCGTGCCCTCTCCGCTGCAAGCCAAGCCGGTTTGGTGAACAACCTCAACGACGGTGTCGCGTGGGGTCTGCTGCCTTTGCTCTTCCTCGCCTCGGGCCGTGATCTGCAGCAGGTTGGCGTTCTCGCCGGCGCATATCCGGCCGTGTGGGGCGTGGCGCAACTCCCGACTGGGGCCATTTCCGACGTACTCGGCAGGCGGTGGCTGATCGTCGGCGGGATGTTCGTGCAGGCGGCGGCATTGGGTCTACTCGCGACCGTCCCCGATTTCTGGACCTCGCTCGTCGCGATGGCCGCGCTCGGCCTGGGCACCGCTCTGGTCTACCCAACGCTGCTCGCGGTCGTCTCCGATGTCGCAGACCCACGGTGGCGAGCGACCGCGACCGGCGCGTATCGCTTCTGGCGGGACGCGGGTTACGTGATCGGGGCGCTCGTAGCCGGATTTGTCGCGGACCGCCTTGGTCTGAGTTCGGCCGTCGGGGTGGTCGCCGCGCTCACGCTGGCTTCCGGGCTCCTGACCCTCGCCAGACTTCCTGAGACGCGTACCCCTTAGTGGCAGCACGCGTGTCGAGCAAGAGAAGCGCTCAGGTAACCACTGAAGACGGTCCTTACCATTGGCCCATGCATCGGCGACGGTTCCTGCTCCTCGCGGGCGGTGCGCTGCTCTCAGCCTGCAGCGGCGCGACGCAAACTGGCCGACCCGAGGACGCACTAGTCCAGCTCTATGCGAACCCCGCCAAGAACGAGTGGCCGGACGAGTTGCGTCAGCTGCCCACCGAGACGCAGGACCTGTATCGGTACGCGGCCGCGAACTACGCGGTTCTTCAGTACATTCCGTGCTTCTGCGGCTGCGTGAATCAGGGCCACGGCTCCAACTTCGATTGCTACGTGCGAGAGGTCTACCCCGACGGCCGTATCCGCCTCGACACGATGTCCTTTGGCTGAGACATCTGCCAGGGGGTCACGCGTGACGTGATCGCAATGCGCAAGGACGGAGTCCCAATGAAGGTGATACGGGCGACGATCGACCAGCGCTGGGGCGACCGGGGGCCATCCACAAAGACGCCGCTGCCGCCGGGCTAACTGCCTCCGCCGGCTTTCGCGATCCCCCGTTGAATCTCCTCGTCGCTCATCGGACCGCCGATCTTGATGTGTTGGATGACACCGTCGCGGTCCACGAAGAAGGTCGTGGGGAGGCTCAGCACGCCGTAGCGCGTGGTGGTCTTGCCCTGTGGGTCGAGGACCGGCTGCAGATGCGTAAGGCCGTAGCGGGCGAAGAACGCAGTCACCGCCTCAGGGTTTTCCTGAAGGTCAATCTCGAGGAAGACCACATCCGGGCGGGACGCGGCCACGCGATCGAGCGCCGGCATCTCCTCGCGACAGGGAACACACCACGTCGCCCAAAAGTTGATGACCACGGGCTGGCCGCGGAGCGCCTCGAGGTTTGTCAGCTGGCCCTGCGGGGTGGCCCATGCGAAGAGCGGCGCTTCCGCGCTGATCCGCCCGGCGGTCCCCGGCCGCGCGATCTGCTCGTAGATCGCGCCGGCTGGGCCCCACGAGGGCACGTCGGTCGCCGCTGCAGGGATGGTCGGCGTCTGCGCATCGGATGAGAAGAACGCGAGCGCGGCCGCGGCAAGAACGGCCATCGCGGCGGCGAGTCGCCAGAGTCTGAGCACGGCGAAAATACTATGACCGGTAGTAGTTCTGTCGCGGTCGCGAGTCCGGGTCAGCGGCAGGGGCTAGCCGCCGCGGCGAATCGACTCGATGCCGGTGACGAGCGTCTCTTCATCGATCGGCCCCATGTGCCGGCCCGCGATAACGCCATCCGGCCCGATGAAGAAGGTCTCGGGGATGCCGAAGACGCCGTAGGCGATGGCGGTGCGGCCGTCGGCATCGACCACGCTCGGCCAGGTGTTGCCCATACGCGCGGTGTAATCGCGCGCCGCCTCCAGGGTGTCCTGGTAGACGATCCCAAGCAGAACCACGTCGCTCGTCCGGTAGCGCTCCCAGACGCGCACCAGTGCGGGGTTCTCCTGTTTGCAGGGGATACACCAGGAGGCCCAGAAGTTGACGATGAGGACCCGACCTTGATACGTGGCAAGGCCGAGGCGGCCTGACCCGTCGAGGCGATCGAGCTTGAAGGCCGGGGCAGGTTTGCCGACGGTTCCCGTCCGGATGTCGTGGGGATCGCGGCGGAAGGCAAGCGCGAGCGCGGTGATGACCGCGACAAGGATCAGCACCGCGACGGCAACGGCGAGACGGCGCCTCCAGCCCGCGCCCATTGCCTGGGGTGCGATCCCTGCGCTCTGCATCCCTAGAAGGGGGGCCAGCCGAGCTGGGCGTACCAGCGCAGCACTGGGCCCATGAGCGGAAGCCAGCGATCGGTGAGGATGAGCACGCCCATCAGCCCGAGGACAAGCCCACCGAGGATCTCGATTTGGCGATGTGCGCGTAGCACCGCGCTTCGAAGATGGGAGAAGCGCTCGAGGGCGAAGGCTCCTAGCACGAAGGGGACACCCAAGCCCAGGGCATAGACGGTCAGCAGACCCGCGCCCTCGGCCGAGGAGGCCTCCGCGCTCGCGGTCACCAGCACCGCCGCGAGCACCGGGCCGATGCAGGGCGTCCAGCTTGCGGCGAAGGCCATGCCCAGGGGAAATGATCCGGCGATTCCTGGCGCGCTCGGGACCGGCACCAAGGCGGTCTGCGCGAAGAGCGCCGGACGCCAGCCCGTGATCTGCAGGAGCGCCATGGCGATGATCACGAAACCCGCAGCCCGGAGGAGCAGGTCGCGTTCATCAAGAAGGAAGCCGCCGAGAAGTCCGGCGGAAGCGCCGAGCAGCGCAAAGATGAGCGTGAAGCCCAGCACGAAGAGCGCCGCTCCCGCCACCGTGCGCGATCGGAGCGCCCCAGCGGATCCGGGGCTGACCAAGCCGCTGATGTGCGCCAGGTACCCGGGCAGGAGGGGCAGGCAGCAGGGCGAGCTGAAGGAGATCACTCCGGCGATGAACGCCAACGGCCAGATGCTCATCGACCGATCAGCTCGAACACGCTCTAGGTATTTCCTTCGTACTATGACTCGTAGTACGACGAAGGATAGGGGAGCGAGCGGCATGAGCAACCGGCAGCGGAAGGCCGCGGCGCGAGCTCGCTACGGACGCCGGCGAGGCTGGGGCGACTACGCCTGGAAGGTCGGGATCGGCGCTGGCATTCTGCTGCTTGCGGTCGTCGGTTTGCGCGCCGCCGGGGTGTTTGAACCACCGCCGACGGCCGTAGATCTGGGTGCGAGTGCAAATCAGCTCGCGCCAGGCGAGGTTATTGGGATCCGTGTTTCCAGCCAGGGCAACACCCACATTCCCGATGGACAGCCCTTCAGCTACAACTCGACCCCCCCCCACATCGGGCTCGCACTGGCAAACGCCGGCGTCGTGGGGCATCAAGGATGCGCAGGAGCAGAACGAGCGCACGACCCACAACCTCGAGCACGGCGGAATCGTGATTGCCTATAGCCCGACGCTCACGGCCGAGGACGTGACAAAGCTGAGGTCGCTCGCGCGCGGCTTGATGAATTCGAGCTTCCGCAAGATCATTCTCGAACCCTACCAGCAGCTCTCTGACGCCAAGATCGCCGTGACCGCGTGGACCTGGATCCTGAAGCTCCCGGCCTACGACGAAACGCAGATCACCAAGTTCGTGCGCGCGCACTACCAGAGTTCTGATGCGCCGGAGCCGAATGGGCCGTGAAGCCGTAGCCGGCTTGGCCTGGCGTTCGTTTTTGCTGATGCTTATCGCGCACACGCGGCACCGATCGGCGCCCGGTGCATGATCCGGGACCAGAGGAGGCGCGCTCATGTTTGACGGTTGCTGCGGTGGGATGGGCTGGATGATGCCTTGGGGCTGGCTGGTTGGCGTCCTCGTGATCGCGCTGCTCGTCGGCTTGATCGTCTACGCCCTCACCGGCCGACGCGGGCCGGGCGTTTCCAGCGATGCGATGAGCGTCTTGCGTGAGCGCTACGCGCGCGGGGAGATCGATGCGACCGAGTACGACCAGCGCGCACGTGTGCTCCGGGGTGAGACCGCGGCGAGCGAGAAGCCCCGCTAGAAGAGGATCCCGCTCATCGGGAGGGGGCAGCTGTGGCTCTCCATCCCGGCTGCCGACGGATCGAAGGCGTCGATGACGGCGGCGGGCACGAGGTTAGCGCGCGCGGCCTGACCGATCGTGAGGACCAACGCCAGCGAGAGCATGACGCCGGTGAGCCAGCCCGCGCGTCGGGAGATCTTGGGCAAGAGTCCTTCGGTCGAGGACCCGCACAGCTGGTCGACGCGAGCGTGCGACATGGACCATGCCCCTACCGCGACCTCGCCCGTGGCGAAGGGGACGTCGTACCGCGCGAGCGCGTAGAGGGCGCGGGCCAGGTGGCGGGTCGTGCCTTGTCGTTCGATCACGGCGCGGTCGGCTTCGAGCTCCTTGGCGAACTCGAAGCGCACGGCGAGCTGGCGGACCACCGGTAGAGCGAAGAAGAACTGCGCTATGACGCGGCCGATCAAGATGCGCAGGGGGTCGTGGGCGCGCCGGTGGAAATCCTCGTGGTGCAGTACGGCCTCAAGCTCGGCCCCACGCAGCGTCGCCACGGCACCACTGGAGATCCAGATCTGGGGGCGGACGTACCCGCGGCAGTACGCGTATGGCCGCGGGTCGCTGAAGCACACGGTCGCACGCGCGAGCCCGAGCCGCGCAGTGGTGACGCGCAGGCGCGCCGGCGGCGCGACGGGCCGATGCGAGGCCAGTGCCATTTGCGTCCGCCGCAAGGTGCGCACCGCTTTGAGCGCACCGAGGATGAGACTGGCTGAGGCCAAAGCGAGCACGACCGTACCAAGCGGCGGAAGCGTCGCGCCGAGCTGATAAAGCGCGGCAACGCATACCGCGGCTATCGCGTCGTATCCATGCAGCGCGCGCTGCAGCCCGCCGGGAAAGAGCGTGATCAGGAGCGGCAGAGACAGCACGGCGCCCGCCGCCAGCGCGGTGGCGATGAGGAGGGCGAAGGCGCGGTCCGCGCGCGACATCTAGCGGTCCGTGGTCTTTCGCAGGCGCGCGAGACGGCGGCGGTCCACGCGATCGAGGGCACCGGCGAAGTGGGCGAGGGCGACATCGCCGAAATCCTCGACGATCCCGTCGACCAGGTACTTGGCCATGCGGTCACGCAGCTCGGCCATGGTGTAGCGGGGCGTGTAGAGGTACCCCTTGCCCTGCTGTTCGCGGCCGACGAGACCCTTCTCGTACAGGCGCACCAGCACGGTCATCACGGTGGTGTAAGCGAACTTGTCCTTGAGGGCGTCGGCGATCTCGCGGACTGAGCTTGGTCCCTGCTTGTAGAGCGTCTGGAGAACCCGCGACTGGAGCGAGCCGAGGAACCACTCCTCGGGGTGGCCGGTCGGCCGCTCGAGCCGATCGGTGAAGGCGCGCGGAAGGTCGCGCTTGCTCACTCCCGGATACTACCGGCCGTCGGAGGTCCCGCGGGCCGTGCGGAGCTAGTGCCCGCCCATCATCTGGCCCATGCCAGACATCATCCCGCTCATACCCGAAGTCGATCCGTCCGCGGCCATCATCTTCTCGCAGCTAGCGAGCATCGCGTCGGTCTGCTCATTACCGAGCACCACCCGCATCTGGCTGACCATCGCCATGTAGGCGTTCGACCCCATCATTCTTTGCATCACCCCGCCGCTATCGGCGAGCGCGAGTCCGCCGAGCAGGCCGGCGGTGAGCAGTCCTGCGCTGAGTGCGAGTGCCGCGCGCTGCAATCGGCTCATGGCCCTCTCCAGTTCATCGCGATCCGAACAGACCGTAGTGGTACATATGCATATCGTTCAACCAATACGATCCTAGCCCGACAACGAGCAGCACGATGGCGATCAGGGTGATTGCCCACCCCGGACTCAGGCTGCCGTCGAACTCGTCTTGCCAGAACCAGCGCCGAGCGGGCCGCATCGCGTCTTAGCCCTCGACCTGCTCGGGACGCGACGGCGTCAGCTCGGTGCGCGTCCGGCCGGCCGCTTCGTGGTGGGCCACCTCGCGTCCGCTCGATGGTGCCAACTTCACCCGTGCGCGCGCAATCTCGGCGTCCAAACGAGCCTGCTCGCGCTCGAGAGCGGCGAGGCGCTCGGTCGGAGAGATCGCCTGACCGTTCCGTGCAGTCGAGGTCGCCATCATCCTGGCCATGAGCAGCATGGAGAGCGGGCAGATGAGGACCACCAGGATCGGGAGGGCGGGCGCGACGAGCTGCGGAGCGATGAGCCAGATGCCGACCCCGACCGCGGCAAGGCCGGTAAGTACGCGCCAGTCAAAGCACATCCCCAAAAGGCTTCTCATCACAAGCTCCCTCGCCGCACTCCGGCGGCTCTTACTACATGCCATAGTAGCCGTCGAATCCGCCCGTTCTAGATACACCTTGTCGGAGCCGTGACGTGAACCTACGAGCGGTGCGCACAGCTTCGCGGCACGACGCTTGAAGCGTTTGGATGTGGTCGAGTCCTCCCCGTTTGCCCTTGTGCGTTACGCGGCGGCCATGCTGGTGGTTGCGGCGGGCGTGGTTCACCTCGCGCAGATCGGGCCCCACAGCGACGAGGATCCGCTCTTCGGCCTCTTCTTTCTCGTCGTGGGGCTCATCCAAGTCGCCGGCGGGTTGTACCTCGTGTACCCCCTTGGTCCTGACCGTCTGCGCGTCGCATTCGTCCGGTTCGGTGTCGTCGGGAGCGTCGCCACGGTGTGCGTCTGGGCCGTCTCGCGCACCGCCGGCCTCCCGTTCGGTGCCGAGCCCGGCGTTCCTGAGACCATCGGGCTGGCCGACGCCGCGGCTGACCTCTTCGAGTTGATCACAGCCTTGCTGCTGGCGATGTGGATCTATCGCCCGCACCTCGGCGTGCGGAGCCTGACCAGGGTGGGAATCGCAGGTGCCTCTGCCGCCTTGGCGCTCGCGGGACTCTGGCTCCTAACCCGTCAGCTGCACCTCTTCGATCCTGACCCGCGGCTCGTCGCGTATGGCGATCTTGCCGATCTCGCCGCCGTGGGCTTCCTCGCGTTGGTCGCCATCCTGTTCGCGCGCGTTCTGTTCGTGGCCCGAACTCGAGCGCCGGCCTCGAAGATGGCGAGCCTGGCGGTCCTCGCCCCGCTGGGTCTCGCCGCGCTCTTGCTCGTCGCGTTCACGCTTCCGGCTCGCGGCGGACAAAACCCGGACTGTGCCTACGGTCCGATTCGCGAGGACAGCGGTCTGAGCCACACGACCTTACCGGCGCCGATTCATCTGGCGGCGGGCGAGGTCAAAAGCGTGGTCGTGCTCCTGCTCGCCGCATGCGGACCCGACCGGGTCGCGATCACCTCCTTCGACCTCATCCAGCCACTCGGCAACGCCATCGTTCTCGAGCGCATCACCGTCGATCGCAGTCGTGTAAGCCGAGCCGACCGGGTGCGCCCGGGCCCAGGCTCGGGGCCACCGGCGGTAGGGACTCTCCTCGATGCCAGTCAGGGTCGATATCCGGTCGTCGTCCAGGTCCGCGGCCTGAAGTCCGGAGTGCAGGCGCTGTCGGCCTTCAAGATCGGGTGGGCCGCCCGAGCGGCCGCTGGCTCAATCGGGCTCGCCAGCTTCACCACCTTCTGCGTCGCCGACGCGCTGTGTCCCACGCCCCCAAGCCGCTGATGCGGATCTAACGCGCGACGGCGTACCGGACGCGCAGCGCGCCGCTGTATGCGGGGACCCGCAGATCGTCTGCCCGCGCAACCTCAAAGCCGAGCCCGAAGTTGCGCTGCCGCGCGCGTAGGTCCGTGAGCTCGCGCGGCTCAGTCAACGCGCCGTATAGCTCGTCGCTCGCACCGAGGATCACGAAGCGGAATGGTGGCGACATGAGCGTCCCGTTTATCTGGATGGTGGCTCCGACGCAGGCCGACGCGCCTGTGACCCGTTCGTCATTGACGGCGATCGCACGGGCACCCGCTTTCCAAGCCGCGTTGAGGACGTCGACGATGTCCTCGCTGTGGACGATCGCCTGGATGACTGAGCTGACATTTGTGCTCGGCGGTAGGTGTGCGTCGTCGAGCGTCACGACGACACCCCTCCCCGCCAGAGGCGTAAGCCCCGCGAGCTCCCTGAGCTGATCCAGCTGGGCCTGCAATGTCGTCGACTGCCCACCGACGCCGGCCCCTTGCGCTTGAAGGTCAGCGAGCTGCTCACGCAGGGCCGTGAGTTCGCGTTTGAGATCGGTCTGCTCGCGTTGTAGGGCGAGGGCCTGTTCGGTCAGCTTGACGCTGTCCTGTGACGAATACTCAGAGGGGATGAGCGTGCGTCGACTCTGCGATTGGAGCTGAGTTGTGGCGACCAGGCCGAGCAGGAAGGCAGGCAGGAGAAAAACCAGCGCTGCTCCGGGCCGGGCGATCGACGCTTTCGCCAACGCGCACCCAGAGTACTACGGGCTTTAGTAGACGGGCGGCAAGCTGCTTCAGTTTTGTGCGGTGCGATCGCTGCCGTCGTCAACAACAAGGTGGCGCCGACACTGCCGGCGCCACCTTGGGACTTATCAGAATGCGTTAGTCGGAATCGTCCTCGTTGCGTCGGCCAGCAGTGGCCATGACCAGCCTTCCGCTAGTCAAGCGCTCGCTGCAGATGGCGACGGGGGCAAAGGCCGGAACCTCCAACGTCCAATGGCCAACTCCCTTGCCACCGAACGTTTGGATAGCGACGGTGTAAGGAAGGGCGGTCGTGCCGATCCCCGGGACGAGGTCACCACTGAGAGTGCGCAGCTGGCCTGCACCGCTCAGCCTGATCTCGCCGTTCACCATCTTCCAACTGGTGATCGGTCCGAAGAAGTCTCCTTCGGCAGTACTACCGGCGAGGTCGACGCAGTCGAAACGCCCGATCGCTGTTCCATCCGAATAGAGCCGAGCGTGGATGAAGTACGTTGTGGTGCCCTTCAAGGGCGACGCCTCGTCCATGACTGCTCTGCCCGCGCCATTGATCGTCGCCACCAGTTGCACGCCGTGGGCGGAAGCCTGCTGCGACGATCCGATAAGTGCCGCCATCACGAAGATCGCGGACATAAGAATCCGAAGTCCCTTCACTGGTCCCCTCCTAGGCCCTTCTCGAGCCGCGCCCATGCTAGATCGCAGCGTCATCGAGAGGACAAGAAAATCGTCATCCGGAGCGGCCAACCAGGCGGCGCAAGCGGTCATATATGGACGACGATGGCGGCTTGGTGCGCTCCCATGATGGGCGCCATGCGGGACATGATGGGTCCCGGAAGGATGCGGTAGCCGCAGGACCGGAGCGCGCTCCCCGGACCGCGTCAGTGAGGCGGGGACGCGACGCGGACGAGCGCAAATACGGGACGCGCACCGGAAAGGCCCTTCAACTCGTGGACACCGCGCTCATCGAAGATCAGGCCCGACCCATCGAGAAGGTCGCGTGTCACCGCAGAGACGAGCACCTCACTTGGTCCCGCGAGTGCGGTGACGCGCGCGGCAGCGTGCACCGCGATCCCATGGAGGTTCCCGGCGGTAAGTTCGACCTCGCCGGTGTGCAATCCGGCGCGGATCTGAATGTCCAGATCGGAGAGCGCGTCAATCATCGCCGAGGCGCAGCGAACGCCGCGGGCGGCGCCAGTAAAAAGCACCTGGAAGCCGTCGCCTGTCGTTCGGATCTCTCGGCCGCCGAACCGCTCGATCTGCGCGCGCAGCCGCTCATTGTGTGCGAGTAGCAGCGAGTGCCACTTTGCGTCGCCGACCCGTTCAAGCGTTGCGGTGGACCCGACGATGTCCGTCATGAGGATCGTCCCCAGCGAGCGCACGCCGGTTTCGTCATCCGTCGCGCCGAAGACGCGCGCGCTAGCGAATTCGACTGCCTCCCACGGCACGTCTCCGACCACCCAGCCGTCGTGTCCCGGCGGGATCTCGTACACGTCGCCGGCCTGGATATCCATCTCGCTGCCATCCTCGACTAAAACGTGCAGGTGGCCGCTCACCGCCGCACCGAGATGTCGGACCTGGCAGGTCGGCGTACCCACCTTCGGAGCAACATCAGTTGACCAGCGCCAGCCTGGTTTGAGAATCATGCGGCCGACGGCGGTCTCGTCGAGGTCGACCACGTCCATCCGGCCGCGACCAAGATCACGCGTGTGTTCCGGAGCGCTGAAGTTCTTTCGCTGCAGCCGTGGCACGCCGGTATTGTGCCCGCCCGGCTGGCACCCAAGGCAGGGCGGACGGGTTCGGTGTCGCCCATCGAGGTCGCGTAATTTGCTGCGAGGCGCAAGGCAAGGGTCCGCACGCGGAAAGTGGTCAGTCAGAGGACACGATTTTTCGAAATACCTTGGATTTCTAGGTCTGAGCTCGCGAAATGGGGCAGCGGTCTGGAAAACCTTCATCGCGGGTTCGATTCCCGCCGTCGCCTCAGTTCGAGCGATCACGAGATTCTGTGGACCAATGGCAGAGGTTCGCGAGACCTCTGTCAGGTGACCGATTGGCGCGGTGCGATTTTTATTCGCGTTCTCGGGGGGCGATGCAGAAGTCAGCTAGCGAACGGCAGAAGTCTGCGGGTTAGAGGTCTTCTGGCTGCGACCGCGTACCAGCGATCAGCGACACACCATCGTCAGGCACCGACGCGGATCCGATTCGATCAGTCACGTGATCCCTGCGGAGGTGAGCTCCGGTTTGAGTTCCACGTGCCTGGCCACCGCTCGCAGGAGCTTGTCGCCACGCTAGCCATCGACACCGCGTACCGGCGTCGGCTGTCACGCGTCCGCGGCCTGATTTCCCCCATAGATAGGTAGGGGTGCACTAAGCAGCCCGCTTTTGGTTCCTTGTTTGTCGGATATGTGGCTCAGGCCCGCGACGAACGACTTCACGAAGCTGAGATCGTGGCGCTCCGTCGTCGATCAGCTAAGGCGTTCCACCGCTCGGCGTTCACTCCTGCGACCAGAAGCCAGACAACAAGTGCGAGCTCTCCGACAGCGATGGCCAAGTTGAACGGATAGACGGCGCTCGCGAGAGGCGGGTAGAGGAACGTCGCGTAACCCAAGCCGGCCAGAGCCATTCCCAACCCGAGAAACCGGGGGAGGAACGTCGATCTGTAGATCAGGGAGCCGATCGCGGCGCACCAAAATCCGAAGAACACCAAGCCCGTGTTGTATATCTCGTCGCTCCAGTCGAGGAGGACGAGGGCAAGTGCTGGAAGTTCGTCCGGGCCGAATGCGCGGTACGAAGTCCCGCCGTCCAGGACGACAAGAGCGCCGGAGAACATGAGTGCTGCCAGCGTCCAGATCACGCTCGCCACGACAAGGAATAGCGCCGTGAGCAGCGAAAAGTAACGGTCAACTGGCCTGAACAGCCGGTAGAACAGGACCGCTGACACGACGTGCAGGCCGACCGACAGTAACGAGGCCGTGATCCCAGCGCGGAACAGAACTTCGTTCGCCAGGATGTTGCCTGCCGTCGTCGCGGGATCTCCGCGGACGAACAGCCGACTGCTGATGAACAGCTGCCCAAAGACCGAAGCCGCGCTTTGCACCAAGTAGAGGCCCGCCATAAGCCTCGCCATCGCTCCCGGGGTCATACAGTGACGACGACCTTCCGGCGAGCGCGACGTTCCTCAATGTGACGGAGTGCAGCGTGGGTCTCCTGCATCGGATAGCAGCGATCGAGGACGCTGTCTTCGAGCATCGCTGGCTTGACGACCTCCCTAAGTTGGAGCAGCTTCGTCCCCTTCCGCGAGCCTCAGCGGACCTTTGAGCCGTTGGTGAGCCACCGCTGCTGCAGGTGGCGCATCCGAGGCGGAGGAGACGTACTCGAGCAGATCGCCGGGCTGACACTGGAGCGCTTCGCAGATGGCCTCTAGCGTCGAGAAGCGCACGGCTCGGGCTTTGCCGGTCTTGAGGATCGACAGATTGGCGAGCGTGATCCCGACCGTCTCGGCGAGCTCCGTCAGCGTCATCCGACGCTCATGAAGAACATCGTCGAGTCTGACGACGATGGCCATGATCAGACTGTCCCGCTCAGGTCATCGCGCATGCGTGCCCCGTCTTCGAATACCTGAGCGAGCACGAAGAGAAGCAGCACCGCCAGCCAGCGGCTGACAGACAGTCCCCAGTCGCGCTCCATATCGACGTTCGGAACGAGACGGCCGGCGACGGTGCCGGCAATGAAGTACAAGACCTCGAGCCCAAGGATCGCCCAGGCAGTCACTCTGAGGCGCGCCGCGTTGGCAGCCACGAACGGGTCACCGAGTCTCACTGTCTCGATAATCCCGAGCAGTCGCGTAAGCAGGATGTGGTTAAAGAGCACGGAGCCAAGGCCGACCGCGCCCAGCAGCACGAGTACTTGCGTCGCCGTGCCGTCATCGGACAGGCCGAACACCTTCTTGACCCAGCCGTGAGAGATCGGGCTCGCGACGAGAAGTGCGAGCACGGCCGCTCCGCCCAGCAGGTTGAGAAAGATCAGTACCCGAACGACCAGTCGCGAAGCAGACAGAGTTGTCGGAAGAGCTTGAGTCATGACACATCCACTTTCCTCATGGTTTTAGGCGCCAGGTCCGAGAGATGGCCGCGATGCGATACGGCGGGTCCACAGCGACAAGAGCAGACCGACGAGGAGCAACCCGAGCAGTCCGAGGTTGATCCAGGTCGCGACTGCGCCGCTTTCGGTCCTCGGCATCGCATTCACCGAGCTGGCGAGGCGGGCCAGAAGCTGCTGGGCGAGAAGCACCAGATACAAGAACGGCACCATCGCACGCCAGCGCCACAACGCGACAGCGCCGATCGCGACGAGCGGGAGCTGGGCGAGGCTGAGAAGTCGGAAGAGGTGGAGCACCGTCTCCGCGCCTCCTTCACCAAGACCGTCGAGCTGGATGCCGTCACCGGTGGCGATGCCACGCGTGTTGAGCGCGCCGTTCACCCCCATAACCGCCCGGAGCCCGAGGAATAGCCCGAACAGCCAGAGAGCAGCTGCTCGGCCGCGAAAGTCTTCGTTGTCCAGACGCGCAGGGAGGAGCCGCAGTAGCATCGCCGGAGGCTTTGTCATGGCCACATCCACCTCTCGTTATCGATGAACGATATGCTTCTTATTGATGCTCGGCAAGTATCAGATCGGTAGTCGATGCGGTAGGGCGACTAAAACGTAGCCAAGCGGGGTGAACCGCTCCCGACGACGAGCGCGCCCCAGCGACTTTTGGCAACCGCGCCGAGAGAGAGTGGCGCGCGGCACACGACAGCAAGCGCGACCGCATCGGCGCGAGCGACCACTTCGGCGTGCGGGCGGATCTCGAGCACGAACGGAACGACGCCGACGAACGACAGAAGTCTGCGACGTAGGACTTGGGTCAGCCGGAAGCGCTAACTGCAAAACCTTCATCGCGGGTTCGATTCCCGCCGTCGCCTCAGTTCGAGCAATCACGAGATTCTGTGGACCAACGACAGAGGTTTGCTAGACCTCTGCCGCGAAATCAATTGCCGTCACGTCGATTTCATTTGGCGTTTGGCGGGGGCGGCGCAGAAGTCCGCCGCGTTGCTCCGCTGGCGCGGGAGCGAGGCTGCCTCGCCGACCCTCGGGACGTCGATTAATTCAGCAGAGGCAATGCCAGCAAGGCACCTAGCTTAGGTTCCGGCGCCGAGGCCAGGAGCTGTAGCGGGGCGGCCAGCTCTGGCGGTCTGCGCGGACGCCGATGACGAGGTTTTCGATCAGGAACTCGAAGGCCGGGGACGATCCGACGTCGAACGGCCATGTCTTCGCGAGCGCCGCCTGCTTATTGGGGTCGACGCGACGGACACGGCCACGGATCTGGAGCTCATGCGGGACCCGAGGGTCAGGGTATGAGTGGAGCGCAAAACGGCCGTCCCCCTCGAGGTCGGTCAGCTTGGGCGACGGCAAGATGAACGCATACAGGCCGTCATCGATGACGGCAACTGCGATCGGATGAATCCGTGGCGGTGTCTCACCGCGAACCGTGGCCAGGAGGGCCTCCCCGCTGCCGCTGCGATAGAGCAGCGCCCTTGCCCTCTCTGCCAGGTCAGGGTCGTCGTGGGCGAACTCAGCCCAAGTAGCCAAGACGGAACCTCCCTCGATCACGATAGATCCCAAGCAAGGATCTGTTGGAGCACCACGCGCCACACGATCCATGCGACGAACGTAGTAATCGCCGCAACCCCGAACCGTCCGCCCTCGCGGGACCAGGGATAGCGCCAGTACAGCGCCGCCGCCACGACAATCGCCGCGAGAAGCGCACCGAGGACATAGATGAGAAGGTCTCGAGTCGCTTCTGCGATGCTACCGATCGCATCTGTTCTGGGGAGGATGACGATGAAATGGATCACACGCGAGCATCCCCGCGTCGATAGGGTCGCCTGTCCGTGGCTCATCGAAAGGTTTGTCGACAAGCAAGCTGAGTTCATCTACGTCCCATCGGACCAGGTCGCGGCCGAGGCGCAGAAGCGCAACGCGACTCCCTACGACATCAAGGATGTGGAGCTCGGACACCACGGACCCGAGTGCAGCTTCGACGCGTTCGTGCACAAGTACGGTCTGGACAAGGATCCGGCGATGGCCTACATGGCCAAGGTCATCCGCGGCGCGGACACCGCCGACAAGACCATCACACCGGAGTCGCAGGGGGTCGAGGCGATCCTCGACGGGATCCGACATGTGCACTATCCGAACGACCAAAAGCAGCGCGAGGCCTCGCGGCCGCTGCTCGACGCGCTCTACGCCTTCTGCCAGAAGAAGGCGGAGGCCAAGGCCGCGTGACGCTGCGGCACGTCGGCTTCACGCCCGTGCCGCCAGGCGCCAAACCGGGCTTCGATCACGCCGACACGTACCGTGATCCGCGCGGCAGCAAGCTGTTCGTCGCGCATACCGGCGCTGATCGCGTCGACATCCTCGACTGTCGGAGCGGGACGTACCTCGGCGCAATCACCGACCTGCCGGGCGTGGCCGGCGTGCTCATCGATAGCGAGCAGGATCTGCTCTTCACATCCGAGCGTGCCGCCGGACGCGTCAGCCTCTTCCGCTGTTCGGACCGTACGTTGCTTTCTCGCGTCGCGGTCGGTGCGCACCCAAACGCGCTCGCGTATGACGGAAGGTCCCGACGACTCTTCAGCTTCAACCTCGGTGAACCCGTGGGGACCAACTGCACGGCCTCCGTGGTGTCGGTCGGCGAGCGTCGAGTCACGAAGACGATCACTCTCCCCGGAAGGCCGCGCTGGGCGATCTACGACGACTCGAGCCGCACGGTCTACGTGAATGTCGCCGATCCTGCGACGATCGGTGTCATCACGGCCGACCCGCTGATCATGTCGGGCGCGATTCCTGTCCCCGCGGCCGGCCCCCACGGACTGGCGATCGTGCAAACGGAACGGGGCGCCTCGCTCTGGTGCGCCGCCGACGCCGGAACGCTGGCGGTGATCGATCGCGATACCCGCGCAGTTGAGGCGACGCTTCCGCTGCCGGGTACTCCGGACGTGATCATGTACGACCGCGAGCTCGGCCGCCTCTACGTCGCCGTGGGCGGCCCCGGAACGGTCTCGGTGTTCGACGTACGCAGGCGCGTCCATCTGGAGACGATCTCCACGGAAGAAGGAGCGCACACCATCGGATGGGACCCGGCCAGCCGCCGGCTCTTCGTCTTCCAGCCCAAGAGCTGCGGCGCGGCGATTTACGAGGAGACCGGGTGAGCGTCGAGGGTCCACCACGGCTGTCGCTGGGACAGATCGCCGGATATTTTGTCCGCCTCGGCACGACCGGATTCGGCGGCCCGATCGCACTTGCGGGGTACATGCAGCGCGACCTAGTCGAGCGCCGCCACTGGTACACGCAGGAGGAATACCTCCAGGGCCTCGCGGTGTCGCAGACCCTGCCTGGCCCGCTCGCCGCGCAGCTCGCGATGTGGCTCGGATACGTCCGTCGTGGCTTCTGGGGCGCGTGCGCGGCGGCGGTCCCCTTCATCTTGCCCCCTTTCATCATCGTGAGCGCCGTCGCTGCCCTGTATGTCGCCTTCCGCGGGACGACGATCATCCAGGCGCTCTTCTACGGCATCGGTCCGGCGGTCATTGCGCTGATCCTTCGCGGTGCGTGGAAGCTCGTCCGCGTGACGGTGAAAGACGAGCGGCGCCTTTGGGTGATCTTCGCTGGGGTCGGAGTCGTGACATTCGTGGCACGCAGCGAGGTCGCGGTCTTGTTCATCCTCGCCGGGCTCGTCGGGGTCGCGATCTACGCTCCGCGAAGTTGGCTTCGTCGGGCGCACGCTGCGCCCTTAGTGATGCCCGTGGGGTTCGGCACCGTGTGGACGGCGGCGCAGAGCGCCGACCCCAACGTCTTGCTGCAGCTCGGAGTTTTCTTCTTCAAAGCCGGCGCGTTCACGTTCGGCTCGGGTCTCGCGATCGTGCCCTTCTTGCAGCAGGGCGTGGTCCGCGACTTCGGATGGCTGACCGAGCGAGAGTTCCTCGACGCGGTCGCCATGGGGATGATCACGCCCGGACCGGTCGTCATCACCGCTGTCTTCGTGGGCTACCTCGTCGCCGGGCTCGCCGGCGCGACGGTGGCGGGCCTCGGAGTGTTCCTGCCGCCCTTCCTTATGGTCGTGCTCTTCGCGCCGTGGATCATGCGCTACCGGAAGCACCCCATCGTGGTCGGGTTCACGAAGGGCGCGACTGCCGCCGCCGCGGGCGCGATCGTCGGCGCGGGAGCGGTCATCGGGACGCAGGTGATCGTCGATGTGACCACGGTGCTTGTCTTCCTGACGGCGCTGCTGGTGCTTTGGCGGACCAAGGTTCCCGAGCCTCTTCTCGTCGGCGCGGCCGGAGTCGTCGGCCTTCTCACGTTCGCACTGCGATGACTCGCACCGTCCTGTTCGTATGCGAGCACGGCGCGTTCCGTAGCCGAATCGCGGCGGCCTACTTCAACGCCGCGGCCCCAACGGGCTGGCGCGCGCTCTCGGCGGGGAAGGAGCCGCAAGCCGAAGTCAGTGCCCGCCTCGAGCCTCTGCTGGCGGGTACGGCCGCAGCGGAGCACCTTGAGAATGGCCCTCCGCGTGGCGTGAACGCCGCCCTTGCCGACCGCGTGATCGCGATCGATTGCACGCTCGATGGAGCGGACCTTTGGGTGACGGAAGCTCAGGCGGAGCAGGCGCTCCGCGACGAGATCGCGGAGCGGACTCGACGCCTTGTGCGCGAGCTCGGAGCCGGCCAGATGCCGTGATCAGCCGCTTCCCGTATCCGTTGCGCGACCATCACGAAGAGGTATCCCACCACGACGACAGACTGAACCTCGCTGGGCGCACCGGCATGAAGGCGACTGAGCAGTACACGATTTCCGGGCTCGCGCTGTCGGCGAGCACCACAGTCCGTTCATGTGACCAGCCTGCGGCGGACGATCCAGCGCGCCCCCGTAAGCGTGGCGAGCGCTGCTGCTGCGGCAAGCAGCGCGGCGGCCGGCAGCGACGCGATGAGACCGAGACATCCGACGATCCCGTACCACGAGAAGACCGGCGAGGCGATGCGCTTGCTTTTTGGCAGCTGAAGCGCGGCGAAGTGAGTGACGAGGTACCAGACCAGCATGAACGCGCTCGCTACTTCGATGAGCGAGCGCAGGTCGAACAAGAGCACAAGTGCCGCGCTCGCGGTGCCGAGCGCAGCCACCGAGCGGTGCGGCGTCCGGAAACGCGGGTGCACCGTGGCAAGGGTTCGGGGTAGCTCGTGAGCCTTCGCCATCGCAAGGGCAACGCGCGAGGCCGTTAGCAAGATGCCCAGCATGTCCCCGAGCGCCGCGACAATCGCGGCCGCGAGGACGGGCCAGAAGAGCCAGTCCGCCGCCCTCCTGGCCGCGGAGAGCAGCGGCGTGTCGTCGCGACCGAGCTCGGCAGCGCCGAGGACGCCGAGAGTGATCGCCGCGACCGGCAGGAAGACCGCGGCGGCGATGGCGACCCCGCCGACGATGCTGAGCGGGATCGTCCGCCGCGGATCCTTGATCTCGCTGGCCATGATCGCGGTGCGCATGAAACCGTCCCAGGACCAGAAGAAGATCGCCGCTCCGGCAAGTACGCCGAGCGCTCCTTTGTTGCCGAGGAGCGGGCCGAGCTGTGCCGGGTCGACCGCTTGTGCTGCGGCACCCGCGTAGATCGCGAGCAGGCAGACGAGGATGGCGAGCAGACCGATCACCAGCTTCGAGGTCAGCTCGATCCCGAAGACGTTGAGGCCGGTGATCGCGAGCACGGCGATTGAAGCGACGACGTGCACCGGCAGACCCGTAATGACCTGGCCGAGGTAGGTCGTGAGCGCGAGTGCGACCACGCTCATCGAGACGAGGGCCTTCCCGAGGTAGCCGCAGCCGGCGATGAAACCGATCGTGTCGTGATCGAAGGCGCGTGCCCAGGTGAAGGCGCCTCCTTCTTCGGGGAAGTTCACCCCGAGCTGCGCCGTGCTAATGCCGGTCGCGAGAGCGACGGTGCCGCCGAGAACGATCGCGAGGAGGATGCCAGTCCCCGCGGCATTCGTTGCCGCGCCGAACGCGGCGAAAATCCCGGTACCCACGATCATTCCCGCGGTGAAGAGCGTCGCGCCCACCGGCGCAAGCTCCCGCTTCAGCACGCCAGTGCTCTTGCTCACATCGATCCACCTGAGCGCCGCAAGCGACGAGGTCTCCCGCCCAGGACGACACCGAAGCGTTGCCGCAGTGCCACTCCTCCCTGCATTCTCGCTACGGTCGCAGGAAGGTGTGCGCCTTGCCAGATGCGTGATCGCGGCTCTTGTCGCTTGGACCACCTGGCGCGGTTCTAGCTGAGCAGGGCGAGACTTCAAGCGTCGACAACCTCACTCGTCGGACGAGCGTGGATGAGGAAGTCCGGGAGCGGTCGTTCCTCCAGCCCTGACTTTGTAGGTCGTCCGACTCCCTTGACCTATCCGAGGAGAGGCTCGTGAGTTTGTTCGGAAAATCAGGAATTCGGTGCGGTGTGATGGCCGTCACGGGGGTCTATCTGTAGATCAGAAGATCAGACCGCCCATCAGTCACCGAGTTCGGACTCTCTCCTTAGGCAGCGGCGCCTCATTGCCACTGCGTACTGCTCGAGGCGCAAGGCAAGAATCTGGGCCGCAAGAGATGGTCAGTCAGAGGACACGTTTCATCAAATTTCTTAGATTTCTTGAGTTTTAGCTCTCGAATCGGGGCAGCGGTCTGCAAAACCTTCATCGCGGGTTCGATTCCCGCCGTCGCCTCAGTTTGTTTGGAAGACCCTGAGATCCCGAAGGCATAACGCAACGGTCGAGTGCGCGATCCGATGATGGTCCATCAGGGTTGAGGTTTAGGAGGCTCCATGAAGAAGCAGCTCATCCATTCGGTCGACGCAACGAACCTCGGCCTCTTGGGGAGTCGAGGGCTACGCGCGGAGTGCTACCGGCTCGGGAATTTCGTGTACATGACCGGCCAGACAGGCATCACCCTCGACGGCAGATTCGACACCGCTGGGGATCCGGCGGGACAAGCACGACAGGCTTGCGAAAACATCAAAACGCTGATGGAGATGGCCGGCGGAAGCATGTCCGACGTCGTCAAGCTCACCGTCTACGTCACGGATCTCAAGCATCGCGAGGCGGCGTATCCAGTCATCCGAACGTT
>VBIZ01000001.1 GCA_005880575.1 Chloroflexota bacterium | reverse complement strand
ACGATCAGGTAGTCGAGCTCGCCCCAGTTCACGTCGCTGAAGAACTGCCGGATCGCTCCGGACACCATCGGACCGCGCCAGATCACGGCCTCGCCCTCGTCGGGAAGGAGCAGGTTCATCGACATGATCGGGATGCCACCGCGTGAGCGCGGCGGGTTGAGCGTCTTGCCGTCCGAGGAGACCGGCTTCTCGCGCACGCCGAACATGCGCGGGATCGAGGGGCCCGTGATGTCGCCGTCCAGCACGCCGACGCGGAAGCCGCGCCGCTTGAGTCCGACCGCGAGGAGCCCCGCGACGAGCGACTTCCCCACTCCACCCTTGCCCGACATCACCGCGATGACGTGCTTGATGCCCTTCTGCTCGGCCATGCCTCGCATCTTCATGCCGGCGCCCCCCGCCGTCGCGTTCGCGGCCGGAAGGTTGTCCGGAAGCTTGCCGCTCTCGGCGTAGGTGTTGAGGTCGCGCATCAAGTCCTCGACGTTCACGCGGCCGCCGCCGTGTCCGGTCGCGCCGGCCATGATCGTCTCGCTTTTGGAGATGGAGCAGGACGCGCACGAGAGACCGTAGCGCGCGAAGATCCGCGCGGCGTCGGGCCAGCGCTCGACGACGCTGGAGATGGTCATTTCATGCGTGATCAGAGCCAAGGGAGCCTCCATGGGGCGCGAGGACGACGCACATGAATTGTACCGTTCATTTCGTGCATTCCCGACGAGCAGGCCAGCGCACGCGTCTTCTCATCGCGCTGGCGCTGGCCGTGGCTGTCTTCGCGATCGAAGCGACCGCGTCCATCCTCGCGAACAGCCTGGCCCTGCTTGCGGAGGCATTCCACGTACTGATCGATGTCGTCGCACTCGGCATCGCGTTCGTCGCGGTTTGGCTTGCGGCACGGCCGGCAAGCGACCGTCGGACCTTCGGCCTCCTTCGGCTCGAAATACTCGCCACGGTCCTCAACACCGTTCTTCTTCTCGTCGTCGCCGCGGTCGTGCTCGTCGAGGGGATCCGCCGCTTCAGCGAGCCTTCGACCGTCCAGAGCGGGCTCGTCCTCCTCGTAGCGACAGTCGGCCTCCTGAGCAACGGGATCTCGGTATGGCTGCTGCGTGACCCTCACGCGTCCCTCGCAGTCCGCGCGGCGTACCTGGACGTGCTCGCTGATGTCGCGGCGTCGGTTGCGGTGATCATTTCCGCGCTCGCGAACATCGTCGCGGGACGTCAGCTCGCGGACACCTTCGCGGCTTTCCTCATCGTCGCACTGATCGTGCCGAGGTCGTTCAGCCTGCTACGCGAGGCGATCGACGTGCTCCTCGAGGCGACACCTCGTGACGTGAACGTCGACACCTTGCGGGAACACGTTCTGGGCTGCAGCGGCGTGCTCGACATCCACGATCTCCACGTGTGGACCATCACCAGCGGCGTGAACGTCATCTCCGCCCACGTGGTGATGCAGCGTGGTGCGGATCCGAGCACGGTGCTCGACGACCTGTCGAACTGCCTTCGCGGCGACTTCGACATCGAGCATTCGACCTTCCAGCTCGAGACCGAGGATCGCAAGCGTCTCGAGAGCGGCACGCATCCGTGAATCGCTAGCGACGCTTGCCCCGGCACCTCGCGCACAGTCCATAGAAGTCGAGCGCGGCGTGGTCGACGGTGAAGTCGTGGCGCCTGCCCACGGCGGAAAGCATCGGCGCGACGACATCCTCTGCCACATCGTCGACGCGCTGGCAATTCGTGCAGACGAGGTGGTGGTGATGCTCGGCGTCGCACGCGATGTAGGCGGAGACATGCCCGTCGCGTTCGAACCGGCTCGCCATCCGGTCCTCGACCTGCTGCTCGAGCGCGCGGTAGACGGTGGCGCGCCCGATCGTCGGATGTGTCGCCCGGATGCGCTCGTACAGCTCTTGCGCTGAGAGCGCGCGCTTTGCCGAGGCGAGGGCCTCGGCGACGACGACCCGCTGCGTCGTGCGGCGGCGGCCGCCGGCGGCGAGACGGGTATCGACGGATGCGGTGCTCACGAAGCGAGGATAGGCCTCCCGGCGCTATTTGACACTGAGTCTCATCTGCCATAAGTTGAGACCCATTCTCAGTTATCGGGACGGCGCTGTGTTCTTGCCGCTTGCGACGCGCGCTGCGAGCAGGGTCGTCGTCGTACTCGCCGTTCTGGCCGTCGGCGCCTGCAGCTCCCCCGTCTCCACCTCCCCCTCGACCTTGCCGAGTGCGACCGCGAGCGCGGCGCCATCGTCGACCAGCGCCCTTCCCGTGAACACCGGGCCCGCGATCCCGGTCCTCGGCACTGAGAACTTCTACGCCGACCTCCTCGCCCAGATCGGCGGCTCGAGGGTCACCGCTGCGAGCATCTTGAGCGACCCGACCGCGGACCCGCACGAGTACGAGGCGAGCCCAACCACGGCGAAGGTCGTCGCCGACTCGAAGCTCGTGATCGTGAACGGGATCGGTTACGACAGCTTCATGGACAAGCTGCTCGGTGCATCGACGAAGCCGGACCGCGTCGTGATCAACGTCCAGGACATCCTCGGCGTGAAGGACGACGTGAACGTGCACGTCTGGTACGACCCGGCCACGATGCCAAAGGTCGCGGACGCCGCAGCCACGGCACTGGCGAAGCTCGATCCGCAAAATGCGCCGTACTTCGCGGCTCAGAAGGCGAAATACCTCACAGCGCTAAGGCCGGTGAGCGACAAGATCGCGTCGCTCAAGTCGAAATACACAGGCGCACCGATCGCCTTCACCGAGAACGTCGCGGGGTACCTGACCGACGCCATCGGTTTGAAGGTGCTCACTCCCCTCTCGTTCATGGAGGCGATCGAGTCGGGCACCGATCCCGCCCCCGCCGACGTCGCCGCGGAGCGGGACCTCATCACCGGCCATAAGGTGAAGGCGCTTCTCTACAACTCGCAGGTCACCTCAGCCCTCACCGAGCAGATCCGTGACCTGGCTCTGAGGAACAACGTGCCGGTGGTCCCCGTGGCCGAGACGATCCCTCCGCCCTTCAAGACATTCCAGGACTGGCAGCTGGCGCAGCTCGACGATCTGGAGAAGGCGCTCGCGAAATAGCTAGCCTGAGCACCGCGATGCAGGACAGGGCCGCCGTCCGATTCGAACGAGTCACGCTGAGCTACGGCGCCCGCGCGATCTGGAGCGACCTGTCGCTCGACATCGCTCCGGGCACCTTTGTCGCGATCCTCGGGCCGAACGGCTCGGGCAAGACCTCGCTCCTCAGAGCGATCCTCGGGCTTGTCGCCCCTTCCTCCGGGCGCATCGAGGTGCAGGGCCGCGCGCCGCGCCGCGGCGACCCTGGGATCGGATACGTGCCGCAACACTCGAGCTTTGATGCCGAGCTTCCCTTCCGCGGTCGCGACCTCGTCCGCCTCGGGATCGACGGGCATCGGTGGGGTGTCGCCTGGCCCGATCGCGCGGCGAACGCGAGCGTCGATCGCGCGCTCGCGCAGGTCGAAGCGCAGGCCTACGCCGACGCTCCGATCGGCCGGTTGTCGGGCGGCGAGCAGCAGCGGCTTCGCATCGCCCAGGCGCTCGTGGGGAATCCTGGGATCCTGCTGTGCGACGAGCCGCTCGCGAACCTCGACCTCCGCTATCAGCGGACGATCACGGACCTCATCGCCGGGTGGCGCGACCGGAGCGCCGGCACAGTCCTCTTCGTGACGCACGACGTCAACCCGGTCCTGCATGTCGTCGACCAGGTCCTCTTCGTCGTGAATGGACGATGGGCCGCCGGCACGCCCGACGAGGTGCTTCGGTCCGAACGGATGTCGGACTTGTACGGATCGCACGTCGACGTCGTCCGCGTGCACGGACGCATCCTCGTCGTCGGAGAATCGACCGAGTCGGGCTTCAACATCGAGGAGCCACATCACCCGCCTTCCGTGGTCGTGGATCACGGTGACGAGCACTGATGGATCAGCTGCTCGCACTCCTCCCGTACGAGTTCGTTCAGAACGCGATCGCGGCGGGGTTCGTCATCGCGATCGTGTCGGGCGTCGTCAGCGGCTTCGTCGTCGCCAGGAACATGTCCTTCGCGGTGCACGCCCTGGCTGAGCTCGGCTTCACCGGCTCGGCTGGATTTCTCCTGCTGCACCTGTCGCCCGTTCTCGGGCTCCTCTTCGGGAGCGCGGTCACCGCGGTGTTCATCGGCACCCTCGGCGTTCGCGAGCGCGGCCGTGATGTCGTGGTCGGGGTCGTGATGGCGTTCGGGCTGGGCCTCGGCGTCCTCTTCATCACCCTCTACAAGGGCTACGCCAATCAGGCGTTCGCGATCCTGTTCGGCACGATCACCGGCGTCAGCCGAGGCGACGTCCTCCTGCTCACCGCGATCGGAGCGGTCACGCTGATCGCGCTCGCCGCGATCTACCGGCCGCTCGTGTTCGCGACGGTCGATCCCGAGGTCGCCGAGGCTCGCGGTGTTCCGGTCGGCGCTCTCGCGGTCGTGTTCCTCCTGATCATGGCCGCGGCGGTGGCCGAGGCGATCCAGGTCGTTGGGGTGCTGCTCATCCTCACGCTCCTGATCACGCCCGGGGCGGCCGCCGAACGGGTCACCCCGCGCCCGGGTCTCGCGATCGTCTACAGCGTCGCCATCGCGCTCCTCTGCACGCTCGGCGGGATCCTGCTCTCGCTAACGACGAACGCGCCGGTGAGCGTGTTCGTCACCTCGCTCAGCTTCGCGTGCTATCTCCTGGCGCGTTTCGCGATCGGACCTCGTCGACGAGAGCTGCGCGCGCAGCCCGTTCGTGCCGAGCCGAGCTCCGCCGTTGCGCCCAAGGTGCCGAAGGCGGGCTAGGCCCGCTTGACGCGGTCGGCGAGCGCCACCGCGATCGCGGTCGTGAGCGGGACGCAGAGCACGAGGCCGATGCTCGCGATGAGCACGGCCATGATCGACTGCGTGATCTCCTCGCTGTTGATCGAGACCGAGAGCGGCTGGAACCCGAGCGACACGAGCACGATGAGCGGCAAGGCGCCCCCGAAGTACGCCAGCGCGAGGGTATTCACGAGAGAGCCGATGTGGTCGCGGCCCACGTTCAGCGCGGAGAGGTAGAGACCGCGGCCGCGAAGCTCGCTCGCGGCCGACAGCTCGAAGGCCGTGGACGCCTGGCCGACCGCCATATCGACGAGCGCCCCGAGCGAGGCGACGACGACGCCCGCGAGGACGAGCCGCGGCATGTCCACCTTGCCGGCAGTGCCGACGAACACGAAGATCGCGTCCTCGGTGCCGAGCCCCGTGATGCGCGCGGCCGAGATCGCGGCCCCGGCGAGGCCGACCACGAGCACGAGGGTCCCGAGCGTCCCGAGCAGCGCGGCGACGCTCTTCCGGTTGAAGCCGTGCACGACGAAGACCGCGACCACGAGCACGCCGATCGACCCGACGAGCGTCGCAAGCAGCGGGTCGTTTCCGCTCCGGACCGCGGGGAGGACCGCCAGCAGGAACACGGCGATGCTCGCGCCGAGGCCGGCGAGCGAAGCGAGACCCTTCCACCGCCCGACCGCTATGAGCGCGACGGCCAGGACCAGGACGAACGGCCAGAGCGACGGCAGCCGCACGATCTCCGCGATCGTGTAGGTGCGGGTACTCCCGCTCCGAGTGAGCGTGAGCAGCACCCGATCGCCGGGCGAGAGGAATCCGTTCTCGTTGAGCGCGCGCCGGCCGTCCCACTCGAGCTCGACGACCTCGCCGCGGTAGAGCGAGCCGTCGAGCTGCACCGCCAGTCGCTGGTACTTCGCGCCTTCGTGGTCGCCCGCGGCGATCACCCTCACGACGTGCGCGTCGATGACCTCGATCCCGACGCCGGTGTTCGGATCGCCGCACGCCGCGATCGCCGCGACGGCAGCGGCGAGGACGAAGCGGCGGAGCACGCTCAGCGCACCTGCAGCGTCGCGCCGACGGTGGTCGTCCGCCCGGAGTCGTCGATCACATTGAAGACCAGGCTGTAGTCATCGCTCGCGACGGCCTTTCCGCCGTCGTCGCGCATGTCCCACACCACCGCCACTTCGGCGGCCCCGGCGTAGACACTGATCGGATCCACGGATAGATGCCGCACCGTCGCCGTGCCGTGGAAACCGCTCGCCTGCACGTACGGATCGAGCGGTCCGCGAAGCGAGCCGGTCTTGGGGAGCAGCCGGACGGTCGCGCGAATCGTCTCGCCGACCGTGTAGGTGCTCTTTACGACGACCTCGACCTTGCCGTTCGGAACCGTCGTCGGGATGACAAGGTCGCTCACCGGCGCTCCCGTCCGGAGCGGCGGACCGCCACCGCATGAAGCGAGGACCAGCAGGGCCAGGAAGGCCGCGCGCAGCCTCATGCCCTGAGGCTATTCGGTGCGGGGGCCGAACAGCACCTGCTGGAGATCCGGAAGGGCGGTGCCGAGACCGCTCAGGAAGAGCACCCCGATGAGGAGACTCCCGAAGCCAGCAACGAAGCCCACCACAACGTAGACCGTCCGCAAGCGCTGCGCTCCGATGAATCCCGAGGCGCTCACGACCGCGACGAGCGTGTTCGAGGCGAGAAGTCCGACGATGAACGCGAGCAGGATCACGATCCCGGTGACGCCGGATACGCCGGCAATGCCCGCGAGCAGCAGCGCCTGCGAGCCGGTCTCGGCGCCGACGCCGTGGATCATGCCGACGCCAAACGCCGTCTTCGGCCCGTACTGCGACGCATGGACCGAGGGTGTGTGCTCGTGACCGTGGATGCGGGCTTGCAGCGCGCCCCAGCCGTACCGAACGAAGTCGAAGACGAGCATCCAGCGGCTGCGGAGCCGGAACTCGCCCTTGCCGCGCAGGTACTGATACACGGAGAAGAGCACCCAGACCCCGAGGAGGACGAGCGTGACTCCGACGACCCGCTCGAGGATTGGGTCGACCCAGGCCGGAAGCACGGCGCCGAGAAGGAGCGCGGCGACTCCGAGGACGAGCACCACCGACGCGTGCCCGAGCGCGTACAAGGTCGCCAGTCCGACGGCGTGACGCTCCTCGTGGGCGAACCGGGATTCGCCGAAGGAGTGCATGGCGCTCGCTCCCATCGCCGAGTGGGCGTGCTCGTGGCCGCGTAGCTCGGCGGGTTCGTGGCCGTGCGACGGCATCGGGGCGCCGGCCGGCACCTCGGCCTCGGTGTGACTCGCGCTCGTCGTGCTCGTGATGTCGGTTATCGCGGCGATGTGGTCCCAGTCGAAGCCATGCCGGAACCCGAGCGCGGCCATCCCGAGAAGGAGCACCACCGTGCTGAAGTCCATTGGACGCAGGTTATCGCAAGTTCTCGCAATAGTGGACTCTTGCAAGACGCTTGCAATTACGGCACTGTCGAAGCGTGAGTGTGGCGGACGAGATCCGCTCCAAAGGGAGGCGGATGACGGTCCAGCGCCGCCTGGTGCTCGACGCGCTCCACCGCGCGCGCCACCACACCACGGCCGAGGAGATCGCGCGCCAGATCCGCGCGCGCCACCCGCAGATCGATCCGTCGACCGTCTACCGGAATCTCGAGGCGCTGGAGGAGCTCGGCTACGTCACCCATACCCATCTGGACGATCGGGTGACGCGCTGGCATCGCGCGGATGTCGAGCGGCACGGTCATCTCGTGTGCCGCAGCTGCGGGTCGGAGCAGGAGATCCCACTCCGCACGCTTGAGCCACTCGGCCGGCGTTTGCGAACCGAGCAGGGCTTCCGCGCGGACCTCGCCCACTCCGCGATCGTCGGGATCTGTCGCGAGTGCGCGCCCTAGTCCGCAGCATTCCTCGCCGCGCGGCGCTCGCGGCGTTCTCGAGCGCATCGGTGACTACTGCGTCGGAATCGGCAAGATCGTCCTGCTGCACGAGGGACGCCCGCTCCTCAAGCCACTCGTCGACATCCCGCGGATGGCCACGCTCGTGCGTCAGGGCCTCCGCGCGAGTCTCGATGCGTTCATCACGAAGAACGAGTTTCTCGCGCGGGCCATCGCGGCGCAGGACGACGAGGTTGACCTGCTGTACGACCAGATCTACCGCGAGCTGCTGACCTACATGCTGGCTGACCCGAGCACGATCGACCGCGCGACGTGGCTTTTGTGGGCAGCGCACAACCTCGAGCGGATGGGTGACCGCATCCAGAACATCTGCGAGGGCGCGGTCTACGAGGTGACCGGCAAGGTCGTCGAGTTCAGCGCGACGCCGCCGACGAGCGCAGCGGACCGGAAGGGGACCGCGGACCTCTAGCTGACACCATGCGGACGCAATCGCGAGCCGTATCCTTTCAAGAGGTGCGACGCCTACTCGCGATCGCGGTCTTTTCCCTCGCGGCGGCCGGCTCGACCCTCGCCGGTGCCGGCCTAGTCGTGGCGCCGCACGTGGACCCGCCAGGGACGCCGGCGCTCCACGACCACGTGCTCGCGGCCTACCGCTTCCCCATCTTCCTGATGCACCTTCAGCAGCTCTACGCGCGCGGCGCGAAGCTCGAGGTGGTCACGCCCCTGGCGGGTTTGGCCGCCGTGACCATGGGCCTTCTCCTCTTCGCGTGGCCACGCCTTCCCCGGCCGAGCCGATGGCCGGTGGCGAACATTCCAATACCGCTCATCTCACGGGCGCTCTGGAGCGTGCCGCTTCTACTCGGTCCTCCCCGCACCTAGACCCTCCTTTCACCGCGACCTCAAAGAAGACCTAAGGAGGGTCAAATGTCGCGTGCGCTTGCGACGCTGGCGACGCTCGCCATCGTCGCATCGAGCTTCGCCTTCACGTCGAATGTCGCGTTCGGTCACGAACGCCGTACCGTCGGTCCATACACGTTCGAGGTCGGCTGGATCAACGAGCCCTCTTACGTGAACGCGGCCAACGGATTGAACCTCGACGTGACCGAGACCAATGGCGCCAAGCCGGTCGAGGGTCTCGCAACCACGCTCCATGCCGAGGTCATCGTCGGCGGCGGCGCAAAGAAGCTGACGCTCGAGCTTGCGGCCGACGAGGGGAGTCCCGGTCACTACACGGGAAGCTTCATACCCACGAAGGTCGGCGACTACATCTTCCACATCTTTGGCGATGTCGCCTCGACAAAGGTCGACGAGCGGTTCGAGTCCGGACCGAACACGTTCGACGGAGTCATATCGACCGACCAGCTGCAGTTCCCAGACCGCATCGCAGCGAACGCGGATCTCTCGGCACGGCTCGACACGGTCCAAACTCTTGTGATCGCATCGATCGCCATCGGCGCCCTCGCCCTGCTCGTGTCCGTCGGCGGATTGGCCATGCGGCGGCGCTGATGCGACGCCTCGCGGTCATCGTCGCGTGCGTTCTCGGCGGTGCCGTTCTTCTGAGCGGCGCCGCGGAGGCGCACGCCAATTACGTCCGCTCCAATCCGGCGTCCGACGCGCGGCTCGTGAAGGCACCCGCCGAGATCCGGATCGAGTTCAGCGAGCCGCCCGACCCGAAGGGCAGCGACATCCAGGTGCTGGACACGAACGGCGTGCGGCACGACAAGCGTGACGTTGGGCTCTCGGGTGATCCCAACGGCCTCCGCGTATCGCTCAACCCTATCCCGGACGGCGGCTACGTCGTCGCGTGGACCGCTACGAGTGCGGTCGACGGACACACGACGAGAGGCAACTTCGTTTTCGTTATCGGCAACGGCCCGATCCCCCGTCCGCCTGACGTCGCTGAGGCCGCGCCGCCGCCCGCGCTGCTCGAGATCGGTGGGCGTGTTCTCTCGTATGCCGGGATCGCGCTCGGCCTCGGCACAGCGTTCTTCGTGCTCTTCGTGGCTCCTGCCGGGGTCGATCCGCGCCGAGAGTCGTGGCTGCTGAGCATCGCGGGAGTGCTGATCGTCGCGGGATCAGTTGCGCTCGTCGCCGATCAGGGTCCGAAGCTCCCGCCGCGGCTCGGGATCATGCTCGCGGTGCGGGCATTCGCCGGCCTCGTGCTGGCCGCGGTGTCGATCACACCTCGCCTCGCGATGACGCGGCCGGTCGCCGCGATCGCCGGCGGTGGCGTCATGACGATCGGACCGCTCGCCACGTTCCGTCCGCGGCGGATGATCGCCCTCGCGGCCGGGCTCACCGCCGCGATGACGGCGACGCTGGTTTCGCACGCGACGGCGCTCGGAAGTCTCAAGAGCATGGCCCTCGACTTCGTCCACGTGCTGTCGGTCTCGGTATGGACCGGCGGCGTCGTCGCGCTCCTCTCGTGCGTGCTCCTCGCTCGGCGCGACGAAACCGCCGAGGACGCGAGAGTGCTCGGCGCCACGGTCTGGCGCTTCTCGGTCACCGCGATGATCGCGACTGCCCTTTTGATCACCGCCGGCGCCCTCCAGGCTTTCGACCGGCTCGTGCTCATCAACGATCTATACGAGACGCCGTACGGGATCGCGCTCGCGGTGAAGATCGCCCTCGTGTTGGTGGCGCTCGCGATCGGGGCGTTCAACCTCCTGCGCTGGGGCCCCCGGCTGCGGGCCGGGATCCGCGCACGCACGGCGCTCGTCCGCGACACGATGGCCGAGACCGGGATCTTCATCGTCATCATCGTCGCCGCCTCGGTGCTCACGGCGCTCGCGCCGCCCGCGCAGCCATCCGCGTCGGCGTTCGACCAGACGCAGCACGTGTCCGGTCTGAGGCTCGAGATGCTCGTCGCGAGCGGGGGCGCCGGCCCCAACACCTACGTGCTGCGCGTGCATCAAGGTCTCGCGCCGGTCACCGGCGCAGAGAAAGTGGCGTTGCGCTTCACGATGGTCGAGCACGACATGGGTCAGCAGGAGCTTGTGGCGACCGAGCGCGCGGCGGGCGAATACGTCGCGCAGGGCAGTCCCACCGCGATGTATGGGACCTGGAAAATCCAGACGATCGTGCGGCTCGCAGGTAAGGAGGACGTGAGCACCATCTTCACCGTCCCGGTGGGCGCACCCGGCGGCCCCAGCTCGACGCCCGCGCCGCCCCTGACGATCGGCCCCTATACGGCCATCGTCTTCACCGACCCGGCCGCACCTCAGGCCGGCGCCCCGATCACCTTGTTCGCCCTGCTCGTGGGGACCGACGGCAACCCCGTCATCGGCAAGAAGCTGCACGCGACGTTCTCCGGCCCCGCGTCACAGGGTCCGCTCGACGCCAGCGAGGACCGCGCCGCGTTCGGCCCGGGCCGCTACAGGTTCGACATCGCGGGACTGGAGGCGGGCACCTGGAAGGTCACGCTCGCCGTCGGGAACGAGGGCACCGGTACGTATAGCCTCGTCGTATCCCGATGATCTACGCGTCGGTATCGGCGCACGGTGCGACCGGCACCTGGCTCGACGAGATACTCGAGCTCGGCGTTCCGCTCGTCCTCTTTATCGGGCTCTGGTGGTGGTCGACGCGAAAGGAAAAGAAGAAGGCTAAGTCGACGCCTGGGACCCCTGCCCCTGAGGCAGACGTGAAGAAGTGACATTCCCGATCTCGCGGCAGGGACTTGAACAGATCGCGATCGCGCTCGCGGTCGGCGCCGCGGTGTTCGGTCTCTTCGCGCTCGTCCGCTGGCGTCGCGGCGGCGAGTGGCGACGATTCGCGCAGAGCGCAGGATTTCTCGGCGCGCTGATCGTGATTGCGCTCGGCATCGCGTACACCATCGCGCCGAACATCCCGACGCCGCCGGTGCCGCTTACCGCACGCTTCGCGCAGAACCCAACCCCGGACAATCCCGCGACGGTCGCCTTCGGTCGCGCGCTTTACCAGACGAATTGCGCGGTGTGTCACGGGCCCAAAGGGCTCGGCGACGGTCCCGCGGGAGCGACGCTCAACCCGCGTCCCTTCAATCTTCAGGTGCACGTGCCACAACACGCGCCGGGCGAGCTCTATTACTGGGTCACCAACGGCATCCCGTTCACGGCGATGCCGGCGTGGGGTGCGATCGATCCCGACACCGGCAAGCCGAAGCTCACCGACACCGAGCGCTGGGAGCTCATCCGCTACCTTCAAGCGCTCGCCGCGGGACAGCAACCCTAGATCGGGCTCGAGCCGGTGATGGTCGCGCGGCGCACCTTGATCGGCGGCACGAGGCAGAAGATCGACCCCATGCCGTTCGAGCTCCACCAATCGCGCGCGAGTCGCTGTGGCCCCAGCAAGTCGATGCCGGAGAAGAGATCGAGCGCGCTCATCGTGTAGCGCACGTTCGCGAGGGCCCGCGTCATCTTTCCGTCCTCGATGAGAAAGGTGCCGTCCCGCGTCGTTCCGGTCATGGTGGCGGCGCGCGGGTCGGGCGTGTTGGTGTAATGGAAGCGCGTGATCAGGACCCCGCGGTGCACCGATTCGATGAGCTGCCCGCGCGTCGCCGGGCCGCCGCTCATCGCGAGATGCCCCGCATGCCCGCCCGCGGCGTAGCGCGCTGGCTCGGCCGCGTGACCCGTGGACCGCGTGCCCATGGCCTTCGCCGAGGTCCGATCGTAGACCGGGCCGCGCGCGACGCCGCGCTCGATGAGGGTGACCTTCTGCTTCGGCGTTCCCTCGACGTCGAAGGGAACGGCGATGGTGCGCGCGTCCATCGCGTGGTCGAGCAGCGTGAAGTTCTCGCCGGTCACGCGCTCGCCGATATGCCCGGTCATGAACGAGCGGCCTTCTCGCACC
>VBIZ01000048.1 GCA_005880575.1 Chloroflexota bacterium | reverse complement strand
CTCGAGCGAGAGCCACGTCATCGGGTCCGACTCCGGTGAAGGCCACGCCGCGCGGATCTCGTCGCGGTCGCTTTCGTCGATCGCGAGGCGGTCGAAGATCGCGGGCAGATAGGTCCGTTCGGGTAACCGGAATCCACGCGTCACGCGATGAGACGCTAGTGGACTGTGGCTACGGCGCCTTGCTCGGGCTCGCGCTCGGGCGTGCGCCGCCGCCTCCGCCAAGGCCTGCGGTCCCGGTCTGCGAACCGAAAAGCTGACCGAGGATGTTCGTTGTCCCGACGACGATTGCGGTCGCGGACACCATGCCGGCGGCGTCGGTCGTCCCGACCACCGTGACTTGATCGTTGACCTTGAGATCGCTGAGCTTCACGTCGGTCTCGGTCGTCTTCACGATGCGGGTGCTCGCCCCGATGAGGACGATCTGCGAAGTGGTCGCCGGCGACGCGGAGGCCTGCGCGTTGGCGCCGCCTTGACTGCGGTCGACCGCGGCCACGGTGATGGATCCGTCGTTGACCGCGAGGATGCGCCCGGTGACGGGCTGCTGGCCATTGACCGCCCCACCGCCGCCTCCGAACCCTGCGCGCGCTCCGTTTCCTCCACGAGCGCCGGTCCCGCCGGTGGCCCCCGTGGCGGCCGTGGCCGGAGTCTGCGACTTGTCGAACGTCATGCCCGCCGCGAACCCGCCGCCCGCGAGGGCGAGCGCCGCGACGACGCCGATCACGACCTGTTGTGCTTTCAATTCCAAACCCCTTTGTTCGTGGCTATTCGTATCGGAGTGCCTGGATCGGATGGAGCCGCGCGGCGCGCATCGCCGGGTAGAGACCGAAGACGACCCCGATCGCGACCGAAACGCCGACCGCGATGATCACCGTGCCGCTCGTGATGAGGAGCGGGACGCTCGCCGCCGCCGGAATCTGATGAACGACTTGCGTGATCGCCCAGCCGAGCACGATCCCGAGAACACCGCCGAGCCCGGTAAGTGCGACCGCCTCGATGAGGAACTGCGTCAGGATGTCGCCACGCCGCGCGCCGACCGCCTTGCGGATCCCGATCTCACGGGTCCGCTCGTTCACCGAGACAAGCATGATGTTCATGATCCCGATACCTCCGACCAGGAGGGAGATGCCACCGATCGCGCCGAGCAGCAGCGTGAAGATGGCGGTCGTCGAGTTCACCGCGGCGAGCGTGTCGTTCTGGTTGGTGACGGTGAAGTCCGCGTTCGCGGGATCGCTGATGTTGTGGCGCTGCAAGAGGATGTTGGTCACGTCGCTGGTGGTGATGTCCATCGTGTCGCTGGAGGTCGCCTTGATGACGATGGCGCTGACGCGACCCAGCTGGCCGGTGAGGACGTGCTGCGCGGTCGTTATCGGCACGAGGATCTGGTCATCCCGGCTGAAGCCGAAGGTCGTGCCTTTGGACGCGAGCACGCCGACGACTTTGAAGTTCAAGATTCGGGCACGCGCGTCCTTGCCGCCGCCGAACCCCTGTCGGAGCTGGATCGTCTGGCCGACCGCATCGCCGTCGCCGAAAAGGTTCTGCGCTGTGGTCGTCCCGATCACCGCGACCTGGGCGTTGACGTTCAGATCGCTCGTGGTGAAGAACTCGCCGTTCTCCATCTGCCAGTCGCGGACCGACGGATAGCTCTCGGTCACACCGGTCACGCTCGTGTTCGTGTTCTGGCCGGACACCGTGACCTGCCAGCGGCCCGTCTGCTGCTCGGCCTCGATCGCCGCGATGCTCGGACCGAGCTGGTCCTGCACGGAGCGCATGTCATCGAGCGTGAGGTTCACCGCCTGCGCGCCCGCGCCCTTCAGCCCCTGATCGGTACCGAAGCTTGGCGAAACGGTGACAAGGTTCGATCCGAGACTGAGGATCGTGTTCTGCACGCTCTGCGACGCGCCGTTTCCGACGCTGACCATCGCGATCACCGCGGCGACGCCGATGATCACGCCAAGCATCGTGAGCGCGGAGCGCAGCTTGTTGACGACGAGCGACTGGAGCGCCGACCGGAACGCATCGAAGAGCTTCATTCGGCCGCTCCGATCCCCGCGGCGATCTCGTCCTCGGCCCGCCGCGGGTACGCCACGAGCTCGTCGCGTGCGACGAGGCCGTCGCGCATGCGCACGACGCGTTTGCAATGCGCGGCGACGTCCGGCTCGTGCGTGACCATCACGACCATCTTGCCCATGTCGTTCAGCCGCTGGAAGATCGAGAGGATCTCGGCGCTCGAGCGCGAGTCGAGGTTTCCCGTCGGCTCGTCCGCGAGGATCATCGACGGGTCGTTCAGCAGCGCGCGGGCGATCGCAACCCGCTGCTGCTGACCGCCGGAGAGCTCGCTGGGACGGTGGTGGATGCGGTCGCCGAGGCCGACCTGCTCGAGCGCCGCGAGCGCGCGCTCGCGTCGAGCGCGACGATCGCCGCCGTAGATCAGAGGAAGCTCGACGTTCTCGATCGCGTTCAGCCGCGAGAGCAGGTTGTACGTCTGGAAGACGAAGCCGACGTGCTTGTTGCGGATCGAGGCGAGCTTGTCGTCCGAGAGCTTGTTGACGTTCTCGCCGGCCAGGACGTAGCTGCCGCCGTCGGCGACATCAAGGCATCCGAGCACGTTCATGAGCGTCGATTTGCCCGAGCCCGATGGCCCCATGATCGCGACGAACTCGGCGGGCCGGATGTCGAGATCGATCCCCCGCAGCGCGTTGACCGTGATGTCCCGCCCAATGCGGTAGGTCTTGGTGATGCCGCGTAGTTGAACGACGCTTTCGATCATCGGCCGATGATCACCGGGCCTCCACCGCCACCACCGCCGAAGCCGCCGCCGCCCGCACCGGGCCGCGCCGTGGCGGTCGCGCGAGCCGCAGGCAGGACCACGAGGTCGCCCTCAGCTACGCCGCTCACCACCTCCGTCGTGGTGTCGTTGGCGATGCCGAAGACCACGTCGGTGTCGACGGCCTCGCCGTCCTTCAGGACCTGCAGGTACCGCCTGCCGTTCGTCGTGCGGATGGCCAGGTTCGGCACGGTGAGGACGCCCTGCTTGCTTGCGATGATGACGGTCGCCGTCCCGGTCATGCCCGGCTTCACCTGCGCATTCGGAAGATCGATCGTCACATCGATGCCGTACACCGGCACGCCGGACTGGATCGTCGCGACCGGATCGAGCGAGGTGACTCGCCCGGTCATCCGACCGGCGGAGCTGACCGCGTCGACCGCGACGTTCGCCACGAGCCCGAGCTTGACCTTGGCGACGTCGCTCTCGCCGATGGTCCCGTGGAGGACGAGCGAGGTCGTGTTCGCGAGGACCATGAAGGGGTTGGCCGCGGTCTCGCCGACCTGCGATGCGATCGAAGCCACGACGCCCGCCGATGGTGCGGTGACGACCGCGTTTTGGAGATTGGTCTGCGCGGTCTGCACCGCGGTCGCGGCGTTATCGACGCTGGCCTGCGAGCTCGCGACGTCATAGGGCTTCGCGTTGAGTGAGGTCTGGGCCGCGTCGATCGACTGCTGCCCGCGCTGCGTCGTGGTCGTCACGTTCTGCATGGCTGTGGCGAGCGAACCGCCGATGGCGTCGTTGACCGTGCCGAGATACGTCGTCCCCTGGGTGATCTTCGTCTTCGTGTTGCTCGCGAGCTGCTGCTCGTTGGTGACCGCAGCGAGGAGCGCCGCGAGGTCCCCCCGCAGCTCGTCGTAGAAGGCGTTGTATCGAGAAGAGGAGTTGTTCAGAAACGCCTGCGCGGAGGTCACCGCGCTCGAAACCTGCGAGAGCGGGCCATTCGTCGCGTCGATGGCGCTGTTGAGGCGTGAGACCGTCAGGTTGTAGCTGTTCATGGCACTCGTGAATCCCGCGCTCAGGCTCGAAGTGTCGCCCCCGGCGGCGATCGCTGTGTCGAATTGGTTGATCGCCACTCCGAGCTCATCACGGGAGCGCTGGTAATCGCTCAGCGCCGCGAAGAGCAGGGTCGACGAGAAGCTTCGCGCGTTCGTAATCGGCGTAAGCCCGCCATACAGCGCGCTCATGGCGCTCTTGAAGTCGGCGCCGCTTTGCGTTTGCACTTGGGTGGCCGCGTCGAGCTGGCTGTAGATCGCGTTGATGCCTGTTTGGTATGTCAGCAGATCGCTGTACGCCGCGCCCATCACGAGGCTCGAGTTGTTCTTCGCCGAGGTGTAGTTGGCGGTGAGCTTGCTGAGAGCGGCTTGCGCCGTCGCGAGATCCTGCGCGGCCTGCTGGCGAGCCTGGTTCAGCGCCTTCTGCGCGTCGCTCGTAGTCGAAGCCGTGCGGTTGTAGTTGTTCTGCGCGGTCACGAGGTTGGCCTGCGCCTGGGCGAGCGCGGCTTCGAGGTCGGTCGTGTCGAGCTTCGCGAGAGGCTGCCCGGCCGTGACCTGCTGGCCCACCGACACGTAGATCTCCGCGATCTTGCCCGAGGATCTGAAGGTCAGCTTCGTCTGGTTCATCGCGGCGACCGATCCGGACACCGCGACGCTCTGAATGACGGAGCCCTTTGTCACCGCTTGGGTGCGCAGCTCGGTCTTCGCGGCGGGGGCGTTGGCGCGGGAGACAAAGACCGCACCACCGCCCAGCAATCCGACGAGGGCGACGGCGAAGACCCGACCCGGCCACGTCATCAGAATTCCTCTAAGCACGCTCATCGATCACTCCCCCTCGCTGATCAGAGCTTCATGGCGTGGCCTGCAAATGCGTCGCGTGTGCCAACCGCGCCGTGACCACCGCACCGAGCGCGTAGGCGAGGGCGCCCAGGATCGCGAGAGCGCCCAGATATGGGATCTGCCATGCGACATAGATAAGGGTGGCGCCTAAGAGGGCGATGAGAGGCGCGGGGACGCGTCCGGTGTAACGGCGCAGCCCCCGCAGCTGGAACAGGGCGTCTCCCAGGCGCCAGGAGGCGGCGGCGAACCCGACGAGCGTCGCGAGCCCCACCAGGACGAGGACGACGCTGAACGCGGCAAGGCCCACCTGGAGCGCCGCCGGCACGCCGACGAGCCCGGCGTTCCGAAGCGTCCCTACCGAGCCGAGGTAAACGATCCAGGCGAGCGCCGTCGCGGATGCGCCCACGCCGATCACGGCCAGGCCGATAAAGAGGACACGGAGTTGCGACCGCCAGCCGCCGAGCGACGCGCGGTACGTGCCGACCACCTGGTCGCGCGCGAGCACCAGCGTCGCGGACGTCGCGAGCAGGATGAGCAGGTAGCCCGCCGCGTCCCGGGCCGTGTCGGTGAGCCCGCGCTGGACGGGCACGATCGGCTGAAGCGCCCCCGGCAGACCGCGCTGGACCTCTATCACGGTGCGCGCAGGCGGCGGCGAACTGCGCGCGTCGAAGAAGATGCGCCGCTCGGCCGATGCGACGTTGGCCATCGAAGACGCGAGCAGGATCGCCGAGACGGCGACCGCGAGCATCACCGCTCCGAGGACGATCAATGTGTCGCGTTGCTTCATCTCTCGGTCGTCATCCGTCGCGTCGGCGCCGCGATCGCGGCATGCGCCGCGATGAGGCTCGCGATCCCGACGAGCACGACGGCGAACACGGTCGCGCCGTCGATGAAGAAGAACGCATCCGCGCTGTCGGCGGTCGTGGTCGCGATCACGTTGTTCAAGGTCGCTGTGAATTCGTCGCCGTGTGTGGACAGCTGGTGGGCGAGAAATACGAGGGAGGGAAGCGCGAGCGCGGCCGCCACGATCCACTCCCAGGTCGTGCGGCGAGCGCCCGCGACCTGGCGCATGACCGCGTCGCGAAAGCCGAGCGGAACGGCGCGAGGCGGCACGCCCGTGAGCAGCGCGTGCGTGCGATGCTCGGCCGGTTCGAGATCCGGGGGCGTGACGCGGCTCACGTGGCCCTGCCCCTCAACCGCTCGGCGAGGCGGACTTTGAGCGCCGCCCTTGCGCGATGCAGATGCGTCTTCACCGTCCCGAGCGGGATCTCGAGGGCATCGGCGACCTCTTGATACGAGAGCTGCTGCATGTGGCGGAGCGTGAGCGCGGCGCGATAGGCCGACGGGAGGTCGGCCATGGCCGCGACGACCTCGGCGACCTCCTCGCGGCGCACCGCCGTCGCCTCCGGGCCGAGGTCTGTCTCGGCAGGACGCTCGGGCAGCTCGTCGACCGGCGTCTCGCGGGCGTGCCAGCGCTGGACGTGGTTGAGGCTCGCATTGGTGGTAATGCGGTAAATCCATGGCCCGAAGGGCAGCGTGGGGTCGTACTGGTGAAGCGCGCGATAGGCGCGGATGAAAGCCTCCTGTGCGCAATCGTTCGCCGCGTCGGCGTCGCCGGTGATCCGCAGTGCGATGTTGAACACCCGTCCTCCGTATCGCTCGACCAGAGCCGCGTAAGCATCCGCATCACCGGCAAGACACGCCTTGACGACGTCCTGGTCGGTGTCGGTCAGCGAAGCCTCCGCCCGTCCCGGCCAGGAGCTCGGGTCACCCGGACTACCCGCTCGGCCAGGGCGCTGTTTCGCTATTCTCGGCCCGCTCCATGGACATGACCTGGCTCGGTCACGCCTGTTTCCGGATGCGCGGTCGCGAAGGTGTCGTGCTGGCCGATCCGCCCGACCCCAAATCCGGTCACGCCATCCCCAAGACGGAGGCGGCGATCGTCACCATCTCTCACGAGCACCCCGGTCACTCGAGTCTCAAGTCGGTCGGGGGCGAGCCCGTGGTGCTGCGCGGTCCCGGTGAGTACGAGGTCCAAGAGGTCCTGGTGACCGGTATCGGGACCTTCCACGACGATTCCAAGGGCTCCGCCCGCGGGCGCAACACCGTATTCGCCATCCGGCTGGACGACCTCGTGATCTGCCACCTCGGGGACCTCGGCCATGAGCTCCCTGCGGTCGATCTCGAGCGCCTGGGCGACGTCGACATCGTGCTCATACCCATCTCCGGCGGCGACGTGAACCTCACCGCGGCGAAGGCCGCGGAGGTCATCCACCAGCTCGAGCCGAAGGTCGTCGTGCCGATGTCGTACGACCCCGAAGCGAAAAAGGACGCCCACGCCCCCTTCGATCGTCTCCTCCACGAGCTCGGCGTGAAGGAGCTCACGCCCGTCGCCAAGCTCTCCGTTACACGCAGTTCACTCCCGGAGAACGTCCAGGTCGTCGCGCTGGACTCGCGAGCGCGCTAACCTCCCGCCCCAGCGGAGGGGTCCCTGTTCGCGGGGGACCGAGGGAGGGTTTCATGGGTTTTCCAGCGGCCTCGGCTCGCGCTTTTCAATACGGGCTCGGCATCTTCACGTTGACCGCGCTCATCGGCCTCGTGAACGCCACGAAGATCATCGGTAACCTCGATCAGAACACGCTCCTGACGCATCTCCATTCGGGGACCCTCGGGTGGATCACGATGGGTGTGTTCGGGATCGCGATCGCGCTGTTCGCGCGTGAGGGCGTCCGCGCTCCCGCGGTCACGCTCAGCGCTCTCGCGACCGCGGCCTACGTCATTGCTTTTTGGTCAGGGAACTTCTTCGCACGTGCGCTCTTCGGCACGATCATGCTCGCGACGATCTTCGGTTGGTGGGCGTGGGTGGTCTATCGCTCGAACACCGAAGGCTTCTCGAAGCTCAGCAATCCGAAGTTCGCGATGCTTCTCGGTCTCACGACCCTCGTCATCGGGTCGACCGTCGGAGTCATCATCCAGATCCAGTTCGCGTTGAACGCGGTCTCCGACCAGACCGGCAATCTCATCGGCACGCACGCCTCGGCCCAGGTCGGCGGGTACCTCATCCTCGTAGCCACCGGCATCATCGAGTGGCTTCTCCTTGGAGAGCGCCGGACCACGGGCGGGTTGGTGCAGTCGGTGCTGCTGTTCCTGGCGGGCATCGCCCTGGCTCTTGGGCAGCTCCTCGGGATCACGCCGCTCCTCCTCGTGACGAACGTGCTGCAGGTCGTCGCCACGGTCATGGTTGTGGTGCGGCTCGGCCCGGCCGTCATGAAGACGGCTTGGGGTGCCGCGAGTGGCATGCGGCACGAGGCGATCGTTCCCCTCTATCTCGTCATCGGCGTCGTGCTCGTTGTCGCCCTCGTGCAGCAGATCATCGCCGCACAGGGCGACATCGGCAGGGTCCCGCCGGGTCTCATCCATTCCCTGGATCACACCTTCTTCGTTGGTGTGATGACCAACGCGCTCTTCGGCGCGATCCTCGCCGCGACACAGGACCGACCGCGGATCTGGCCCTGGGCGGATCACCTGATCTTTTGGGGCCTCAACGTCGGAGTTTTGTCATTCACCGCCGTCCTCGTCTTCGTCGGTTCGAGCACCGGCGCGGCGGCGTTCTCACACCCCGTCTCCTACACCGCGCCGATCATGGGTCTGGCTGCCCTGCTCGGCATCGCGACCCTGTCGATGCGGCTTTCGAGCGCGCCCGCGGCCCAGCGCGCGGCCTCACCGGCCTAGCGAGCACGAACCGGACGGCCGTCGCGTGACGGCCGTCCGGTATACTTTTGATTACGTCGCGCGTCGAGCGCGGCGACTTTTTCTGTTCGGAGAGGTCCAGAGTCCGTGTACGCGGTCGTCCGTAGTGGTGCCAGGAGCTACCGGGTCGAAGAGGGAGGCACGATCACCGTCGATCGCCGCGCGGGCGACGCCGGGGAAACCGTCATCCTCGACCAGGTGCTTGTGTTCGCCGACGGCGTCCGTGTCCGCGCCGGGACCCCTTTCGTGACCGATGCGATCGTGACGGCCCAGATCGTCAGCCACGGAAGAGGACCGAAGATCCGGGTGTTCAAATACAAGAACAAGACACGGTCGCGGAAGACGCGCGGCCACCGGCAGGACGAGACGACGCTCCGCATCATGAAGATCGAGGCATAAGGACATGGCACACAAGAAAGGCGCGGGTTCGACCCGCAACGGACGAGACAGCGCCGGGCAGCGGCTCGGCGTGAAGGAATACGCGGGCGCTCGCGTCGAGGCTGGGACGATCATCGTTCGCCAGCGCGGCACGAAGGTGCTGCCCGGCAACAACGTCGGCGTCGGCAAGGACCACACGCTCTTCGCCCTCATCGCTGGCACCGTGGAATTCAAGGCGGCACGCGACGACCGCCGGCGTGTGAACGTCGTCGCGGTATAGAGGTCAGGTACCCATGAAAGAAAAGATCCACCCCAAGTACATGCAGGCGAAGATCGTCTGCGCCTGCGGCCGCACTTACACGACCGGGTCGACGAAGCCGGAGCTCCACGTGGAGGTCTGCGCGGGCTGCCATCCGTTCTACACGGGAACGCAGCACATCCTCGACGTCCAGGGTCGTGTCGAGCGGTTTACGAAGCGATACGCCAAGAAACCGGCCGACGCACCCGCCTCCGCGGAGGCCGCCCCGCACCGTTAGGTGCTGAACACGCGAGGCCGCGCATGAAGCAGCAGCAGCCCGCGTTGTACGGCGGACAGGCGGTCATCGAAGGCGTCATGATCCGCGGCCGTCGAACGGTCGCGCTCGCGTGCCGCAAGCCCAACGGCGACATCTATCGCTATCGCGAGGCTCTGCGGTCGCCGCTCGTCCGGTCGCGGATGGCGCGCCTGCCATTCGTGCGCGGCGTCGTCGTGCTCTGGGAATCGCTTGACTACGGCATCCGCATGCTCATGCGCTCGGCCGAGGTGCAGCTGGACCAGGAGGAACAGCTCGGCAAGGGCGGGAACACCCTGATCATGGGCGTCGCGCTCGGCGCCGCTCTGCTCGTATTCATCGGCGTGCCGTATCTCGCGACGAGCCTGGCACGCGCCGTCATCCCGAGCTCGGTCGTCCTCAACGTGACCGAGGGCCTCATCCGCCTTGGGCTGCTCGTCGGCTACCTCGTCGCGATCTCGTTCCTGCCCGACGTGCGCCGCGTCTTCGCGTACCACGGCGCCGAGCACATGACGATCCACGCGTTCGAGCACGGCGATCCGCTCACTCCGGACCGCATCGAGCCGTACCCGACCGCGCACCCCCGCTGCGGCACGGCCTTTCTGCTCTTGGTCGTCGTCGTGTCCATCGTGATCTTCGCGTTCGTGCCGCGCGTGAATCTCCTCGTCGACCTCCTCGTGCGCCTTGCCCTCGTGATCCCGGTCGCGTCGATCTCGTACGAAGCGCTCCGTCTCGGCGCGGCCCACGAGCGATCGCCGCTCATGCGCCTTCTGGTCGCGCCGGGCCTGCTGCTGCAGAGAATCACGACGCGGCGGCCCGACGCCCGGATGATCGAGGTCGCCGTCGCATCGCTGGAAGAGGCGATCGCGGGCGATCGCGAAGCGGAGGCGGCGGCATGACCGAAGTGCTCACAGCAGGACTGCGCCGCCGACTCGAGGGCGTCGAGGGCCGCTACGAGGAGCTCGAGCGCGCCGTCAGCGCGCCCGAGACCACATCCGACCGCAACCGCATCCGCGAGGTCGGCCAGGAGCTCTCGTCGCTCGCCCCGATCGTCGAGACCATTCGCTCCCTTCGCGAGGTCGAGAAGCGCCTCGCCGAAGCGCAACAGCTCTCCGAAGGGGACGACACCGACATGCGCGATCTCGCGCTCCAGGAGGTCGCCGAGCTCACCGCCAAGATGGGGGAGCTCACGACGCGCCTTCGCGCGCAGCTCGTGCCGCGCGATCCGCTCGACGAGAAGAACGTCATCGTGGAAATTCGGGCCGGAGAAGGTGGGGAAGAGGCCGCGCTCTTCGCCGGCGATCTCTACAAGATGTATCTCCGTTATGCAGAGCGTCACCGTTGGAAGACCGAAGAGCTGTCTGCGAGTCGATCGGATAAGGGCGGCTTCA
>VBIZ01000047.1 GCA_005880575.1 Chloroflexota bacterium | reverse complement strand
GCCGCCTCGGGATGACCTTCGTCTACGTGACGCACGACCAGGAGGAGGCGCTCTCGCTCTCCGACTGGATCGCGGTCATGAACGCCGGAAGGGTCGAGCAGGCGGGCGCGCCGTGGGAGATCTACTACCACCCGCGGACCGCGTTCCTCGCCGATTTCGTCGGCGCCGTGAACCTCGTGCCCGCTCGTGTGGACGATCTCGCCGACGGGACGGTGACGGTGCGATTCGGGGCGCACACCGCGGTGGTGCGGCGACCCGAAGCGCCGCTGCGCACGGGCCAGGACGTGCACCTCTGCGTGCGGCCGGAGAGCTTCGCGATCGCTCTGGCCGGATCCGCCGCGGGAGGGCTCGCGCTCTCCGGGACGATCGTCCGGCGCGCGTTCCTCGGCGACACGATGCGCTACTGGGTGAAGGTCGACGACCGCGAGTGGATCGTCGACCAGCCCGACCCCGGCGGCAGCGCCACGCTCGACGGGCCGGTCGCGCTGTCGCTTCGTCCCGACCGCGTCCACGTCATCGCCGAGTAGGGCGACGCTCGCTCACCTGACCGGGCGTAGTGTTCGATTGTGCTTCCCGAAGGAACGGATGCGCCCGATTTCGAGCTGCGCTCCACCGCGGAGCGCGGCACGACGCGGCTCACAGAATTCCGCGGCCGCCCGGTGGTTGTCGTGTTCTATCCGGGCGACTTCTCTCCGGTCTGCACCGACCAGCTGACGCTGTACAACGAGCTTCTCCCGGAGTTCGAGCGGTACGACGCGCAGCTGCTCGGCATCTCCGTCGACAGCCTGTGGTCTCACCTGGCCTTTGCACGCGATCGCAAGCTGCGATTTCCGCTGCTCGCGGACTTCCACCCCAAGGGTGCGGTCTCCAAGCAGTACGGCGTCTATGACGAGGACAAAGGCATTTCCGAACGTGCCCTCTACGTGATCGATCGCGACGGGAAGATCTCGTGGAGCTACCTATCGCCACGCGACGTGAATCCGGGCGCCGACGGCATCCTCGAGGCGCTCGAAGCGCTCGGCCGGCCGGCGGATGCGAAAGCGTCGTCCCGCTCGTGAGCCCACGACGTACCGTTCACGAGCCGCGCCTGACTCCGCCGGTGAGCTCGCGCGATCACACTCTCGGACCCGAAGACGCTCCCGTCACGCTCGTCGAGTACGGCGACTACCAATGTCCTTACTGCGGCATGGCGTATCCGATCGTCAACGCCGTGCGAGAGGAGATGGGGGATGACCTGCGCTTCGTCTTCCGCCATTTCCCGATCACGACGATCCATCCCTATGCCGAAGGAGCCGCCGAGGCGGCCGAGGCCGCCGGCGCGCAGGGCGAGTTCTGGGAGATGCACGACTGGCTCTTCGAGCACCAGGACTCGCTCGCGCCGAACGACCTCGTCGAGGCGGCGGGGGTGCTCGATCTCGACGTGGATCGGTTCGTCGCCGATCTCGCGCAGCACCACTTCGCGCCGCGAGTGCGTGAGGACTTCATGAGCGGCGTGCGGAGCGGCGTGAACGGGACGCCGACGTTGTTCATCAACGGGTTGCGGCACGATGGCGAGTGGGATGAGGACTCGCTGCTCGCCGCGCTGCGCCAGGCGGCCGGGGTGCGGGCCTAGGAGGTCGGCGCGGCCTCGCGCGGCTGCGCGGTCCAGCGATACCGGTGCTCCGGTCTCCCCGACGATCCGTAGCGCATCGAGATGGCGACCGCACCCGAGCGCGCGAGGTGGTCGAGGTAACGGCGTGAGGTCACGCGACTGATCCCGGTCGCGCGCGCGATGTCCACCGCCGACACGTCCTCGGTCGCGGCGCGGACCGCCTTCACGACGAGCGCGAGGGTCGTCGGCGAGAGTCCCTTCGGAAGCGAAACACCGGAGTCGGATCGCAGGAGACGGTAGATCCGGTCGACCTCGTCCTGGTCGAGGTGTTGGACCTCCGCGAGTCGGGCTCTCATGGCGACGTAGCTCTCGAGCTTCTCGCGGAACGCGCTGAACTGGAACGGCTTCACCAGGTAGTGGATGACCCCGCCCTGCAGCGCCTCGCGAAGGGTCTCGACGTCCTTGTCGGCGGTGATCGCGATCACGTCGACGTGATGGCGACCGGGCGCGTGCAGCGCGCGCAGCACCTCGAGACCGGAGCGGTCCGGGAGGTAGATGTCGAGCAGCACGAGATCCGGCCGGCTCTCTTCCGCGAGGCGAAGCGCCTCGAGCGCGGTGTGCGCCTCCGCGACGACGGTGAAGCCTTCCAGTCGCTGGACGTACGCGCGATGGATCTCGGCGACGCGGAAGTCATCTTCGACGATGAGCACGCGGATCATCGCGAGACCGCCGCGTCCGAGGGCAGGAGCGCGGTGAACACCGCGCCTCCCTCGTTGTTCACGCGGAGCCATCCGCCGCGGCGCTGGGCCACCTGACGCGCGAGCGCGAGACCGAGCCCCTGATGCGACGTGCCGGTCTTCGTGGTGAAGCCCTCTTCGAAGATCTCTTCGCCGAGCGCCGAGCCGATCCCGGGACCCGAATCGCGGACGCGCACGCCGACGCCTTCCGGTCCGGCCTGCACCGCGACCTCGACCCATCCGGGAGTGGGAGAGCTCGCCACCGCGTCGACCGCGTTGTCCACGAGGTTGCCGACCACCGTGACCAGGTCCCGTGCATCCGCGGCATCCGCCGGAAGGCGCGTCTCGCCAGCCAGGCGGAACTCGACGCCCCGCTCGTTCGCGATCGCAGCCTTCGCGAGCAGCAGCGCCGCGAGCGCCGGATCGCCGATCCGCTCATGCACGAGGTCGACTAGCTCCTGATGCACGAGGGCCGTTCGCGTGATGAAGCGGACCGCCTCGTCGGCGCGCCCGAGCTCGATGAGACCGGCGACCGTGTGCAGCTTGTTCGAGAATTCGTGCGCCTGCGCCCGCAGCGCGTGCGCGAGGCTGCGGATCCCGTCGAGCTCGCGCAGCACGCCCTCGAGCTCCGTCCGGTCACGGAGGGTGACGACGGCGCCGACGGTCTCGCCGCGGACGACGGCGGGCATGCGGTTCGCGACGAGCACGCGGTCTCGCGCCAGCAGCATCTGGTCGCTTCCGCCACGGCTGCCTGTGAGGACGTCGCGCATTCGCCCGGCCGGGACGCACTCGTCGATCCGCTTTCCTTCGACCGGGCCTTCCAGGCCGAGCAGCCGGCGAGCTTCGTCGTTCACGAGCGTGATGCGGCCATCCCGGTCGGTCGCCACCATTCCCTCGCGAATGCCGTGGAGCATCGACTCGCGCTGCTCGAGCAGGGCGGCGATGTCGCTCGGCTGAAGGCCGAAGGTCTGCCGCTTCAGGCGTCGGGCGAGGAGGAGCGAGCCCGCGATCCCGAGGCCGAGCGCGAGAGCCACGTTGCCACCGATCACCGGCATCCACCCCAGGACCGCGGCGTTCACCTGCTCCTCGAGAAAGCCGACCGAGACGATGCCGATGACCCGCTCCTGCGTGTCGAAGATCGGCACCTTCGCCCGCACCGACCACCCGAGCGTGCCTTCCTCGATGCCGACCCAGGACTGGCCCTGGAGAGCGGGCGAGGGGTCGGTCGAAACACGCTTGCCGATCTGGTCGGGGTTGGGATGCGAGTAGCGGATGCCCTCGACGTTCGCGACGACCACAAATGAGGCCGACTCGCTCTTCCGAATGGCCTCGGCGATCGGCTGTATGACCGTGGCCGGTGCCGGGTCGGCGAAGGCCTCGATGACGTCGGGCATCGCCGCGACCGAGTGACCGATGGCCAGCGAGCGCTTCTCGTACTCGTCGGTCACCTGGCGGCTCACCAGCTGATATGTGATCACCGCGCTGGCCAGGACGATCGCGGCGATCACGCCGACCTGGAGCAGCAGGATCTGAGAGGCAAGCTGGCGTGGTCGCACGCTCACATGTTGCGCTCAGGTGGCCGTGACCGCAGCGCGAGCGAAATGACCAGAAAGACCGGAAGGACCGAATGGCTGGCGCGAGCGCCCAACCGCACGCAGGCTCTGCCGCGATGGCACCGGCTATCGAGCTTCGGCATGTCACCAAGCGTTTTCTCACGCCTTCTGGGACCGCCTACACGGCCCTTCGCGATCTCGACCTCGCGGTCCAGGACGGCGAGTTCTGCGCGGTCGTCGGACCGACCGGCTGCGGAAAATCCACGACGCTCGCGCTCATCTCAGGGCTCGAGCCACCGAGCGAGGGCGAGGTGTTCGTCGGCGGCGCGCCGGTGCGGAGCGTCGGTCGCGATGTGGGCTACGTTTTCCAGGTCGACGCGGTCTTTCCCTGGAAGAGCGTGCTGGACAACGTCGCGACCGGCCCGCGTTTCCGTGGCGTCGAACGCCGCGCGGCCGAGGATCTCGCGCGGGACTGGATCAAACGCGTGGGCCTGTCCGGCTTCGAGCGTTATTACCCGCACCAGCTCTCCGGCGGAATGCGCAAGCGCGCGGCGCTCGCCCAAACGCTCATCAACGAGCCGCGCATCCTCCTTATGGACGAGCCGTTCAGCGCGCTCGACGTCCAGACGCGCACGCTCATGGAGAACGAGCTGCTGCAGCTGTGGTCGACGACGCGCGCTTCCGTCGTCTTCGTGACGCACGATCTGGAGGAGGCGATCGCGCTCGCCGACCGTGTCGTCGTGATCACCGCGGGACCCGGGACCGTGAAGGGCGTCTACCGCGTCGACCTGCCACGGCCGCGCAACGTCGCCGAGATCCGTTTCCAGCCGGAGTTCTCGCGCATCTACCAGGAGATCTGGAACGACCTCCGGGACGAGGTGCTGGTGAGCTATGAGCGCTCTAAGCGCAGCGTCTCGTAACGAACCCGCGCGCGCGGAGGACACGAGCGGCGCGGCCGCTCGTGCTCGGGCGCGCGCCCGAGCCAATCGCCGTCTGCTCGTCAACGGACTGCGCGTCGCGTTCGCCGTGCTCGTCCTTGGAACATGGGAGATCGGGACGACGGTCGACGCCGCACACAAGGACGGTCTCTTCATCGACCCGTTCTTCTATGGCCGGCCGTCGGGCATCGCGAGCCAGCTCTGGACCTGGATCCAAAACGGCACCGCGCAGGGGCCGCTCTGGCTACAGATCGCGACCACTCTGGAGGAAGCGTTCCTCGGGTTCCTCATCGGAGTGATCCTGGGGGTCGTCTTCGGCGTCGCTCTTGGAAGGGTCCGTCTGCTCTCCGATGTCTTCGCTCCATACATCAAGGCGTTCAACGCGATGCCCCGCGTCGTCCTCGGTTCCATCTTCATCATCACCATTGGGTACGGGATCTGGTCGAAGGTCGCGCTCGCCGTCGTCCTCGTGTTCTTCGTCGTCTTCTTCAACGCCTTCCAGGGCGTGCGCGAGGTCGACCGCGTGCTCATTGCCAACGCGCGCATTCTCGGCGCGAGCGAGCGGCAGCTATCGACGCACGTGATCCTGCCGTCGGCGCTCTCGTGGATCCTCGCGAGCCTCCACACGAGCTTCGGCTTCGCGCTCGTCGGCGCCGTCGTCGGCGAGTACCTCGGCGCGATCCACGGGATCGGGCTGATCATCGCGACCGCGCAGGCGACCTTCAACCCGAACGGCGTGTTCGCGGCGATGTTCATCCTCGCGTTGGTCGCGCTCACTGCCGAGGTCGCCCTGACCTCGCTCGAGGGCCGTCTCATCAAATGGCGTCCAAACGGAATCAACACCGACGGGTTGATCTAGAAAAAGGGAGGAACGAATGCAGCGAACCATCGCGACTCTCGGTCTCGTGGCGACGATCGTCCTCGCGGCCTGCGGGGGCGCGACCAACAACGCGGGGACGAGCCCCACGGCGAGCACCGCGGCCAGCGCATCTGCCGCCGCGACGCTCGCCCCGGCGTCCCTCACGATCATGGTGGGTGGGCTCAACAAGCAGATCTATCTGCCGAACAAGCTCACCGAGGCGCTCGGCTACTTCAAAGACCAGAACCTGACCGTGAACCTCATCGACGAGCCGTCGGGCAAGGACGCCACGTCGGCGCTCATCGCGGGCGAGGTTGAGGGCTCATCCGGTTCGTACGACCACACCATCGACGTTGCCGGTCTCGGCAAGAACCTTGTCGAGGTGGTGCAGCTTCTTCGCGCACCCGGTGAGGCCGAGATGGTCGCGACCGCGAAGGCCGGGGAGCTCAAAGGCCCCGCGGACTTCAAGGGCCGTAAGCTCGGCGTGACCTCGATCGGCTCGGGCACGCACGGCCTCACGCAGTACCTGGCGAGCACGAAGGGGATCGCGCCGGACCAGTTCACCCCGATCGCCGTCGGCGCCGGCGACACGTTCATCGCGGCGATCAAGCAGGGAACGATCGACGCGGGCATGACCACCGAGCCCACGATCTCGCGCCTGCTCAAGTCCGGCGACGCGAAAGTGCTCATCGACCTCCGCACGCCTGAGCTGACGCGCGCCGCTCTCGGCGGCGATTACCCCTTCATCTCGATCTACATGCGCGCCGACTGGGTCGCCCAGAACAAGGGCGTGGTCCAGCGCGTGGTCAACGCCTACGTGAAGACGCTCAAGTGGATCCAGACGCACTCACCGGCGGAGATCGCCGACAAGCTACCCGCCGACTACTACGCCAACGACAAGGATCTCTACCTGTCTGCGCTCACCGGCAGCATGCCGATGTACAGCCCCGACGGGAAAATGCCCGCCGGCGCCCCGGACTTCATCCTGAAGGTGCTCCAGACCTACAACAACAACGTCAAGGGCAAGACGATCGATCTCACGAAGACCTGGACCAACGAATACGTAGACGCGGCCAAGTAATTTAAGGACGAGCGTGAGTTGTTGACGGCGAGCAGCGCGGGAGTCCTCCGAGCGAGCGGCCCCTGGCCGGCGGTCCATTGCGATCCCACGAGGGGCCGAGCGAGGAGGACTCCCGGGATGCTCCGCCCGACACAAACGGATTTGACATCGGTGACAGACTCCTGACCGGCCAAGCGGGATTCGCTTGGTTCTGGGGGAGGAGTCATGCGTACGCACTTCAGCACCATGCCTACGCGCAAATGCCGTCCGGCGCTCTTTCCCGCGGTCATCGTGGCCGCGCTGTTCCTATTTCAGCTGGCAGCCTCGGCCGCGCCGCCGCTTCAAGAGACAGGTCACTACGACAACACCGTCCTGTTGCGCGGCGCGACCCGGGCGTGCGGCTTCCCGGTCTACGGTCGCTTCCAGGGCGACTTCCGCTCCACCGTCTTCCTCGATAGGGATGGCAACATCGTGCGGGAGGTCGACACGTTCCCCACGGCCACAGTCACCGTGTGGGCACCATCCACCGGCAAGTCGTACACGTCGGCGAGCCCGGCGGTCCTGCACACGACTTACACGAACGGAGCGGCGATCGGGAGCACCGCGATCGCGACGCTGACCGGCCTTCTCGAGAAGATCGACGGCGTCGACATGGACGGCGGTCGTTTCGTCTTCGAGGCGGTCGTCGATGGTTACGACGCGGCCGGCGTTCCGCACATCACCTTCGTTCAGGAGATCTCATCGGTGGGTCCGGATCTCGACGCGTTCATTGGTATTCAGCGCTGCGCGGCGGTCCGGTAGACGCTGGGGCGGCGGCGTCTGCCGCCGCCCTCTTCTCTAGATCTCGATCAAGGTCCCATCGGTGGTGTGCTCGAGCTCGAGATCAGAGAGATGCGCCAGGGTCTCCGCTCCAAGATGCGTGAGTACGATCCGCTTCGCGTCGAACTCGTGGCGATGCGCCATCACTTGTTTGTACGAGATGTGAGCCGGATCGTCGCGGTCGAAATACGACGCCTCGCAGATGAAGAGATCCGCGCCCTTGGCGACGGCGACGAGCTCTTCAGTGAAGCGGGCGTCGCCGGAATAGGCGATGAGCTTCCCCGCGACCTCGACGCGCAGGCCGTGCGGCTCGGCGAGCCGCACGTGACGCACCGGCAGCGCGCTCACGTGCGCGCCGCCGAGCTCGATCGGCTCGGGCCCGAGCACGAGCGTGCGTAGTGGGAACCCGAGCTGCACCGGACCGAAGAAGTCCGGGTACAGCGCCTGGTCGGCGGCGCGCATGCGCTGCTCGAGCGACGGCGGGCCCGCGCATACGAGCGCCTTCTTGCGTCCGGCGAAGTGCTGCTCGATCACGAGGAAGGTGATGCCGCCGAAGTGATCCCCGTGAAGATGAGTCACGGCGATCGCGTCGATCGTCGCGGGATCGACGTGCTTTTTGATCGCCGGAAGAGCCGATCCGCCGCAGTCAAGCAGGAGCGAGACGCCTGGTGCGGTCACGTGGATCGCCGCGTTGGCACGGCCGCCGTCGCTGAACGCGTTCCCGCTTCCGAGGAAATGGACGCGAACGGTCACGCGATCTCTTTGAGCGCGACCGGCCGACGTTCCTTGAGTGATCGACGCGCGGCGAGCGCGATGCGAAGCGCCTCCATCCCGTCGCGCACCGTGCAGGCGTTCTCGACCTCGCCTCGCGCGAAGCGAAGGAAGTAGGCGAGCTCCGCCCGGTACGCGGCGTCGAAGCGGACGAAGAATGTCGGATACGCCGGGTTCTTCATCTTCGGCCCATCACGTTCGACCGACGACATCGGCGTCCGCGGATCGAGTCCGACCGCGATGGTGTCCTTCGCGCCGTAGACCTCGACGCGGATGTCGTAGCCGGCCTCGTTGTGGCGAGCGGCCTGAAGAAGGCCGACGGCACCGCCGCGCAGCTTGAGCACCGCGCCGGACGTCGCGACGTCGCCCCACCTCGCGTACTGCGGGAAGCCCAGCGTCGATCCGGTCGCGTAGATCTCCTCGACCTCGTCGCCGAACATCCAGCGCGTCACGTCGAAGTCGTGAATGAGCTGATCGACGAACTGGCCGCCGGAGGTTTCGGCGTACGCGTCGGGCGGCGGCTTGGCGTCGCGGCTGGTCATGTGGAAGCTGTAGACGGTGCCGAGCTCGCCGGCGCCGACGCGCCGTCGCGCCTCCTGAAAGCCCGCGTCAAAACGGCGCTGGAAGCCGATCTGGACGCGCCCCTTCGTCTTGTCGACGTGGTCGACGAGCTGCTTGGTCGACTCGAGGTCGAGTGCGATGGGCTTCTCGCAGAAGACCGCGAGGCCGGCGTCGAGCCCCCGGCGGATGAGGTCGGTGTGGGTGCCGGTCGGGGTCACGATCACGACGGCGTCCGCGCCGCTCAGGGCACCGTCGATGGTCGGCGCGTGCTTGACGCCCAGCTCCTTCGCGAGGCCGGCCGCCCGCGCCGAATCGGCATCGTTGATGCGGAGCTCGTCAACGCCCCCAAGGTCGCGCAGGACCTTGGCGTGGAACGCGCCGAGCCGGCCCACGCCGAGGATCGCGATCTTCACTCCGCGCGACTCTAAACTGCGAGTCTCTTTGACGCAGATGAAGCTCGCAGGCGCGCCGATCTCGTGGGGTGTCTGCGAGGTGCCCGACTGGGGCCTGCAGCTCGCTCCGGACCGCGTCCTCAGGGACATGCGTGCGCTCGATCTGCGCGCGACCGAGGCGGGGCCGCCCGGATTCCTTCCGGCCGACCCCGGCGCGTCGCGCGCGCTGCTCGACCAGTGCGGCCTCCGGCTCATCGGCGGCTTCGTCACCGCGGTGCTGCACGAGCCGGCCCGCCGTGCCGACGAGCTCGCCTCCGTGAAGCGCCAGGTCGAGTGGCTCGCCGCGGGCGGCGCGGAGCTCGTCGTTCTCGCCACGGCGCTTGCCCAGACCGGGTACTCCGACGCCGCCGAGCTTCCGGGCGACGCATGGCCGCGACTCTTCGAGGGCATCGACCGCGTCTCCGAGATCGCGGCCGCGAACGGCCTCGGCGTCGCCGTGCATCCTCACTGGGGCACCGCCATCGAGCGGCGGCGTCACATCGAACGGTTCCTGAAAGACACCACTCATGCCCTCTGCCTCGACACCGGCCACATCGCGCTCGGCGGCGCCGATCCGCTGAAGGTCGCGCGCGACGCCGGAGCCCGCGTTCGTCACGTGCACCTCAAGGACGTTGACGGTGCGCTCGCCGCGCGCGTGCGCGACGGGGTGACCTCCTATGACGACGCGGTCCGAGCCGGCCTCTTCCGCCCGCTCGGAGAAGGCGCGGCGCGCATCAAGGACGTGCTCGGCCATTTGCGCGCGGCCGGGTATGCCGGTTGGTACGTGCTCGAGCAGGACGTGATGCTCGACGACGAGCCCGAGCCGGGCCCACCCGAGTGGATCGCGCGAAGCGCCGCGTACGCGAGGGCGCATGCCTAGTCTCGAGGTCATCACCATGGGCCGGGTCGGCGTCGACCTGTACCCCGAGCAGATCGGCGTGACTCTGGCCGAGGTCAGCACGTTCGCGAAGTCCCTCGGCGGGAGTCCCACGAACGTCGCCGTTGCGGCGGCTCGGCTCGGGCGGCGTGCCGCGGTGATCACGAAGGTCGGCGACGATCCGTTTGGGCTCTACGTCCGCCGCGCGATCGCCGAGCTCGGAGTCGACACGCGTTGGGTGGGGACTGATCCCGTGCTCCCGACACCGCTCGTCTTCTGCGAGATATTCCCTCCCGACCGCTTTCCGGTGTACTTCTATCGCGAGCCGAAGGCGCCGGACATGAACATCGCTCGCGAGGACCTCGACCTCGCGGCGATCGCCGCGGCGCCTCTCTTCTGGACGACCGGCACCGGCCTGTCGGACGAGCCCAGCCGCAGCGCGACGCTCGCCGCGCTCGACGCGCGGCAGCGACGCGACTTCACGATCCACGACCTCGATCATCGGCACCAGCTGTGGCGCGGCGGCGACGATGCGCGACGGTGGGCGCGCGAAGCGGCGAAGCGGGCGACGGTCGTCGTAGGCAACATCGACGAGGTCGAGATGGCGACCGGCACGCGCGACCCGCGCGTTGGTGCGGAGGCGCTCCTCGGGCTCGGCGTCACGATCGCCGTCGTGAAACGCGGCGGCGAGGGGGTGTACGCCCGGACGGCGCGCGAGGAGTTCACGGTGCCGGCCGTTGAGATACCCGTCCTGAACGGGCTCGGCGCCGGCGACGCGTTCGGTGGCGCGCTGTGCCACGGCCTCCTCGCGGGCTGGCCGCTCCGCCGCACGCTCGAAGTCGCGAACGCGGCGGGTGCGATCGTCGCCTCGCGCCTGGCGTGCGCCGACGCGATGCCGACGCTCGCCGAGATCGAAGGCGTCCTCGCGCGGAAGGTTTCGGCGTGACGCGACTGACGATGGCCCAGGCGCTCCTGCGGTTCCTGTCGTCGCAATCCGTCGAGCGCGACGGCGTCGAGCACCGGTTCTTCGCCGGGATCTGGGGCATCTTCGGACACGGCAACGTGGCCGGGATCGGAGAGGCGCTCTTCGAGCGGCCGGATCTCCTCCCGTACCACATGGCGCGCAACGAGCAGTCGATGGTCCACAGCGCGGTCGGGTACGCGCGCCAGAAGGATCGTCTGCAGACGTTCGCCTGCACGTCGTCGATCGGCCCGGGCGCGACAAACATGGTCACCGGCGCGGCGCTCGCAACGGTGAACCGGATCCCGGTGCTGCTACTTCCCGGCGATGTCTTCGCGTCGCGCATCTCGGACCCGGTGTTGCAGCAGCTCGAACAGCCGTCGCGCGGCGATGTGAGCGTGAACGACGCCTTTCAGGCGGTCTCGCGCTACTGGGACCGCATCGCGCGCCCGGAGCAGCTCGTGCCCGCGGCCCTCGCCGCGATGCGAGTGCTCACGAGCCCCGCGGACACCGGCGCGGTCACGCTCGCGCTGCCGCAGGACGTGCAGGCCGAGGCCTACGACTACCCGGACGAATTCCTGGCCAAGCGCGTGTGGCACGTGGAGCGGCGTCCGCCCGATCCGGCGGCGCTCGCGCGCGCGGTGGCCGCCATCCGATCGGCGAAGCGGCCGCTCGTCGTGGCCGGGGGCGGCGTGATCTACTCCTGCGCATCCGACGCGCTGCGGCGCTTCGTTGAGGAGACCGGCATCCCGGTCGCGGAGACCCAGGCCGGCAAGGGGTCGCTCCCGTACGACCATCCGGCATCGCTCGGTGCGATCGGCGCGACCGGAACGTCGGCGGCGAACCGGATCGCGAAGGATGCGGACCTTGTCGTCGGCATCGGCACGCGCTGGACCGACTTCACAACGGCGTCGAAGACCGCCTTCCAGCACCCGGAGGTCCGCTTCGTGAATGTGAACGTCGCGGAGCTCGACGTGCACAAGATGGGCGCGGTCGCGGTCACCGCCGACGCGCGGGTCACCCTCGAGGCGCTCGCGGGCATCGGGTATCGGGTCGATTCGGCGTATCGCGACAGCTACTCGCGGCTCGCGCGGGAGTGGAACGCGGAGGTCACGCGCGTGTACTCGCTCGGGCACTCGCCGCTGCCCGCGCAGTCGGAAGTGATCGGCGCGGTGAACGACTTCTCGGCGCCGACCGACGTGGTGGTGTGCGCCGCTGGGTCAATGCCCGGCGACCTGCACAAGCTCTGGCGCACGCGCGATCGGAAGCAGTACCACGTCGAGTACGGCTACTCGTGCATGGGCTACGAGATCGCGGGCGCGCTCGGCGCGAAGCTCGCGGATCCGGCTCGCGAGGTCTACGCCCTCGTCGGCGACGGCTCGTATCTGATGCTGAGTGAGGCCATCGTGACTTCCCTTCAGGAGCGGGCGAAGCTCGTCGTCGTGCTGGTGGACAATCGCGGCTACGCCTCCATCGCCGGGTTGTCGCGCTCGCTCGGCACCGACGGCTTCGGAACGCAGTTCCGCGAGTCGAAGCCCGGACTGCGCGGCCTCGACAGCGAGCCCGATCCCGCGCCGTACCTGCCGGTCGATCTCGCGGCGAACGCCGAGAGCATGGGGGCGTACGTCATCCGCGTGAAAAGCATCTCGGAGCTCCGCGCAGCGCTCGCCGCCGCGAAGAAGATCGATCGCACGGTCGTGATCCACATCGCGGTGGATCGCTACGTCGCGGTCCCGAGCTACGAGAGCTGGTGGGAGGTGCCCGTGGCCGCGACGTCGGAGGCGGCGACCGTGCGCGATGCGCGCAGGGCGTACGAGAAGTCGAAGGAAAAGCAGCGGCGGGACCTGTGAGCTCGCTGATCGTGCGCGGTCACGAAGGCGCCGTGTCGGCGTCCCCGGAGTCGGCCGGGTGGCGCTACGTAAGCTTCAATGCCCTCCGCATCCCGAGCGGCGGCCGGTTCGAGCTCGAGACCGCTGGGTCTGAGGCATGCATCGTCGTCATCGCGGGCCGGTGCGCCGTCCGCATCGGCGACGTCGGATGGCCGCACGTGGGTGAACGGGCATCGCCCTTCGACGGCCCGCCGCACGCGATCTATGCGCCCCCCGGCGTGACCGTCGAGGTCGCCGCGCACTCCGGCGACGTGGAGATCGCGATCGGGTCGGCGCCCGCGAGCCGTGGAGAGTCCGCGCGATACATCAGGCCGGCGGAGGCGCGGCGCGAAGTGCGGGGGATGGGAAACATGCAGCGGACGATCCATCACATCCTCATGGAGGAAGCGGCCGCGGAAACGCTCCTCGTGACGGAGGTGGTGACGCCGGCGGGGAACTGGTCGAGCTACCCGCCGCACAAACACGACACCAACGACCCGCCGCAGGAGACGCAGCTCGAGGAGACCTACTACCACCGCCTGCGCGACGCTCGCGGCTTCGCGCTGCAGCGGGTGTACACCGCGGATCGTGCGCTCGACGAGACGATGGCGGTGCGCGACGGCGATCTCGTGCTCGTCCCGCGCGGGTTTCACACCGTATCCGCTGCGCCGGGATACGAGCTCTATTACCTCAACGTGATGGCCGGCCCGGTCCGGCGCTGGTGCGTGACCTTCGACCCCGACCACGAGTGGCTTCGACGCTAGGTCTGCCGCTCCGCGCGGTGCTCTTCGATTGGGGCGACACGCTCTTTCACGCGCCGCACGCGGCGGACGTGATCGTCGAGTTCGCGCGGTCGTCAGGCGCTCCCGTTTCGGGCGAGCGGGCGCGCGCGATGTGGGACGAGGTGTGGGCTTTGGGGAAGACGCCGGAGGAGATCGCGAAGGGCCGCGACCTCTCGATGGAAGCCCATCGGCGGGTGTGGATGGATCTCTTCGGCCGGTTCGACCGCGTTGTCCCGGGGTTGTCGGGCGCGCTGTACGAGCAAGTGATGGATCCGCGCTCGTGGGTCCCGTACGCGGACACGCGCACCACACTCGAAGCCGTACGGCGGCGCGGGCTCAAGGTGGGCGTGGTGAGCAACGTGCCGGCCGATCTGCGGCCCGTGTTCGCGAAGCACCGGCTCGACGGGCTCGTCGACTCCTACACGCATTCGTTCGAGGTCGGTGCGGAGAAGCCGAGTCCCACGATCTTCCTGGCGGCGGCGAAGTCACTGGGGGTGCAGCCGAGCGAGACGTTAATGGTCGGGGATCACGAGGTCGATCGTGGCGCCGAGGGTGCGGGGATGCGCGCGTTCGTGTTGCCGACGGAGTTTGAGGGGGATGTGCGCGGATTGGATCGCGTGATTGCGTTGCTTCCTAGTTGACTAGGACTGTGACCCGGGCGCGACTCGAACGCGCGACAACTTGCTTCGTAGGCAAGCGCTCTATCCACTGAGCTACCGGGCCAGTTCCTCAATTCTAGCGATTGTCGCGAGTGTCCGGTAGTAGCGACCGTTCCTCGCCGTGCGTCGCCGATGGCAGTTCGCGCACCGCACCTCGCACTTCGCGATCTCCTCCGCTAACGATTCCCATGAGATGCCAGACTGAACGAGTCTGCTCACGTTTGCCTTCTTATCACGAAGATGGTCGAAGTCCAAAACCCCGGGATCAGGCTCGCCGCAATCCACACAGGGATGAGCAAGTAGGTACTCGCGCACCCGAGCCTTGAGCTCAGCCGTTGCGTGGCGGCTGCGCTCTCTGGCCATCGCGATCTGCCGTTTCCGATTCCGCGCGTACCACTCGTTGGTGTAGTCGCGCTGGCAGAGAAGGCAGATCCAGTGTCGCGTTTGGCGCCTCAGCGACCGGTATGGGAACTCGATCAGAGGTTTCGTTTCGCCGCAGACTCGACAAGTTCGTATTCCGAGTGGCGCTTCAAGACGTAGTTGGATCCTCGGCGTTGTTGTCCGTCGTGCGATCTCGGCCTCGAGGGCGGCGGTCCCGCGGCTGCCGGCCCGCTCACGGGTCTTTTTCCGGTGGCAGTTCGCGCAGCGCACCTCGCATTTTTCGATCTCCGCTTTGACACGCGCCCAGGTCCGCCCCCCTCCGGCATAGGCTGAGACGTCGGCGACCTTGTCCCCGATGTGATCGAACTCGAGAACGACGATGTCTCGCTCGCCGCAATCCACACACGGGTGCTCTCGCAGATAGTCGATGATCCGTTGCGCGACCTCTGCGCGTCGCCCTCTGACGTATTTGTAGATTCGGAGCCCTCTCGCGTTCCCGGTTCGCCTGGTAGTTCCGCGCGTTCGCTTCGGCGAAGCAGTCCCGACACCACGACTGCAGCCTCGGCTCGCCGCGCCGGACTGGAGGAAACGCCTCGAGAGGCTTCAGCTCGCCGCATTTCGTGCACGCTCGCATGAACGCGAGCGTGCCGACATGTCACTGCCGCGCGAATGGCACCGTCGATCGGTACCCGAGTACCAAGGCTGCGACCCCGGGGAGACTCGGACTCCCGACCAACAGCTTCGAAGGCTGCTGCTCTATCCACTGAGCTACGGGGCCGTCTACGGAAAAGGCTACCGCCTCGCGAGCGTGTACCAAGCCGACGGCCGTCCCTTGCCCTCCTCCACGCGGACAACGTCGAACGCGGCCGCGAACGTGTCGCGCACGTCCTCTCGAGTCAGCCCGTACGCCGGACCGCCGGGCGCGAAGGCGTACAACCAGTACGTCCCGCCCGGCCGCACCACACGCGACAACCCCGTGGCATAGCCGGGCCGCCCAGAAGGAGGGATCGAGTGCAGGCAGCCGATGTCGAGTGCGAGGTCGAACGGACCGGGCACTGCGAGTCGGGTGACATCGCCGACCACGAACGTGCACGTGACGCCGGCCTCACGCGCGCGCCGCCGCGCCTTCGCTATTGCACGCCCAGCGAAATCCACACCCACCGCGGACCACCCGTGCCGCGCCAGGTACACGACGTTCGTACCCGTCCCGCAGCCCAGATCGAGCGCCCGACCCGCCGGATGCGACTCGACGAAGCGCACGAGCTCCGGCGGCGTGACGCCGGTGTCCCAAGGCGGTCGCCGAGGCAGCCAGTACCAGAGGCTGAACCAGAGTCGCCGCATCGCGGGAGACTAGACCGAGGTCACTCCCGCTTCGCGAGCAGGTCGAAGGACCGCGCGATCGCCTCGAGGACCATGGCGCTCGGCTCTCGCGACATCCGGTAGCGGATCACATTTCCACTCCGCGCGGCCGTGACCGCTCCCACCTCACGCAGCACTCGAATGTGCTGGCTGGTGGCTGCCGCGCTCCGTCCGACGACGCGGGCGAGGTCACTTGCTGGGAGCGGAGTTGCCATCAGCGCTCGCACGATCTTCAGCCGAGTCAGATCGCCGGCGCTTTCGAGAATTCGACGCGCGTCGCGTTCAAGGCGCGGAGAGAAAGCATGGTCCAACGCGGCCGTGACCGCCGACTGATCGATCGGAACATCACGTCCGCGAACGGCGCGGCGAGGGCGGCCATCGAACAGGTCGGCCATTCGAGCGCGATTGATAGGGCCTACCGAGGCAACCGTGCAAGCGCTTTAGCGCTCGTTGAACATCCTGGCGGCGAGTCGACATCGCCGCGGCGATGCAGTGGACCGCACGACTCCAACCCATGACCTCGCGATCACGTCGAACGTCGGCTGCGCGAGATGTATCGCCTTCTCGGTGGAGCTCGCGTCCATCCTGGCGCGGGTTCGCCCGATCCCACCACGACCGCGACGGCCTAGACCGAACCGGTCGGACCTTCACCCTCTAGTCTGTCGTAGGTGGCGACCCCGTTCCGCGCCCCGGCCCCAAGCGACTCGGTGCTGCGGCGCGGCGACTTCATCGCGCCGGTGCTTCACGAGATCCACCGCGTCATCGTCGGGCAGGACTACCTGGTCAACCGCCTGCTCATGGGCATGCTCTGCAACGGCCACCTCCTCGTCGAAGGCGTGCCCGGGCTCGCCAAGTCGCTCGCCGTGAAGACTCTCGCCGACACCATCGACGCCGACTTCAAGCGCATCCAGTTCACTCCGGACCTGCTGCCGGCAGACCTCAACGGCACGATGATCTACAACCCCTCGACCCAGAGCTTCAGCCCGCGACTGGGCCCGATCTTCACCGATCTCCTGCTCGCGGACGAGATCAACCGCGCGCCGCCAAAGGTGCAGAGCGCACTCCTCGAGGCGATGCAGGAGCGGCAGGTCTCGATCGGCGGGCAAACCCATCCGCTCTCCGAGCTTTTCACGGTGCTCGCGACGCAGAATCCGATCGAGCACGAGGGTACGTACCGCCTGCCCGAAGCCCAGGTCGACCGTTTCATGATGAAGGTCGTCATCGGCTACCCGTCGCCGGATCAAGAGCGCGTGATCATGGATCGGAACACGATCGAGGAGCCCGCGATCCCGCGGAAGCTCGCGACCCCTGGGGCCATCCTCGACGCCCGCGCCGCCGTTCGGCAGGTGCACATGGACGACGCCATCAAGGACTACGTGGTCCGCGTCGTCTTCGCGACGCGCGACCCGCAGGGTCCGAAGCTCGCAGACCTGAAGCCGCTCATCGCATACGGCGTGTCGCCGCGCGCGACGATCTACGTGTCGCTCGCGGCGCGCGCGCACGCGTTCCTCGACGGCCGCGACTACGTCCTGCCCGACGACATCAAGGCGGTCGCCCTCGACGTCATGCGTCACCGGCTCATCGTCACCTATGAGGCGGAGGCGGAGGAGATCACACCCGAGATCGTGATCGGTCGCGTCCTCGACAACGTAGCGGTCCCCTAGTGACCGCCGCGCCGGCGCCGCAGAAGGGGCACGTCCCGCCGGAGGTCCTCCGCGTGGTGAAGCAGATCGAGATCAAGGCGCGGATCCTCGCGGACGAGGCGCTCATGGGGACCTATCGCAGCGTCTTCCGCGGGTCGGGGCTCGACTTCGAGGAGGTCCGCGAGTACGAGCCCGGGGACGACATCCGCAGCATTGATTGGAACGTCACGGCTCGGATGAACATGCCGTACATCAAGAAGTACCGCGAGGAGCGCGAGCTCAACATCTACCTTGCCGTCGACGTTTCCTCGAGCGCCTGGTTCGGCACCGGGAGCCTCACCAAACGGGAGCTCGCCGCGGACGTCGCCGCGCTGCTCACCGTGACCGCCCTCCGCAACAACGATCGCGTCGGCCTCGTCCTGTTCGCGGACGGAGTCCGCGAGTTCATCCCGCCGGCCCAGGGTCGTCATCACCTGCTCCACGTCATCCGCCAGCTTCTGTTCGCGGAGCCGCGCCGCTCTGCGACCGAGATCGCGACCGTCGCGGACTATCTCGCGAACGTCACGAAGAAGCGGAACGTGGTCTTCGTGATCTCCGACTTCCTCGACGTCGACTTCGAAGCGCCGCTTCGCGCGCTCGCCCACAAGCACGACGTCATCGCGCTCATCCTGAACGACCCGCGCGAGGTAGAGCTCCCGTCGGTCGGGCTCGTCGCGCTCGAGGACGCCGAGAGCGGCCGGGTCGGCTACGTCGACACGTCCGATCCGGCAGTTCGCGAGCGGTTCGCGCGCTCCGCGCGAGAGCGCCGGGCGCAGCGGCTCCGGGCCTTCAGCCGCATGGGGGTCGACCGCGTGGAGCTCTCGACGGAGCGGCCGTATGTGCCGGCGCTGCTCGCGCTCTTCAATGCCCGATCGAGGCGCAACTGATGCGCGTGCTGTCGGCCGCGACCCTCTTCCTCGTCCTGTTGGCGTCGCCGGCCGCCGCCGACGGTCCGGTCAACGTGGCCGCCTCGGTCGACAAGCGCGGCATCACGATCGGCGATCCGATCGCGCTCGTGCTCGTCGTGGAAACCGACCAGGGCTATCGCATCACCGACAGTGGGGTCGGCCGGATCATGGACGAGTTCGAGGTGCTCGAGGCGCTGCCCCCACAGGTCTCGAAGGTCTCCGGCGGCCGGACGCGTTACACCTTCCGCTACCGGATCACGGCGTTCCGTGTCGGCGACGTCGTCTTCCCGCCGATCAGCGTGGCCTACCAGTCGGCTGCGGGCGTGCCCGGCGTGGCCCCGACCGCGGAGATTCCGGTCGTCGTAACGAGCGTCATTCAACCCGGTGAGGCCACCGGCGACATCAAGCCGGCGAAGCCCCAGCTCCGGCTTCCCACCGCAGCGGCGCAGATCCCGCAGCTCGCGGTCCAGGTCGCGCTCGCCCTCGTCGTGCTCGTGGTCCTCGCGCTCCTCATCGTCCGAACGCGCCGCACCGCCGGCCCGCCGAAGGCGGACATGGACGAGGTCCTGCTCACGCCCGCGCAGCGTGCGCTCGCCGAGCTGAACCGGGTCGCGTCCTTAGGCCTGCCCGAGAAGGGCCGCTACGCCGAGCACTACGCGCTGCTATCGAAGGCCCTTCGCAGCTACGTGCGCGATCGCTTCGGGCTGTCGGCGGGGGAGCGCACGCCGCGCGAGCTGCGCGAGGACATGCTCCGCGCGGGGATCGATCGCACCGAGATCGCGACGATCTACGAGATCCTGCGCGAGGGCGAGAGCGCTCGCTTCCATCAAGCCGTCTCGTATCCCGCGCGGGCGCAGCACGCGGTCCGCTCGGCGCTCGACGCGATGCGCCGCGCGGCCGTCGCCGAGCAGTACGAGCTCATGAAGGGCCAGCCGTCATGAACGACATCACCTCGCTCCGCTTCGAAGACCCCTGGCTTCTCGCACTGCTGCTCGTCGTGGCCGGCGGCCTCGTGGTGAATCTCCTGCGAGCGCGACGGCCGGGGACGGGGGTCCTCTTTCCGTCGCTCGGGCTCGTTCCCGCGGGGCCGCCGGTCTGGCGCGTGCGCCGGCGCTGGCTGCTCGTCCTCCTTCGCGTCGCGGCGCTCGTCGCGTTCATCGTGGCGCTCGCGCGGCCGCAGATCGTGCGCGCTTCGGTCGAGTCCGTCGCGGAGGGGATCGACATCGTGTTGGCCCTCGATACGTCGGGCTCCATGTCCGAGCGGGGATTCGGCGGCTCCGCGAAGATCGACGCGGTCAAGCGGGTCGTCAACGACTTTCTCGGCGGCCTTCGGAATGACCGTGTCGGCATCGTCGTGTTCAGCGGAGAGGCCATCCTCCTCGGTCCGCCGACGCTCGATTACGCCGCCTCGCAGAGGCTCGTCGACCCGATCGAGACCGGGACACTCGCCGGTGGAACGGCGATCGGCACGGGTCTCGCCACCGGCATCAACGTGCTTCGCGACTCGGACGCGAAGTCCAAGGTCGTGATCCTCCTCACCGACGGCGAGAACAACGGCGGAGACATCACGCCGCTCGACGCCGCGAACATGGCGAAGCTCCTCGGGGTCCGCGTCTACACGATCGGCGCCATAACCCTCGCCGCGAGCGCCGACAAGGACCAGAGCTCCGACACCGTCGACGAGCAGCTCATGCGGAAGATCGCCGAGCAGACCGGAGGCCACTACTACAGCGTCTCCGACGAGAACTCACTGGCCGAGGTCTATCGCGAGATCGAGTCGCTGGAGAAATCCCACGTCGGGACGCGTGACTTCATCGATTACCAGGAGGCGCACCTTGGCTTCCTAGCTTTCGGGATCGCGGCGCTCTTCGTCGAGCTTGCCCTTGCGGCGACCCTGTTCCGGAGGACCCCGTGAAGATCGCGCTCGCGCATCCGGAGCTCGCGCCACTCCTCATCGCGGCGGGACTGATCGTCGCCCTATGCACGGTCGCGCTCGTCCGCCGGCGCCGGGCACTCGCCGCGTTCGCCGGTCCCGGTGCGCGCCTCGTTTCGGCCGATCCGGCGCTGCAGGTCGCGAAGCTCATCCTCGTGGGGGCAGCCTGCCTCCTCGTGGTCCTCGCGCTCGTCGGTCCCCAGATCGGAGAGGTCCCGCGCCGGGCCGCGACCTCGCGGCTCGACACCGTCATCGCCCTCGATGTCTCGCAGAGCATGGCGGTGCGCGACGTTGATATCGATCGCCTCCACTCGGCCCAGCGCGCGATCGAGCTCCTCGGCCAGCAGCTGAGCGGCGGGCGGGTCGGGCTGACGCTGTTCGCGGGCTCGAGTGCCCTTCGCTACCCGCTCACGGCATCGACGAAGATCGTGGGACCGGCTCTCGATACGTCCGGTCACGGCTTCCGCGTCCAGCCGGGGTCGTCGCTCCGCATTGCCCTTCAGGGCGCCGCCGCGCAGTTCCCGACCGCCGAGACGGGCGACCTTCGTACGCGGGCGATCGTGGTCATCTCCGACGGGGAGGATCCCGCACCAGACCTGCCGCCCCTCGACTCATATCTCGCGCGGGGGCTCCACGTGTTCACCCTCGGGATCGGCACGCCGGAGGGCGGGCCGGTCCCGGTCTACGACAGCCAGGGCCGGTTCCAGCAGATGCTCGTCGACGCGAACGGCACGCAGGTCACGAGCCGCTTGGACGAAGCGCGGCTCACCGGCCTCGCTGCCGCCGGCGGCGGACGGTACGTCCGGTACGACGGCGACACCGCGGCAAAGACCCTGAGCGACGCGTTGCGCGCGATCGACCCGGCGGTCGCGGCGACCGAAGGCGGAGTCAGCCCGGAGGACCGGTACCAATTCTTCCTCGGCCTGGCCGTCGTCCTTCTCGTCGCCGACTGGCTCATCAGCGAGCGCCGTCCCATGCCTCGGCCGCGCGTGCCACGCGGACGCGCCGCGCCCCGACGGCGCCTCATCGCCTCGGCGACCGGGCTGCTCCTTCTTGTCGTGGCGTGCGGGCCGCAGGATCCGATCGCGGACCAGCTCGACGCCGCGAACCAGATCTTCACCCGCGATCCTGCCGGCGCCGTCGCTCGGTACCGCGATCTCCAGGCGAAGCGTCCGGCCGCGCCCGAGATATCGATCGATCTCGGGAACGCGGTCGCCGCCACGGGCGAGCACGACCGGGCGCTCGTCGAGTACAGCCGTGCGATCGACACGGCGAAGGGGCGGACCCGCGCGATCGCCTTCTACGACCGCGCCACGTCGCTCTTCCGGCTGGGACGGATCCTCGACGCGCGCGCGGCATATGTCGAAGCCCTGCGTCTCGACCCGAATGACCGCGATGCGAAGTTCAACATCGAAGTCATCGATCGCATCCTCGGCACCATCCGGTCGCAGAGGCCGGCATCGGCGTCGAGCTCGCCCGGAGCTTCGACAGCGCCCTCCGGGCGGCAACAGCCGGGCGGATCGCCGCAGCCGACGGCGCCCGCCGCCGCGTCGGGCACCCCGGCGGGGACTCCGGTACCGGACGCGACCGGGTCGTCGGGCCCGACCCAGCCCGAGTCCGTCCAGAGCGCGCTCACCAGCTTTCGTCGTGATCTGACCGTGGACGAGGCGCTCAAGCTGCTGGACGCGCTGCGCGGCGAGCAGCGGGGGCTACCCGCACTTCTCGAAGGCACAGGCGTGCGTCGAGGCGGTAACGTGGATGTGCCGTACTGAGCCAGGAGCTTCGATGGCTCGCGGCATGCTGCGGGGGAAGCGGCCAGGGTGGCCGTTTTGGGGGACGCGATGCGCATCGATCTGAACGCGAAGATCAGGACGAAGGACGGGGACGAGGCCGGGAAGATCCATCGCGTTCTCGTAGATCCGGCGACGGAGCGCATCACCGGTTTCGTGGTCAGCACCCGGCGACTGCTCGGCCGCGACGTGATCGTCGGCGAGGACATGCTCGCGGACGCATCGGCGGACGGCGAAACGATCACGCTCAATCTGACCAAGAG
>VBIZ01000046.1 GCA_005880575.1 Chloroflexota bacterium | reverse complement strand
CGACACCTGCCTCGCCCTCGACGAAGAGCGGCTTCCCCAGGCGAAGCGCGAGAAAGAGGGTTACCGCGAGGGAACGGTCGGCGACGTATCGCTCGCGCTCGAGCGCGGCGGCGACCTCCTCGACCGACGACATCGGGGGAAGAAGAGGCGTACCCACGAGTGCCGATGCTACGAGCGCCATGGACAGGCTGCGCCGGCGCCGTTACGGCACCGGCGCAGCATGAGATCTCTTCGGTCAGGCCCTCGCGCGCGTCACCGCGCGCAGGATCGCCCGTTTCGCAAAGACGGTGACGAGGTGCTTGCGATAGTCGGACGACGCAGCGAGGTCGGAGAGGGCGGCGATGCCGTCCGAGGCTTTTGCGGCCGCCGCCGCGATCGCCTTGGCGTCGCCGTTCGTGCCGGCGAGAGCCTTCTCCGCGGCGGTCGCGCGATATGCCGCGGCAGCCGCTCCGGTGACCCCGATCGCTGCGCGTTCGATGCCCCCGTCGGCCTTGAGCGTGACGAGCGCGGCGACGCCGGTGATAGCGAATCCGGACGCGGGATGAGCGAATTTCTCGTACGCGCTGCCGCTGCGGCCGGCCGGCGCCGGAAACCGGACCTCCGCGATGATCTCGTCGTCCGCGAGAGCCGTCTCGAAGGTTCCCTTGAAGTAGTCGCTCGCCCTGATGTCGCGGCGGCCCTTTGGCCCGACGGCGCGGATGGTGGCGTCGTAGGCGAGCGCCGGCGCGGGCTCGTCCGCGGCCGGGTCGGCGTGCGCGATGCTGCCGCCGATCGTGCCCCGTGCGCGGACCTGGAGATCGCCCACCGCGCCCGCGGCCTCCGCGAGCGCCGGGAGCTTCGCACGCACGATCGGGTCATGCGCGATGTCGCGATGGGTCGTGAGAGCGCCGATGACGATGGTCCCATCGCTCTCGGTGCGGATCGCGCGGAGCGAGGCAATGCGACGGAGATCGATGAGCGCTTCGGGCTGCGCAAGCCCGAGCTTCATCAGGGGCAGGAGGCTGTGACCGCCCGCGATCACTTTCGAATCGCCACTCCGGCCGAGCTCCTCGACCGCTTCCTCGAGCGTGGACGGGGCCTGATAGGTGAACGGGTGCGTGATCATCGCCGTCCCTCCCCGGCGGCGCGGATCGCCCGCCAGATCTTCTCCGATGTGAGCGGCATGTCGATGTGCTTGATCCCAAGCGGGGAGAGCGCGTCGATGACCGCGTTCGCGGCAGCGGGCGTCGAGCCGATCGTGCCCGCTTCGCCGATGCCTTTCACGCCGAGCGGATTGGTGTTCGTGAGCGTGACGGTGTTGTCGAGCGCGAACGCCGGCACGTCCTCGGCGGACGGGACGTGGTACTCCATCATGCTTCCCGAGAGAAGCTGCCCCTCATTGTCGTAGACGGCGGCCTCGTAGAGCGCTTGCCCGATGCCTTGCGTGATCCCACCGTGGAGCTGCCCCTCGACGATCATCGGGTTGATCTGCCTGCCGCAGTCGTCACAGGCTGAGTACCTGACGATCTGGACTGCGCCGGTCTCGCCGTCGATCTCGACCTCGGCGATATGGGTGCCGAATGGGAACGTGAAGTTCGGTGGGTCGTAGTAGACCGTCGCCTCGAGTCCTGGCTCCATGCCGTCCGGAAGGTTGTTCGCGAGATATGCCGCCATGGAGATGTCGCCGAAGTTCTTCGCTTTCTCGGGGACACCTTTGACGAAGACCTTCCCGCCTTCGACCACGACATCCGCGGGCGACGCTTCGAGCAGGTGTGCGCCGATCTGCACGACCTTCTCGCGGACCTTCTCGGCGGCCTTGTGAACGGCGATGCCGCCCACGGCGAGGCTTCGGCTGCCGAAGGTTCCGACGCCCATGCCCGGTGACTCGAATGTGTCTCCGTGACGCACCTCGATGTCGTCCGGGCTGACGCCGAGCGCGTCCGCGGCGATCTGTGCCCACGAGGTTTCGTGACCCTGCCCGTGCGGAGACGTACCGGTGAAGACCTGCACGGCGCCGGTGGCGTGCACGCGGATGCGAGCGCTCTCGTAGCCGCCCCAGCCGACGCCGAGCGCGGCGTTTGCCTTCGATGGTGCGAGCCCGCAGATCTCGACGTAGCTCGAGATGCCGATGCCGCGGTAGTTGCCGCGCGCTTTCGCCTCGGCGCGGCGCTTCTCGAAGCCCTTGTAGTCGGCCATCGCGAGGGCGCGGTCCAGGGCCGGCGCGTAATCGCCGCTGTCGTAGGTGATGCCGCTGATGGTGTTGAACGGGAACGCATCCTTTGAGATGAAGTTCTTGCGCCGGACCTCGGCGGGGTCCATGGCGATCTCGTCCGCAAGCCGGTCCATGATCCGCTCGATCAGGAACGCAGCCTCGGGTCGGCCCGCGCCGCGGTAGGCGTCGACCGGCGTCGTGTTCGTGTAGGCGCCGCGCATCTCGTAGTCGAACGCGGGGATGCGATACGGCCCGGGGACGATGAAGACATGGAGGATGGTGGGGATGCCTGGAGCGAAAGCCTGCAGGTATGCGCCGACGTTCGCGACCGTCCGCACGCGGAGGCCGAGTATCGTGCCGTCCTTTTTCGCGGCGAGCTCGACATCTGAGACATGGTCGCGGCCATGGATCGTCGCGAGATATCCCTCCCGCCGCTCCTCCGTCCACTTGACCGGACGGCCGAGGGTCTTCGCGAGGTGACCGACAAGGAGCTCCTCGGCGTAGACCTGGAGCTTGCTGCCGAAGCCGCCGCCGACCTCTGGCGCGATCACGCGCACCTTGTTCTGTCCGAGGCCGAGGTTGAGCGCGACGATGAGCTGCACGAAGTGCGGGATCTGGGTGCTGCTCCAGAGCGTGAGCTCGCCCGCCTCGAACTTGGCCGCGACCGCGCGCGGCTCCATCGCATTCGGAATGAGACGCTGGTTCACGATCCGCTGACTGACTTTGACCTCGGCGTCCTTGAATGCCTTGTCGACGTCGCCGCCTTTGACCGGGTACGTGAACACGAGGTTCGACCCAAGCTCTTCATGGACGATCGGCGCGCCCGGTTCGAGGGCTTTGGACGCGTCGACCACGACCGCAAGCGGCTCGTAATCGACCGCGATGAGGTCCGCGGCGCGCTTCGCGGCGTCGCGCGAGTCGGCGACGACCGCCGCCACGGCGTCGCCCGCGTAGCGCGCCTTGTCCGTCGCGATCGGCATGTGTTTCGAACCATTCATGCTCGGGACGGTGATGAAGACGGGCAGCATCCCGGTCGCTTCGAGATCCGTGCCGGTGAGCACGGCGACCACGCCGGGCTCTTTCTTCGCGGCCGCCGTGTCGATCCGGCGGATCCGTGCATGGGCGTGCGGGCTGCGCACGAGGGTCAGATACGCCATCCCCTGCAGCATCACGTCGTCGGTGAAGGTCCCCTCGCCGGTGATGAGGCGCGGGTCCTCTTTGCGCGCCACGCGCGCGCCGATGTAGGTGGGATTGGCTGTGGCGGTCATCGGTTCACCTCCGCGGCGACCTTGGGTCGGACGCCGGCCGTCTGGCGCATCTCCGCTGACGCGGAACGGATCGCGTTCACGATGTTGTGGTAGCCGGTGCAGCGGCAGAGGTTGCCTTCGATGGCGTGACGGATCTCCGCGTCACTCGGCGACGCATTCCGTTCCAGGAAATCGACGGCCGTGATCATGAGGCCGGGGGTGCAGAAGCCGCACTGAAGCGCGTGCTCTTTTGCGAACGCGCGCTGGATCGGGTGCATCTCGCTGTTTTTCGCGAGGCCCTCCACCGTGATCACGGTCGCGCCATCGGCCTGGACCGCGAGCATCGTGCAGGCTTTCGTCGCCCGACCGTCCACAAGGACGGTGCACGCGCCGCACTGGCTCGTGTCGCACCCGACGTGCGTGCCGGTGAGGCTGAGTGTTTCGCGCAGGAGCTCGACGAGCAACAGCGTTGGTTCGATCTCGCGGGTGTAGCTCGTCCCGTTGACGGTGAGCGTGACCGTATGGCCCATTGGCGCGCCTCCCCCATAGCGGCGCCGCACGCGGACAGCGCCGCGACAATCTCTCCGCCCCGAAAGGCGGCGTAAGGCTAGTTCTGGGCTACAGGCCGGTCAACCTCGTGAGCGCTTGCCCCGTGTCGATGTGCTCTTCTTTGCCGTCGCACGCTTGCGTGTCGCCGCGCGCTTCGGCGAAGCCTTCGCGGAAGCTGATTTCGCGCGAGCCTTCGGCGCACTCCCGTTTCCGTTCGAGCGAGAGCGGGTCTTTTGCTCTTGCTGCCGCTGCTCCTGCTGTCTCTGGACCTGGGCCATCTTCGCGAGACCGATGACATTGCCCTCGGGATCGGCGAAGAGCGCGTAGATGAGGCCCTGGCCGGCGTCCATCGGCTCCATGACCCTGCGGCCCCCGAGACGCTCGACCTTGTCGAGCATGGAACCGGGATCATCCGTCTCGACGTAGAAGGTCACAAAGCTCCGCCCGTCCTGGCTCGCGCCGATGCCGCCGTTGATGCCTGTGCCCTTGGTCTTCGTGTCGATCATTCCGTAGCTCTGCGGGTTGTTGGTGTCGATGCCCCACCCGAAGAGGTCCTTGTAGAACCTTTGCGTCGCCGGAGCGTCCTGCGCGTTGATCTCGAAGTGCGTAACTGGATATGCCACGTCCGACTCCCCCTTTGTCTACGCTCTTATCTGGCATGGACTCTACTCTCGACGTCGCGCGGTCGTTCGTTCAGGCGGTGCAGGATCGCAACGCGGATGCGGCCGCTGCGCTTTGCGCCGAGGACGTCGAGGTGACACTCCCTGGCTTGCCTGAGCCCTTCCACGGCAAGGAGGGTGTTCGCCAGATGATTCGGATGGCCCCGGGCGAGCTGGTGCAGACGCCGCGCGACGAGCAGGTCGATGGGAAGAACGTCAGGATCACAACGCTCACAAGGGCGCCGGGGATCTTCGCGAACTACACGACGTGGAACTTCGAGATCGACGGCTCGCTTGTCCAGCGTCTGGAGTTCGAGCTCCGCGCGGCGAACTGACCGCCGCCGCCACCGTTTGTGGCGGCAGCGGGTGTGCTCACTTCGGATACGCGATGTAGTAGTTGTTCAGGATGTCGCCCTCGACCTGCTTCACGTCGACTCGTCCGAAACCCGCGTCGACCAGCATGGCGAGCGCGAGCTCCTTGCCCCAGACGGTACCGAGCCCCTGCCCATCGAGAGCGAGCGACACGGTCATGCAGTGCATGGTCGAGACGGTGTAGAGGAAGGGCCCGAGCGGGTGCTCGAGATTGTTCGCGAGGTCGCTCGACGCGGCGATGTCCACGCAGAGGTAGACGCCTCCCGGTCGCAGGGCTCGGTGGATCGCGGCGAGCACTCGATCGGGATGCGCCTGATCGTGGATCGCATCGAAGCTGGTAATGAAGTCGAAGGCGGCCATGCTCTCGAGGGCGCTCACGTCCTTCGACTCGAATCGGACGTTGCGAAGCTCTTTCTCGTTCGCTTCCGACCGCCCGGCGGCGAGGCCTTCCTCCGAGAAGTCATAGCCAACGAACCGGCTCTTCGGGAAGGCTTCCGCCATCAGGTTGATCGCGTGCCCGCTGCCGCAGCCGATGTCAGCCACATCGATGCCCGACTCGAGCCGTGCGGTCAGCCCCTCGATGAGTGGCACGGTCGTCTGAAGGAGCCGCGCGTCGAATGTCTGCGAGCTGTCCTCAGCCATGAGCCGCTGAAAGTCTCCGAATTCGGAATACGGGACGCCGCCGCCCCGCCGAAACGACGACACGACCTGGCTTTCCACCGAGCCGAGAAGCGCGATGAACTGCGTGTAGGTGGCGAGGTTATCGATCCCCGCTGCGCGCGTGATGAAGCTCGCCCGTTCGGGCGGGAGTCTGTATGTCCGCGAAGCCGCGTCGTAATCGACGATCCGTCCTGTCACCATCGCGCCGAGCCACTCGCGGACGTAGCGCTCATTGAGCCTGGCGCGCTTCGCGATGTCGGCACTCGTCGCGCCAGTCCCGTCGGCCATGGTGTCGAACAAACCGGTGCGATGACCGATGCTGATCCCAAGACAGAGCATCCCGTCATTCAGAATGCCGATGATCCGCGGCAGAAACTCTGGGACAGCCTTCGCCTCTTCGACGATCGTGGTTGCCATCTCTTCCTCCCCAAGACGCTGACGCCGATGTATTTCTAGGCTGCCTGTCAAATCGCCGGGAGGTGGGCGCTACGGCTTGGTCAGAACGATTGCGTTGGGAAGCAAGCGGCCCGGACCGACCTTGTACGTGCCGCCGATCCACATCGCCGCGGTGCCGCCGCCGTCGAGGTTGAGCGCATCGCGCGCACCGAGCGCCTGCAGCACGTAGGCGGCGTCGGTGACGGTCGCGTTCGTGACGATGACGAGGTAGATATAGGTACCGTCCACGCCGATGGCTCCCTTCGTGCCCTTCAGGAGCTGCGAGCCGTTCTGCTCCGCGGTCGAGTCGATCACGGACCCGTTCTGGACGAGCAGCGGAAAGTTCGTGATCGCCGCGGTGATCGGCGTCTGGTTCTGGAAATACACGTACGTCCGTCGGTAGACGCTCGTGCTCGCGCCGTTGAAGAAGAGCCCGCCGTTCTGCGCGTTCAAGGCGTTGTAGTTGATCCACCGCCTTAGGTTGCTGTTGTACACGGCGTAGTCGTACGAGTTCACCTTGCCGGCGCACTGGGCGTAGTCAGGCGGGCAGAGGTACGTCCCGTTCATCCCCGCGTACGCGCTGTTCTCGCTCGCGTACTGGTCGAGCGGCTTCGCGGGACAGTTGTTGAAACAGTCCGAGGTGTTCGCGGTGAGCGTCTTCACCGTGACCTGCGACAGGCGCTCCTTGATCACGTGCGCGTTGAAGGATCCGCGCACCGTCGACACGCTCTGGTAGCCGTAGCCGAGCCCGGTCTCCGGCGGCACAGGTCGCGTGCCGTCGGGATTGAGGACCGTGACGAGCCAGAAGACCCCGAAGTCCTCGAGCCAGGTCGCGCCTTCGATGAGCGGACGAAGGTAGAGGCGGTAATACCCCGGGGTCGTCGGCGCCTGGATGGTGAACTGGAACCAGGAGACCTGGCCCGGGCCGACGTAATCGGCCGGCTGCATCGCGATGCGGTTGTAGCGCGGCCATCCCGTGGTCGGCGAGCCCGCGCCGCCGTCCCCGCCGAGTGGCGTGGCGCGGTCCTGTCCGGGCTCGGGGCCCCACGTGCCGAGGTAAGCGACCTCGCCCATGCGCCCCCGGACCCAGCCAAGCGAGCCCGAGTTATAGAACGCGACCGTCGCTGTCGACCGTTCGCCGAGGCAGAGTGTCGGGTACCCGCTCTGTCCGTACCACTGCGCGTGGAATCCCTGGACACCGGCGGGGAGATTCGCCGGGTGCGGGATCCCGGGGCCGACGCTGCTCGCGCACGTCGCCGCGGCAGGCGCCACCGATGTCGACGCGGCTAAGGCGCGCGACGCCGGCCACGCGGCCAGCGAGCTGAAAACAATCGCCGCGACAAGAAGCGGCGCTGAAATGCGCGATCCCACTCGCCGAAGCTAACGGGCCGAAGCCTTCGCGCAATACCGGTGCGCTCGCGACGACACCTTTCGGTATCCGGCGGTACGCCAAGTTGATACCTCGAGGTCGACAATCGAACTAGCTCCGGCGGCGGCTTACCCCTTTGGTCCCGTTGCGACGATATCGATGGCCGCGCGGATCTCATCGGTCACGCTGACCACGCGGAGCGGGACCGCCGGTGCGCTCATGCCGAAGTCGCCGAACTTCCAGCTCGGGTTCGCCGTCGCGGTCGCGGTGAGATCGCCTCCGTCGCGCTTCGCCGTCACGTCGAACGAGACCTCATGGGTCTTCCCCTTGATCGTCATGTTCCCGGTCAGCGTGAAGGTGAACGTCCCGCTCGTCGCGAGCGGCACGGCGAGGCCGCTCGTTTTCGTTGGGACGAACTCCGCGGTCGGGAACTGGTTGACCTGTAGCGTGTCGCGTTTGATGAAGCTGTCGCGGGCGGACTCGTCGCTCGAGAGGGTCGTGAGATCGATGGTGATCTTCGACCCCGACGCAAACGTTCCATCGGAGTTCAGCGTGAACGACCCCTTCGCCCCGGTCGCGGTCAGGACCGCGTCGGATGGGAGGCTCACGCCCACGAGCTGCTCGCGGACGCGAATCGTCGCTTTCGACTTGTCCGTGATCGTCCACGCCGCACCCGACGGGGTCGCGGACGTAGCCGAAGCGGCGGCAGTCGGGGCGAGCGTCGGTGTCTCAATCGAGGGTGTCGCGGTGCCTCCGCACGCGGTCGCCAGGATCGCCGCCACGACGACCATGTAACGAGGGCGCGCCAGCGTGATCATCATGCGGTTCCTCCGGTCTGTCGGGTCGACTCTAAGAGGAGCACGTGAACCCACGGCAAGCGTCGCCTAACAGTTCGCTAAGAAGATCGGGCTCCCCTAGCCACGATCCGCACCACGGCGGCGAGATCGGAGCGCTTCGCGATCTCTATCGCGAGCGAGCGAACAAAAAAGGAGAGGGTCGCCGAGCAGAGGCCAGCTCTGACGACCCTCTCCCGAGACCGGGGGTTGGTTTGATCGAACGCTAGGGCGCGATCTGGATCTGGTTCTCCACGGCCTTGACGCCGGGAGCTGACCACGCGACTCGTGCCGCCTCCTGCTTTTCGGCATAGGACCGGACGGTCCCCCGAAGTGTGACTGTGCCACCGCTCACCTCGACCTGGATGCGCTGCGCGTCGGTTTCGGCATCGCGTAGCAGCGCGGCTTCGATGCGTTGCTTGATGTCCGTCGGCGACGGGATCGACGGCTGGACGCGAACGAGATTCGTGACACCACGGACACCGGTGATGCGGCGCGCCGCGCGTTCCGCCGCCTCCTTCTCGAACTGCCACTCGACGGCGCCCTCGAGCGTGACCCACCCCTTCGACACGGTGACCCTCACCTTGTCGGGTGGCACCATCGCGTCCCACTCGATTGCGCGGGTCACCGCGAGCGCGATGTCGGCGTCTGTGCGCTCCGCGGCCGTGGGAATACGGACCTCGATGTCGTTCGCGACGGCACGAACCCCCTTGACTCGGTGCGCCGCCTCCTCGGCGGCCCACTTCTTGGTGTAGCTATCGACCCATCCGGTCAAAGTAACGACGCCGTCCTTCACCGCGACGCCGATCTCATTCGGCTGGACGCGTGCGTCCCACTTGAGCTCGTCGAGGACCATGCGCTGGATTTCCTGGTCGGTTTTTGCCTCGGTCATGACAGCCATCGATATGAACCCTCCAGTCCGGTTCGCCCCGCGGTGGGCGGTGTATTCGACAGTCGCTCGCTACGCGGCACTCGGCGTTGCGGCGCGAAGGCTGAATCCAAGGATCACGAGAAGCACACCCACGAAGAGCGCGTACGCGCCGATGAACCAGATCAGCGCGAGAGTGCCGGCCGCCGGAAAGACGATGAGCACGATGCCGAAGATGATCGACACGATCCCCGCCAGCACCCACAAGAGCTCGACCGTCAACCGCTCGTGCAGACGGAACGTCAGCGCGATTTCCGCGACCCCGACGAGGATCGCCCACGCGGCGACGAGGATCACGACGGACAGCGCGGCCAGGCCCGGGAACAGGATCGCGATCACGCCGGCAGCGATGCTCACGACGCCCCCAGCGAGCATCGATAGCGGCTGGGCCGGGCGGCGCAGGAAAGAGGCCACGGACAGGATGCCGTCGACCAGGACGTAGATCGCGAAAAGCAGGACCAGAAGCTCGAGCGTGAGCCCTGGCCAGACAAATGCCGCGAGTCCGAAGAGGATCGCGGCGATGCCGCGGATCGCGAGGAGCCACCAGTCACGCTTGCGCGTACTCAGCTCGGTCATCACTTTCCTCCGAAATGGCCCGGCACGAGCGTGCGCACTGACGGGCGACGTTGACGAAGTCCGCGAGCTCATGCTCGGCTTCCGCCGCCTCGATAGCGCGATCGCATATCGCGGCGGTCAGTGCGCAGATCCGCCGCATCTCCGTCGAACCACGCATGAGACTCCGCGCCGTGACCTCGCAGATCTCGGCGCAGTCGATTGTCACGATCAGCCGATCGGGGATCGGCGCCAGGCGATCGAGGAGCGCGGAGAGCCCGAGCCAGGCGCTGCCGGCGCAGGCCAGACAGCGCCTGGCGGTTTCGTGCACGTCGTCGACCATCCGACCGCTGCCTTCGGTCGCGTACCGTTCCCGAACTTCTGACGGGGACATGACGAGCGCCTGAGCGGTCATCGGACGCTCGCCCCGGGACCGGTCCCAACGGAGCGGACCGCGGTCGCCAGGCGGATCGCGTCCCGGGTCGGGACGGCGATGCGTGCGAGGAGCTCGCGGCCGCCGGCCACAAACTGCAGATAGACGAGAAAGTCGAGACCGGGCGCGGCGGCCCGGATCGTCGGAGCGAGCCGCGCCACGAACGTACTCAGCTCCCGATTGGACCGCCCGTAGCGAAAGAGCACATAGGTCTCGCCCTCTCGCTCGGCCTCGCGACACTCGACGGCATCAAGACCGCTGATCGAGCTCAGCGCCCCCAGGAGCGCGGCCGTGCCGTCGTCGGCGCGCGCGTCGACGAGGCTAGCCTGCAGCACCGGAGCCACCGGAGCCTTTGCCCGCGGCCGAGACCGGCTCGCGCGTCTCCTGCTTGCTTCCGGTGTCGCGACCGTTTCCGCTCTCGCGCTTGGGTTGCTGGCCCGCGTCGGCCTTGGCCTGCTGCGATTGCGGCTGCTGTGACTGCTGCGACTTTCCGGCGAGCTGCTGCTGCGAACCCTGCGACTTGACCTGGACCTGCTTCGGCTTGGTCGCCTCGCTCTTGGGTACGCGAAGGGTGAGAACGCCGTGCTCGAATGACGCTTCGGCCTCGTCGGCGTCGAGCTCGACCGGAAGCTCGAGCAGACGGAAAAAGCGACCGAACCGTCGCTCGCGTCGCACGTACTCGCCTTCGTCGACCTCTCGCTCGTCGCTCGTCTCGCCGGCGATCGTGATGGTGTTTGCTGTCGCCTCGATCTGAATGTCCTCGGGTCGCACGCCCGGTAGCGCGGCCGTGATCACGTACGCGTCCTTCTCCTCACGAACGTTCACCGGAAGCGCGATCGATCCGTCCGCGCCCTGGCCTTGTGACGGGACGACGCTTTCGTTGAACAGCCGGTCCATGGCCTCGTGAAGCGACATGA
>VBIZ01000208.1 GCA_005880575.1 Chloroflexota bacterium | reverse complement strand
TCATCGAGCACGAGCCCCGTCACTGGGCCGCGTGCCACTTCCCCGGCATCTAGAGCAGGCGGGCGACTAACCCGCGCTGATCGTCCGAACGACTTCGGCCGTACGCCGGTATAGCAGGCGGGGCTCGGCTGTCCCCGTGGGCTTTGCCTAGACTGCCGAAACCCGCATTGGGAAAGGAGCCACCGAGGGGCATGACGCAACAGCGCACGCACCGAACCCTGCTTGGCATCGCGGCGGCGGCGGTCCTGATCGCCACGGCCTGCGCGCCGACCGGCGGACCGAGCGCGAGCAGCAGCGGCAGTACGCAGGAGACGCCGGTCGCCGGGGGCCGGGTCATCCGAGGCTCGGTCAGCGACATTCGAGTTCTGAATCCTGTGGTCAGCACCGACGCGACATCGACACAGGTCACGAGCCTCATGTACGACCCCTTGCTCAATGTCGACCCGAAGACGGGAAACCCCATCCCCTGGATGGGGAAGTGGACGGTGAGCGCCGACAACCAGACTTTCAGCTGGGAGATCGATGCCAAAGCAAACTGGTCCGATGGCAAGCCGGTCATCGCCGAGGACTTTCTCGCCCGCGCGAAGGCCGTCGCGCGCAGCAGGCTGACGACCCAGAAGAGCAACTGGGCCGACGTCGAAGGGTTCAACGATTACAAGGATGGGAAGGCGACAGCGATCGCCGGCATCACGATCGACACGGCCAACCCCAAGAAGTTCAGCGTGCACTTCACGCGGTCCTTCTGCCCCGCGCTCTTGCAGGTCTTTGGTGCAGCGCCGATCCCGGCGCACGTCTTCGGTAAGTACACCGTCGACAACGACCCCTCGAAGAACATCGACACCGCATCAGAGAACGCGGCCCCGACCGCGGTGAGCGGCCCGTTCAAGTTCAAGGAGTGGCGCAGGGGCGACCAGGTCATCCTGAGCCGCAACGACGGTTACTGGCGCGGCGCGCCGTACCTCGACGAGTTCGTGCAGAAGGTCGTCGCCGATACGACGGTGCAGGCTCAGCAGCTCAAGACGGGAGAGCTGACACTCGGCTCGGTCCAACCCGGTGACTACGACGACCTGTCGAAGTCCGACAACCTGAAGGTCTACGAATGGAAGGACAACGGGTACGTTTACATCGGTTGGCGCTTGAACAACCCGAACGTGCCGTTCCTCCAGGACAAGCGGATCCGGCAGGCTCTTGCCTACGGCCTGGACATACCCACTGTCGTCCAGTCCGTCGTCCTCGGACACGGCGAGAAGCAGCTATACAGCACACCCTCGGTCTCCTGGGCGTACCCCGGGGCAACGGGTTACAACGACTACAAGTTCGACACGAACAAGGCGGAGCAGCTCATCAAGGACGCGGGCTACACCAAGGGCTCCGACGGCTTCTTCGCGAAGGACGGCAAGACCCTGGGGTGGACCATCGTGACCAACCAGGGCAACAAGACCCGCGAGACTTTCCTTCAGGTGGCCGCGGAGCAATACAAGAAGATCGGCGTGAAGATCAACCCGAAAGTCGAGGACTTCACGACGCTTGTTCCGAAGCTGAATGCCGGGAGCAACGAGATCGAGACGTTCATCATCGGCTGGCAGCTCGGCAACGATCCGGACCTGTACAGCATCTGGCACTCGAGCAACATCGCGCGAGCCGACCAGGCGGGGAACAACTTCGTCGGCTACAACAATCCCGACCTGGACAAGCTCATCGTGCAGGGTCGCGGCCCCGATTGCTCGCAGGCGGTCCGCAAGGACATCTACGCGCAGGCAAACAAGATCCTGAACGAGGACCAGCCGTACAACTTCGGGTTCTCGCAGAATAGGATCCTGGCCACCGACAAGCGGATCCGCGGCATCGAGCCGGGCAGCTTCAGCCCGGACGCGACGTGGAACGTCGAGAAGTGGTGGATCAAGCAATAGCAGCGGTCTGACTTACACCCGCGCGGCGGGGCGCCCGAGCCGGGCGCCCCGCCGGTCACGGCAGGCCGGAGGTCACCGAGGAGCGATGCGCAAATACATCATCCTGCGCGTCCTGTACGCGATTCCCACGCTGCTCGGGATCTCGATCATCGTGTTCCTCGTCTCGAGGCTCTCGCCAGGCGATCCCGTACGCCTCTACACCTTCGGCGCGACCAACATCACCGAAGCGGACATCGCCGCGCTGCGGCACTTCTACGGACTCGACCAGCCGCTGCCGGTCCAGTACGTCACCTGGCTCTTCAACATGCTTCACGGGGACTTCGGCAAGTCCCTTCAATACAACCAGCCGGCGTTCGCTCTCCTTTTGGAACGACTCCCCGCGACGCTCCAGCTCGCCGTCCTCGCGCTCGTGCTGCAGATCGGGATCGGCGTGCCGCTCGGTGTGATCGCCGCACTCAACCGCGGCGGCTGGGTCGACAACGCCGTGCGCTTCTTTGGGGTGATCGGACACGCGATCCCGCAGTTCTGGATGGGGCTGCTCCTCATCATCCTTTTTGCCGTGAACCTGCATCTGCTTCCGAGCCAGGGTCTGCTCACCATCGGTAAGGACGTCTGGGACATCCCCGACCGCTTGAAACACATCCTCCTCCCCGCGCTCGTGCTCGCGCTGGCAGGCGTCGCCAACTACTCGCGCTATCTCCGCACCGAGACGCTCGACGTCATTGCGCAGGACTACGTGCGGACGGCGCGCGCAAAGGGACTGGGCGAGCGCACGGTCGTGTACGTCCACGCGCTCCGCAACGCGCTCATACCCGTTGTGACGGCCCTCGGCGGAATCCTCGCGGCCCTCGTCAGCGGCGCCTTGATCGTCGAGCAGGTCTTCACGTGGCCGGGGGTGGGTCAGCTCACGTACGCGGCCGTCCGTGGGAAGGACTACCCGCTGATCATGGCCGGCGTCATGTTCGCCAGCACGATGCTGGTGATCAGCTACCTGCTGCGTGACCTCGCCTACGCGCGTGTCGACCCGCGGATCAAGGTCTGAGCTGATGGCAACGGTCGCCCGCGCCGATGTCGTCCCCATCACCCCGACACCGCAACGGGCCTCCGCCGGCCTCTGGACGAACGCGTGGTACAGCCTTCGTCGCGACCGCCTCACGATGGGGGCAGCGTTCGTCCTTCTGCTGCTCGCGCTGGCCGCGATCGCCGCGCCGCTTTTCGCCGAGTACGTCTTCCACACCGGCTACCAGGATCAGGACCTATTGCACACCTACGCGAAGCCGACCTTCGATCCGCCGGCCTACATGCTCGGCGCGGACGAGATCGGCCGGAGCCAGGTGGTGCGCCTCCTCTACGGCGGACAGGTATCGCTGTTCATCGGATTCGTCGCCGCGCTCATGAATCTCACGCTGGGCGTCGGCCTGGGTCTCCTCGCGGGTTACATGCGCGGCTGGGTCGACGACGTCATCACTTGGTTCATCACGACACTGAACTCCATTCCGATCATTTTTCTCCTTCTTCTCATCACGTCGCTCTTCCAGCCCAGCGCCCTCACGCTCACGTTCATCATCGGCGTGCTGTTCTGGACAGGCGTGACGAACTTCGTGCGCGGGCAGACCTTCGCGTTGCGCGAGCGCGAGTTCATCACGGCGGCGCGCACGATCGGCGCAGCGACGCCGCGCATCCTGATCCGACACATCCTGCCGAACGTCCTTCCGCTCATCTTCGTTCTCGCGGCGATCGACATCGGCACGATCATCCTCGCGGAATCGGCCCTCAGTTATCTCGGGCTCGGCGTGATGCCGCCGACGCCGAGCTGGGGAAACATGCTCTCGAACGCGCAGAGCTATGCGACGCGGGCGCCGTGGCTCGTGGTGACGCCCGGCGCGATGATCTTCCTCACGGTGCTGTGCCTCTATCTGATCGGCGATGGACTCCGCGATGCTCTCGACCCGAGGCTCAAGGCGCACTGACGGCCGCTTGGCCGAGATAGTCCCCCGGCGGATGCGTTCTACGGCCGCGGTCATCGTCGCGATCGGTGTCTTCCTGAGCGCATGCACGCTCAACCCGAGCGTCCCCACGCCCACTCCGACTCCGGCGATCACGGGCGGAACCCTGCGGGTTGCCGTCGCTGCCGACGTCGCGTCTCTCGATCCCTGGAGCGATGAGGCATCGCTCGTCGCGATCCGCCAGATCTTCGAAACGCTCGTCGAAGTCGACCCGGCAACGTCGAAGGTGACACCGGCGCTGGCCTCGTCGTGGCAGACGGCGAACGACGGCGCGACGTGGACGTTCACCCTTCGCGAGGGCGTCCGCTTCCACGATGGCAGCGCCCTCGACGCGGCGGCCGTTGCGGCGAGCTTCGATCGCGGAAGGACGACGCGCGCCTATCGCGCGCTCTTCGGCGATGCCTCCACCGTCCAGAGCGTCCAGGCGGTCGATCCGAGAACCGTTCGCTTCGACCTGCGGGTGCCGTTCGGTCCGTTCCTCGCGCACCTTGGCGCGCCGCAGGCCGCGATCGCACGAGGGACCGCCGGAACAGGGCCCTTCGTCGCTCCCACAGGCTCGCTCGCGCCAGACGGCGGCCTCACGCTGCGACGGAACGACGCGTACTGGGCTCGCGACGCGGCCGGCAAACAGCTGCCGTACCTCACCGGCCTCGTCCTCCGGCCGGTGGTCGACCCCACGTCGCGTCTTGCCGAGCTGCGCGCCGGACGCGTCGAGGTCGCGCTCGATCTTCCCATCCCGCAGGCATCCAGCGCCCGGAGCGATCCGAGCCTCGCGGTCAGTCCGAGAAAGGACGCCGCCCTCGCGTCACTCGGGATCAACACGACAGCGACCCCGTTCGATCGATCCGAGGCTCGTCGTGC